>DASWVN010000225.1:0-104763 GCA_036401215.1 Vicinamibacterales bacterium | reverse complement strand
AGGAGCGAGGGGATCAGGACAACGGCTCCCACGGCGAGCACCTGAAGGAGCAGGACCAGCACGTTGGTTGGTGCGGCAGCATCGGCGAGTGTGAGATTCGGGCGGATCGCGTAAGGGTACTGAGCCAACGCCCAGCCCCAGAGAATGAAGACCACCTGTGCTGCGGCAGCGAGGCGCGCCAGTCGATACTGCTCGAACCAGAGAAATGCGAAAGCCGCAAGGGCGGAAGCCGCGGTCGCCACGTGGAGCGGCAGCGCCCATTCGGACGCCGTCAGCGCGTCCCGCACCTCGCCTGGAGACAGCAGCAGCACGATGACCGCGAAAGCGCCAACGGCCGCACCCGAGATCAACGCGCGCAGCCGGAATGCCGCGCGCTCCTCGGCATCGTCAGCCTCCAGGGTGAGGTATACCGCTGCCAGAAAGGCAAACAGGGTCAGCGTGAACAGACCGACAGCTATCGAGAACGGCGTGAACCACGGATCGACGTAGACCGCCGTGAACGAGCCTTCCGGCGACGCTGGCAGGCGTCCTTCCGTGATGGCGGCGACGACCACACCCAGGAAGAAGGGGGTGGCAATGCTCGCGATAGCGAACACGCGCCCCCAGAGCTGTTCGTGGCGAGGATCTTCGGGCCCGTACGCTCGGAAGACGAACGCCGATCCGCGCAAGACGATGCCGATCAACAACAGCAGCAGCGGCACGTGGAGGTACGTGCTCGCGTCCGCGAAGGCGCCCGGGAATCCCGTGAACACGATGACGACCGCGGCGATCAACCAGACGTGATTCGCCTCCCAGACAGGACCGATCGCGTGTTCGATCGTCGAGCGTTGACGATCGGCGGTCCGACCGGTGGCCAGGAGGTCCCAGACGCCGCCGCCATAGTCCGCGCCTCCCAGGAGCGCGTACGCGGTGAGCGCCAGCACCACCACCACGGATACGAGCACGATGGGCGTCGTCACCTGGCACGCCCCGTGGGAGCGGTCTCGAGCACCTTCCGCCGGATGAGCAGTACCACCACGACCGCTAGACCGATGTAGACCACCGTGAACAGCACAAACGGCACGATGAGACCTGGCATCGGCGTCACGGCGTCCGCCGTTCGCATCACGCCTTGAATGATCCAGGGCTGCCGCCCGAGTTCGGTGACCATCCACCCTGCCTCGATGGCGACGAAGCCCAGCGGTGTGGACCAGAAGACCGCCCGCAGGAACGGCCTCGAATCGAACAGCCGTCCGCGCCGCCACAGGACGCCAGCCCAGATCGCCAACAGGGCCAGCCAGCCTCCGATCGCCACCATCACCTGAAAGGCGAGGTGCACCGGCGTGACAGGAGGCCACAACTCTCGCGGAATGTCGTTCAGCCCCGTCACCGGTGCGGATGGATCGTGGTGGGCCAGGAAGCTGAGCCCGCCTGGAATCTCGAGGGCGTATCGAGTCTCGCGCCTGTCGGTATCGGGAAGCCCTCCGATGCGCAGCGGCGCGTAGGCTTCTGTCTCGAACTGCCCCTCGAGCGCCGCGAACTTCGCTGGCTGCGTGCGTGCGACGACGCGGCCCGACCAGTCTCCCGACAATGGCTGCAGGAGTGCGGCCGGCAGACCGATGGCCAGCGCGATGGCGAACGCGCGGCGGTGAAAGGCGTCGCGGCCGTCCCGCAGCAGCAGGCGCGCGTGGATGCCGGCGACCGCCACACCAACCGCGGCATACGCGGCCAGGACCATGTGCACGACCTGGGCGCCGGCGGCTGGATTGAACATCGCGGCGAACGGCCTGATATCCATGAACTCGCCATTCTCGAATCGGAATCCCGCCGGCCTATTCATCCAGGCATTTGCCGTCACGACGAAGACGGCGGACATCGGACCGCTCACCGAGACCATGATCCCGGCAAACACATGTGCGAGGGGACTGAGCTTCTGCCAGCCGTAGAGGTACAGACCGAGGAAGATGGCTTCGAGGAAGAATGCGAAGCCTTCGAGGGAGAACGGCATGCCGATGACCGGCCCCGCTGCGTCCATGAAGCGCGGCCACAGCAGCCCGAGTTCAAACGACAGCACGGTTCCCGACACGGCCCCGACCGCGAACAGAATGGCCGTGCCGCGGGACCATCGCTTCGCAAGGTCCAGGTAGACGGACCCGCCGGTGCGCAGCCAGGCGACCTCGGCGGCGACCATCATCAGGGGCATCGCCATGCCGACCACGGCGAAGATGATGTGGAAGGCGAGCGACGTACCCATCTGCCACCGTGCGTAGAGAAGGTCCATGTCGCCCATTTCGCGCGTCCACCCCGGCCGTCCGGCAGCGGGGCCCCTGCAATACGCGTGCAGTTTGCTTGTCGCAGAATGTCTGAGGTCGATGCCCGCCTGTTAGAGGATCCCGTGAAGCGACGCGCCAGGCTCGCCCAGCCGGTCCACCCGGCGTTCGACGGCCGGATCGCGCTCGAGCGGCGGGGCGTGGTGAGGCTTGCGTCGCGCGTCGATCACCAGCGGTCCCCGGCATCCCCAGTGCTTGTGCGCAACGAAGCTGCCGATCCCGTGGACGTCGTGCGAGGGGTTGCTGCGCGTGAACGTGCACCAGACGAAGTTGCGCAACGTCTCGGCCACGAAGCCGGCGTCGTCGCACAGCACGAGCAGCGGCAGTCCTGACAAGTCCTGAGAGCTGAGCTCACGGTCGAGCGCCGCGATCTCCTCCTCGACCTGCTCGTATCCCGAGAACGCCGGTCCCTGGACGGCGAGAACGCCGGGCATCACCAGTTTTGCTGCATCGAATGAACGTGGGAGCCGCAGATGTGCCGGCACCTCGCGCCACAGCTCGCGCCGGGGCCGACCGACGACGGTGATGGCGAGCTTCGAGCCGGCGTTGAGGCCGGTGCCGCTGTAGTCGAGCGTGTCGATCGTGGTGTTGGTCTGGAAGTGCAGGTCCCGCGCGAAGTCCACCCGTGCGAGCACGTGTTGGAGGAACGCCGCCTCGTCGTGGATGTCGAGCCGCGGATCGTCCTCCCGGGCGCAGATGAACAGGTACTTGGCCAGACTGAGCTGATTGGTCCCGAAGATGTGGTTCGCGATCGTCAGCAGCTCCTGGGGGCGCTCGCCGGGGAGAAACGGCGTGTAGCGCTCGCTGCCGATGGCCAGCAGCAGCGGGTGGACGCCGGCCGCGTCCACCGCGTGCACGGCGTGCAGCCCGGGAATCTCGTTGGGGATCGCCGAGCCGGTCAGCTCGTGGATCAGCGCGCCGAACGCGGTGTCCTCCTGCGGCGTACGCCCGACAACGGTGAACGGCCAGATGGCGCCGTCACGATGGTAGACGCGATGCACGCGCATCACGGGGAAAGGATGCACCAGCGAGTAGTAGCCGAGATGATCGCCGAACGGCCCCTCGGGCTTGACCTCGTGCGGGTAGACGGTGCCGGTGATCACGAAGTCCGCATCCGCCGACAGACAGAAGCCGTCCTCGTCACGCAGGTAGCGGAAGGCGCGGTTGCCGAGCACTCCGGCAAACAGCAGCTCTGACAAACCCTCGGGCAGCGGCATCACGGCAGCGAGCGTATGCGCCGGAGGTCCGCCGACGAAGATGCTCACCTTCAGCGGCAGACCCGCCTCGTTCGCCTTGGCCTGGTGGACGCCAATCCCGCGGTGGATCTGGTAGTGCAGCCCGATCTCGCGGTCCGGCACGTAGTCGTTGCCCCCGAGCTGCACGCGGTACATACCGAGGTTGGCCTTCATCACGCCGGGCCGCGTGACGTCTTCTGTATAGACCTGCGGCAGCGTGACGAACGGTCCACCGTCATTGGGCCAGTGGACGATCTGCGGGAGCTCACGAATCGTCGTCGTGCTGTGCTGCACCGGACCGCTTCGCCGTCGCTGCGGCAGCGCCGCGGCGGCGGTTGGCAGGATGCCCAGGGAACCCAGCGGCCGGCGAAGCGCGTACGCCGGGTCGTACTTCAATCCGACGAGCGTCTGCACCCGCGCGAGCGTGTCGCGGAACAGGAAGCGCGCCCGATCGAGCGTGCCGAAGAGGTTCGACACAGCGCGAAAGCGGGAGCCGCGGACCCGTTCGAAGAGCAGCGCGGGCCCGCCCCGCTCGTGCACGCGCAGGTGGATCGCCGCCATCTCGAGGTGCGGATCCACTTCCTCGCGCACGCGCACGAGCCGTCCATGCCGCTCGAGGTCCAGCACGCACGCTTCCAGACTCCTGTATCCCATCGACTCCCGGCACCATCATACCGGTGCGCCTTCGGTGAGCGGAGCGGCTGGGGCCCGGCCTGGCTCTCATGTTGTTCCCAGGGGCGTTCCAAGCCGTCTTCCGCGGTCAACCACACTGCTGCAGGGACGATTCGCCGCGAAGCGTTTTCCGGAGTACCCTACTCTTCGACGTGAAAAGGCCACCCCCCAACGTGCAGGATCCCGTGCGCCGCGTCGTCGGACGACGTCGGAGCGCTCCGGATCCGCTTCGGCCCGGATCGAGCACGCGTGAGGATGCGATGGCGTGGCAGAGGGCGTTCGGCGGCATTCGTGTTCGCCGCGGCGTGTACAGGTTCCGTACTCACGATGAGGCAGACGAATGGTTGTGGAGGGCGATCGCCCGTCCCCCGACGACCTAGAATCCCGCGAGCCGACGCTCGAGGATCTGCGGGACCTCTCTCGGGCTCTCAATGAGCGGGGCGCAAAGTACGTCGTCATTGGCGGATTCGCCATCCGGGCAGCCGGCTACAACCGGCGAACGATGGATATCGATCTGCTGGTGGCAACCGATCCGGAAAACGAGTCGAGGGTGATCGAGGCGCTCCGAACGCTGCCCGATCAGGCTGTCAGCGAACTCCAGCGCGGAGAGATCCAGCAGTACACCGTTGTCCGGGTAGCCGACGAGATCCTGGTTGACCTCATGAAGTCGGCCGGGGGGATCGAGTATTCAGAGGCGGCCCAGGACGTGTCGGTGCGCGAGGTAGACGGCGTCGCGATTCCGTTCGCATCGCCGCGGCTGCTGTGGCGCATGAAGCGAGTCACGCGTCGCGAGAAGGACGCGGCTGACCTCGTGTTCCTGCGCTACTGGTTTGCGGAGAGGAACGAGACTCCCCCCGATTAGCGCGGCCGACATGTGGGGCGTGCTGCGCATGCTAAGCTCTGCATCACCGAGGGTTGCCGCCGTATCGTTCCTTCATGCCTCTCAAGAAATCAGATCTCTACTCTTCCATCTGGGCCTCGTGCGACGAACTGCGGGGCGGCATGGACGCCAGTCAGTACAAGGACTACGTCCTGTTCATGCTGTTCATCAAGTACGTCAGCGACAAGTACGGCAACAGCACGGACTTCCAGCCGCCGGTGATCATCCCGCCAGGCGCGAGCTTCGCCGACATGATCGCCCTCAAGGGCAAGCCCGACATCGGCGAGAAGATCAACACGCAGGTCATCCAACCCTTGATCGAGGCAAACGTGCGGCTGGCGCGCACCGACTTCCCCGACTTCAACGATCCGAACAAGCTCGGGGAAGGACAGGCGATGGTCGATCGCCTCACCAACCTGATCGGCATCTTCCAGAAGCCGGAGCTGGATTTCTCGCAGAACCGCGCCGACCACGACGACATCCTCGGCGACGCTTACGAGTACTTGATGCGGCACTTCGCCCAGGAGTCGGGCAAGAGCAAGGGACAGTTCTACACCCCGGCCGAAGTGAGCCGCGTCATCGCGCAGGTGATTGGCATCTCGCCGCGGAACACCAAAGGATCCACGACGGCGTACGACCCGACGTGCGGCTCGGGGTCACTCCTGCTCAAGGTGGCGGCGCAGGCGGGCAAGCACATCACGCTCGAGGGGCAGGAGAAGGACGTCACCACCGCGGGTCTCGCGCGGATGAACATGATCCTCCACGACTTCCCCACGGCGACCATCCTCACCGGCAACACGCTCGCCGCGCCGAAGTTCAAGGACGGCGAAGGGCTCCGCACCTACGACTACGTCGTCGCCAACCCACCCTTCTCGGACAAGACCTGGAGCACCGGGCTCACGCCGGCTCAGGATCCGTTCCAGCGGTTCGCCTGGGGCGTGCCGCCGGCGAGGCAGGGGGATTACGCGTACCTGCTGCACATCATCCGGTCGATGAAGGGCTCCGGCAAGGCCGCGTGCATCCTGCCGCACGGCGTGCTCTTCAGGGGCAACGCCGAAGCTGTGATCCGCCAGCAACTGGTGCGATCGGGGATCCTGAAGGGGATCATCGGCCTCCCGCCAAACTTGTTCTACGGCACCGGCATCCCCGCGTGCATCCTGGTGCTCGACAAGGAGAACGCTGCCGCGCGCCGGGGCGTGTTCATGATCGACGCCTCGAAGGGCTTCATCAAGGACGGCAACAAGAACCGCCTCCGCGAGCAGGACATCCACCGCATCGTCGACACCTTCACCCGGCAGGCGGACGTGCCGCGTTACGCGCGCATGGTGCCGTTCGACGAGATCGCGGATCCGAAGAACGACTTCAACCTGAACCTTCCTCGCTACATCGACTCGACGACGCCGGAGGATCTTCAGGACATCGAGGGCCATCTGCGCGGCGGGATCCCGGAGCGGGATCTGGACGCGCTCGGCGCCTACTGGGCGGTGCTGCCCGGCGTCCGCGAGGCGCTATTCGAGCCGCTGCGTCCCGGCTACGCCACCCTGAAGCTGCCGATTGCCGAAGTGAAGGCCGCGATCCTCGAGCATCCCGAGTTCGCCTGCTTTCAGAAGAAGGCCGCAGGACAGTTCGACGGCTGGCACGACTCGGCCGCCGGGCACCTCGCGTCGTTCGGACAGGGCGGGCACCCAAAGGAACTGATCGAAACGATCTCCGAGGAGCTGCTGGCCGCCTTCCGCCAGGTGCCGCTCGTCGACGCCTACGACGTCTACCAGCACCTGATGGATTACTGGTCCGCGGCGATGCAGGACGATGCGTATGCGATCGCGGCGGACGGCTGGGTGGCGAAGCCGGTGCGGATCGTCGAGACCGACCGCCGCGGGCGCGCCAGGGACAGAGGCTGGGCGTGCGACCTGGTTCCGAAGCCACTGATCCTGGCGCGGTACTTCGCCGCCGAGCAGGCGGCGCTGGAGGCGAAGGAAGCCGAGTTGGACACTCTGGGTGCCGAGATCGCGGAATTCGAGGAGGAGCACGGTGGTGACGAAGGCGTCCTCGGCTCGCTGGACAAGGTCGCGAAGGCGGAAGTCACCGCCCGATTAAAGGAGATCAAGGGAGACCGTGAGGCGAAGGACGAGGCCGCGGTGCTCCGGCGGTGGCTGGAGCTGTCTGAGCGCGAGACGGCTGTCAAGCGTGCGGTGAGGGAGCAGGACGCGGCGCTGGACGCGATGGCGTACGAGAAGTACGCATTACTCACCGAGGCCGATGTGCGAGCATTGGTCATCGACGACAAGTGGATGGTGTCCCTGGCCGCAGCCGTGCAGGGTGAGCAGGACCGCGTCTCGCAGCGGCTGACCGGCCGGATCCGGCAGCTTGCCGAACGCTATGCCACGCCGCTGCCGCAGCTCGTTGACGAAGTCGCAACACTCGCCGCCCGTGTTGACGAACATCTCGCCAAGATGGGGGCTGGATGTTCCTGACCACCGATTCCCGGAAGACAGACGATGGAACGCTTCCAAGTGAATGGCGTGTGGATGCTCTCGGCTCCCTCCAACCTTTTGTAACGAGCGGGTCGCGGGGTTGGGCTCGCTTCTACGCGGAACGAGGCGCACCGTTCATTCGAATCACGAACCTCTCCCGTGACTCGATCTATCTGAATCTCGCAGACCTCAAGCTGGTGCAGCTACCTCCTGAAGACCGAGAGGGTTTGCGTACGCAGCTACAAGCAGGGGACCTGCTGGTATCGATAACGGCGGACATCGGAATCATAGGGTACGTCGATGAGCGCGTGCCGCAGCCGGCCTACATCAATCAACACATCGCGCTCGTTCGCTTCGATCCAAGCAGAGTGGACTCCAAGTTCCTCGCGTACTTCTTGTCGAGCGCGCAGTCACAGCGGCTATTCAGCGCAACCACAGATATCGGTGCTAAGGCGGGCATGAGCCTCGCCGGAGTCCTCCGGATACAGAGTGCCTTTCCTGCTCTTCCCGAACAGCACGCCATCGCGGCGGCGTTGAGCCATGTGGATGCGCTGCTGGAGGGGCTGACGCGGCTCATCGCCAAGAAGCGCGACCTCAAGCAGGCCGCCATGCAGCAGCTCCTCACCGGGCAAGTCCGACTAACACAGTTCGTCGGCAACTGGGAGGCAAGGTCCTTGGGTGAGGTGTGCCAGAAAATTCAGGATGGCACGCACTTCTCCCCGAAGCTTGGCGGCGGTGATTTCTTATACGTGACCTCACGCAACATCCGCTTTGGCAGGTTAGACGTTTCGGATGCTGGTCGAATCAGCTCCACCGAACACGACAAGATCTATGCGCGTTGCGATGTGCGAAAGGGCGATCTCCTGCTGACGAAGGACGGGGCAAGCACTGGTAACGCGGCACTCAATAACCTCGACGAGCCTTTCAGCCTACTCTCGAGCGTCGCGCTATTGAGATTCGATCGAGTGCGGCACAACCCGCTTTACTTCATGTATCAGTTGCTCTCCCGTGGAGGGCAAGAGCAGATTAGAGGCCTGATGAGTGGTAATGCGATCACACGGCTGACCTTGACGAAGATCAGGACTCTTCGCTTTCCGGTACCCATTCTGGCCGAGCAGGAGGCCATCGCCGCCGTGCTCTCCGACATGGACGCCGAGCTGGAGGCGCTGGAGGCGCGGCGCGAGAAGACGCGCGCGCTGAAACAGGCGATGATGCAGGAGCTGCTTACGGGGAGAACGCGCCTCGTGTGAAAGACATCTGGCGACTAGAAAGTCGCAAGGGCGGACGCGGACGGCGGCTGCCGGAGGCATGACTCCGTGGATTCGCGGCGAGAGGCCCGAATCCTCTGTCAGTCCGGGATTTGACGAATCCCTGTCCCCACGCCGATAATTGCCTGATCATGCGCCCCGACTTCCTCTTCGGGACTCCCTCATGGCTCTCGGGCGCCGCGCGCACGCTCGACCTGATGGGCGAATTTGACGGCTACAACGACAGCCCCACCGAGACAGAAGCGGACGCAAAGGCTCTCCTCTGCGATTGGCATGCCGTGGGCGAGGCCCTCCTGGATGCGATGAAGGCGTTCAGCCTTGAGCCGCAAGAAGAGTCCGAGCAGACTGCCAGGTAATCGAACCGAAACGGCGGAGGATCCCGCTCCAGCCGTCCGGCAGAACAGCTCTGTCGAGTTCCGCCGAACCACCATCTCGCCGGGAGGCCCAGCAACAGCCGCGTTTGCCCTACGACTCCTAACGGCCAGATATGAGCACCCTATCCCCCGATGACCAACGCGTACTCGACCTCCTTCGCAAAGCCGTCGAGGAAGCCCTCGAACGGAAACATCGCCTCGGCCAGTACGCAGTGATCTGGCAGGACGACAAGGTCGTACGCGTCGAGCCCGAAGACATTCCGGCCCTGCTGAAAGCCGGGCGCTGCGAGCGCCGTGCCTGACGCGCCGCGGCCGGAGCGCCGCACGCAGGACCGCATCGTGGCGCTCTTCACTGACCGCTCGCGGCCCGACTGCCTTGGCTACCGCTATCTGGGCGACTGGCGCGACCGCGCGAACAACCGCGCCATCGAGACACAGCTCCTCCGCGACAACCTCGCGGCACGCGGCTACTCCGCGGCGCACATCGCGGCGGCGCTCCAGAAGCTGGAAACCGCCGCCGATTCGACCGGCATCACCCTCTATCAGGCGAACCTGCGCACCTATCAGTTCCTGCGCTACGGCGTGCCCGTGCTGATCGCCGCCGGGCAGCCGCACGAGACGGTTCACTTGATCGACTGGGACGATCCGGAGCGCAACGACTTTGCGCTCGCCGAAGAGGTGACGCTCAAAGGTGGCTATCAGCGCCGGCCCGACATCGTGCTCTACGTCAACGGGCTCGCCGTCGCCGTGCTGGAACTGAAACGCAGCTCGGTGGAGATCACCGACGGCGTCCGCCAACTCATCACGAACCAGGAAGAGATCTTCAACAAGGCCTTCTTCAGCGCCGCGCAGCTGCTGCTGGCCGGCAGCGACTCGCAGGGTCTGCGCTACGGCACGACCGGCACGCCCGAGCAGTTCTTCGTTCAGTGGAAGGACGAAGCGCCGGACGCGGCGTCCATGATTGAAGGCGCGCTCCTCGATCGCCCGCTGGCGCAGCTCTGTCACAAGCACCGGCTGCTCGATCTCATGCGCCACTTCATGATCTTCGATGCCGGACAGAAGAAGGTGCCGCGGCCGCACCAGTTCTTCGGCGTCAAAGCCGCCCAGGAGCGGACTCGTAAACGTGAAGGAGGCGTCATCTGGCACACGCAGGGCAGCGGCAAGAGCATCCTCATGGTGCTGCTCGCCAAGTGGCTGCTCGAGCACGATCCCGAGGCGCGCATCCTCATCGTCACCGACCGCGACGAGCTGGACAAGCAGATCGAGGGGGTGATGAAGAACGCCGGTGTGATCGGGCCTGATGCGGCGTCGCCGCGGATTACGTCGCGCGCGGACTTCGTGCGGAAGCTCGCGACTCCCGCTCAACGGCTGCTCTGCGCGCTCCTGCACAAGTTCGACGTCGCCGACCTCGACGGCGAGCCTCCACCGGTCGCGGGCCGCTTCTACGTGTTCGTGGACGAATGCCACCGCACGCAGGGCGGCGACATGAACCGGCAGATGAAGCGCTGGCTCGCCGGCGCCATCTTCATCGGCTTCACCGGGACCCCGCTCCTGCGGAAAGACAAGCAGATGACGCGGGACGTCTTCGGCACCTACATCCACACCTACAAGTTCCACCAGGGCGTGGCCGACGGCGTGATCCTCGATCTGAAGTACGAAGCGCGCGACGTGCCGCAGCGGCTGACGTCACAAAAGGCCATTGATGCGTGGTTCGAACACAAGACGCAGGGGCTAAACAACTTTCAAAAGGCAGCGCTCCGCAGGCGGTGGGCGACGATGGAGGAGCTGATGAGCGCGGGAGAGCGCAAACAGCGCATCATCGCCGCCATCATCGAGGACTTCAGCCTGCGGCCACGGCTGAACAACGATCGCGGCACCGCCCTCCTGGTGGCGCCGTCGATCTACGACGCCTGCCACTACTTCCGGCTGTTCAAGAACACCCCGTTCGGGCGCTACGTCGGCATCATCACCTCGTACGAGCCGAACCACAACGCCATCTCCCGCGAGCGGGCCGACAGCGACGAGCGCTACAAGTTCGACACCTACACGCAGCACGTCCTCGCCTACGGCGAGACGACGGCGAAGTACGAGGAGGAGGCGAAGCGCCGGTTCATCGAGGAGCCCGCGAACATGAAGCTGCTGATCGTCGTCAGCAAGCTGCTCACCGGGTTCGACGCCCCGAGCTGCACGTACATCTATCTCGACAACGAACTGTACGACCACAATCTCTTCCAGGCGATCTGCCGCACCAACCGGCTGGACGGCGACGACAAGGACTACGGCCACATCGTCGACTTCAAGAAGCTGTGGGGAGAGGTTCAGGAAGCGATCGCGGTCTACAGCTCCGACGAGCTGGACACCGACGAAGGGAGCGGCGGCGAGAACAACGTCCGCTTGAAGAACTGGCTCGAAGAGGGCCGGAAGAAGCTGGACGAGACGCGCGAGGCCCTGCGTTACCTGTGTGAGCCGGTTTCAGCTCCCCGCGAGATCGAGCAGTTCCTTCGCTATTTCTGCGGCGATGCCGCCAATCCCAACGGGCTCCACGAAACGGAGCCGCTTCGCATCTCGTTCTACAAAGCAGCCGCGGCATTCATCCGCGCGTTCGCGGCCCTCGCACAGAACCTGACCGACGCGGGCTATTCGGTTGAGGAGACTGCGGCGCTGCGGGCAGAGGCGGAGTTCTACGCCGAGGTACGTTCGGCCATCAAGAAACATTCGGGCGAGGAGCTGGACATCAAGCCGTACGAGGCAGATATGCGTCACCTCCTCAACACGTACATCCAGGCCGATCCGGCGGTCGGTCTCGGGGAACTCGACAAGGTCCCGCTCACGGAACTTATCATCGAGACGGGGATCCACGACGCGATCGCGCGAAAGCTGAACGAAAAGGGGCACCTCTCACGGAACGCCATCGCCGAAACCATCATCAACAACGTCCGCAAGACGATCATTCGCGAGCAGTTGACGGATCCGAGGTTCTACGAGCAGATGTCAACGCTGCTGGACGACCTGATCCGGCAGAGTCGCGCGGATGCGGCGGCGTACGCGGAGTTCCTCCGCAAGGCCGAAGCCCTGGTCCGACGCCTCGCGGCGAAGGGGCCCCTCGACGGCGTGCCGGTGGCGCTGCACGGCAACCGGGAGGCGATCGCCATCTACAACAATCTTCCGAAGATCCTCGACGCCGGCCGCGACGGGTCGCATGTCGCCGAGGATGCGCCGGAGTACGACGACGGCGCATCTCTGGACCGTCGAACGGCGCTCGCGCTCGAGATCGATCGCGCGATGCGCGAACGAGCGCCTGCGGGATGGAAAGGCGACCCGGCCCGTGAGGCTCAGGTCCTCAACGCGCTCTTTCCGCTGATGGATCGCAATCGACGGGTAACGCAGGCTCTCTTCGATCTGGTCCGGAACCTGCCGGGTTACTGATGCCTGACACGATTCGCCTGGGTGGCGTCGTCATCGCGGTCACGCGCAAGGACGTCAAGCACGTTCACCTCTCTGTCCATCCGCCAGAGGGGCGTGTGACCCTCGTTGCGCCAACCGGCACGCGACTGGAGGTCGCGCGGGCTTACGCGATCTCGAAGCTCGCGTGGATTCGGGCGCAGCAGGCGGCCCTTCGGAAGCAGGTGCGCGAAGCGCCGCGGCAATTCGTCACCCGGGAGACCCACTACCTCTGGGGACGCCGATACCTGCTCTCCATCGTCGAAGCGGACAGAAAGCCGTCGGTTCGAGTCAGTCATCGGCGGATCATTCTGACGGTGCGTCCGGGCAGCGGCAGAGCGAAACGTGAACAGGTGATGCAGGCCTGGCACAGGAGCCTGCTCCACCAGACGGTGCCTTCGTTCATCCGGAAGTGGGAACCCAAGCTCGGGGTGCGGGTGTCCGGCTACTTCCTACAGCGGATGAAGACGCGATGGGGAGGCTGCAATCACCGCGAGGGCACCATCCGGCTCAATACGGAACTGGTGAAGAAGCCGAAGGACCTGCTGGAGTACGTCGTCGTTCACGAGATGCTGCACCTGCTGGAACCGACACACAGCGAGCGCTTCATCAGAAGACTGACGAGGCACTATCCGTCCTGGCAGTCGGCTCGGGTGGAACTGAACGAACTGCCGCTGGGCGCGGAGGTCTGGCGGGAGTAGACGGCCATGATGCTATGGTGCGCCGTGCTCAGCGCAGCGCGGCGGTCGGCGGAGCAGCGCGTGCGACGTGCATTTGCGACCTGCTGCGCAATACGTTCGACGTACGCTTGCCACCATGCTCAGCGCTGAGCATAATCGCGACATGAAGGTAAAAGAGGCGGTGCGCACGCCGAAACGGCGGGGAGGGCGCGATCGGGTGGCGAAGCGCTCGGCGGCCGAGCGGCAGGCGATCGCCTCGCGCGGCGGCAAGGCACGGAGCCTCTCGCGGCACGCCACCCGTCGGATCATAGAGAACTTCCGTTACCTTGCCGCCGCCGATGCGCTGCGGCGATCCGAGCGGCGGGTCAGCCGGATGCGTCGTCTGGACGGGCCGCTGCCGGGATCCGGCCTGGCCGGGCAATCGCATGAAGGATCCCGCCGCACACGTTGACCTCGTCGTCGACCTGGTGGTCGCGCTGCAGGACCTCGGACTCCCGCCGGTCCTCGTCGGCGGCATGGCCCTGGTGGTGCTCGGTTCCCGTCGCGTCACGCGCGACTTCGACTTCGTTGTCCCGGCTCCGGGCGAACGCCTGGCGGAGCTGATCACGCTGCTCTACGACCGCGGGCTGGAGCTGGTGTCGCGCCTCGATGACGCAGGCGAGGTGGTCGCGACGCTATCGAACCGGCGCGTCGCCGCGTCGCGCCTGGCAATCGACCGGCCCGCGGCTGCCTACTTCTACGATGCGAAAACCGGGCTGCGAATCGATCTTCTCTTCGACTTCCCGCTCGCTGCCGCAACACTGGCCGAGCGTGCGACGCGCATCCGCGTCGGAAGCGGGACGCTCCACCTGGCCGACGAACGCGACCTGCTCGATCTGAAGCGGCGCGCGCTCGCCGGCCGCCAGGTTCCTGGGGATGCCGACGACGTGGCCTTCCTCGAGCGGCTGCTCGAAGGCCGCTGACTGTCCTTCGATCACTGCGAAAAACCGTTCACCGCCACCCGAGTTCCGGCGCGACATGCTTCAGGACGCTTTCGATCACGTGGGCGTTGTAGTCCACGCCCAGCGTGTTGGGCACGGTCAGCAGCAGCGTATCCGCCACCGCAATGGCCTCATCGGCGGCGAGCGCCTTGACCAGCACCTCCGGTTCCGCCGCGTAGGAGCGCCCGAAGATCGCGCGCGTGTGAGCGTCGATGTAACCGATGTGGTCCTGATCGCGGGAACCGCCGCCGAAATAGGCGCGATCGAGGTCGGTGACCAGCGGGAAGATGCTGCGGCTCACGGACACGCGGGGCTCGCGCGGGTGGCCCGCCTGCTTCCACGCCTCGCGGTACGCCTCGATCTGCCTGCGCTGCTGCACGTGCAGGGGCTCGCCGGTCTCGTCTTCTTTCAGCGTTGAACTCTGGAGGTGCATCCCCAGCGTCGCCGCCCATTGCGCGGTCGCGTTCGAGCTGGAGCCCCACCAGATGCGATCCCGCAAGCCTTCGGAATGCGGTTCGAGCCGAAGCAGCCCGGGCGGGTTGGGGAACATCGGCCGCGGATTGGGCGTCGCGAAGCCCTTTCCCTTCAAGACTTCCAGAAAGGCTTCGGCATGTCGCCGGGCCATGTCGGCATCGCTCTCCCCCTCCGCCGGCGCATAGCCGAAGTAGCGCCACCCATCGATCACCTGCTCTGGTGAGCCGCGGCTGATGCCGAGCTGCAGCCGGCCGCCGGCAATGAGGTCGGCGGCACCCGCGTCCTCGGCCATGTACAGCGGATTCTCGTAGCGCATGTCGATGACCGCCGTGCCGATCTCGATCCTCTTCGTCCGCGCACCCACGGCCGCGAGCAGCGGAAACGGCGAGCCGAGCTGACGCGCGAAATGATGGACGCGGAAGTAGGCGCCATCAGCCCCCAGCTCCTCGACGGCAACCGCGAGCTCGATGGATTGCAACAGGGCATCGCTGGCCGTGCGCACCTTCGAGCCGTGCGCGTCGGACCAGTGCCCGAACGAGAGGAATCCGACCTTCTTCACCTCACCACGATAATCGATCCCTCCACCTGATCCCGAACAGCGCGGGATCAGTGGCCGGCGAGTCTGCGCTCGATCGTGGCGGCGATCTCCTGCTGCGCTGGCGTCAACGCAGCCCCGCGCGGTTCGAGCGGTTCCGGATCGTCGTCGGGGAACCGGTAGCGGCTGTCGGTGCCGGCCTTCTGCTGGACCATGACTTTGAACACGCTCGGCGCGCGGAAGTCATCCACCCACGACAGGAACTGATCCACGCGATCGTTGCGCCGCGCCTGCTCCGGCACCTTGTCGAGCGAGACGGGTGTGCCGGACTGGAGCGCCTTCTGCGATCCGAAGAACAGCGTGCGCAGGCCGGCCTGTCGTCCCTCCACGTCGAGCAGGCTGAAGTTCACGTCCGTCGTGAGGTCGTTCAAGGTCGGCAGGTCGTAGGGATCCGACGTCTGCACGTCGTCGATCGAATTGTTGTCGACGTATCCCATCTCCGCGCTGGCGGCGCGGTGCGCCGGACCATACGTGCGCAGGTGCTGCGAGCCGTCGTTGGTCAGGATGCCGTCCCAGGCGGCACCGTAATCGATCGTGATGACGTAGCCGGCGGCGAGGATCTGCGCGGCCCCCTGGATCATCCGTTCGACGCCGAGGTTGACGTAGGTGAGAATGCCGACCTCGTCGCGCGCGAGGACGCCGGCGTACGTCTTGGCATAGCGGCGCAGATGCGCCGCCAGTTCCGGCACGGTGGAGACCGGCACGTAGATCTCGTGGAACTCGAGCGCGGCCACCACCGATTCGTAGTCCTTGCCAGCCACGGTGGCTTCGAGAAGCGCGGCGAAGGTGCTCTTCGACAGGTACACCTCTGCGGAGCGAACGCCTCGCAGGAAGATCCGCTCGATCGCGGCATCTCCCTCTTCCACCTGCGCGGCCAGCGCCGCCGGCACCAGCGGACGGATGCGCCGCCACGACGATGCGGACAGGCTCGGCGCGACGAACGCGACTTCGGGGACACCCGTGGTGGTGAGGATCACCTTGTGGACGCTGAACGCGTCGGGAAGCTCGTTGGACAGCACGACCCCTTTCAGGCTGCCGGGCTTGATCGTGGCCGTGAGATCGGTGGCGTCGGCGACGCGCGCGTCGAAGCGTGAGCCGAACCGCTGGTTCCGTTCCTTCTGCACCCGGTTGAGGGCCGGCGACCGGTCGTAGCAGACGTAGACCGCCTGCCTCGCGAACTCGGCCCAGCCAGCGCGTTTGGCGTCCGCCTGCGCCTGGATGTATTCGAGGATCGACTCCGCGAGCGCCCCGTCCCCCGCGCCGAACTCACCGATCGTGAACGTGTCGTTTCTGGCGAGCGTGCCCGCCTGGCGCATCCCGTCCCACATCTGGAACAGGTGTTCCGCGATCATGTGGCCGAAGTACGGCGCCAGCACGATCGGGAACGTCTGATAGTCGTCGGTGAAGCTCACCCGCCCGCTCGCGTAGTAGCCGAACGTGGGGTGAAACATGATCATGTCGTGGTAGTCGTGGAAGGCAGGGAAATACTCCTTGACCCTGCCGGCGCTCCCCGGATCGATGGTGAGTTCACGATAGATTTCGTGAGCATTGCGAACGCGGCGGCTCGTCGTCTGTTCGGTCTCGACGACACCGGACACTCCGAGCAGCACCAGTACGACGACGAGGTGTTTCATGGTTCTCATGCGAATAGACAGCTTACCCTAGCGGCTGGGGTGGGCGCTGGACCATGCGAGCCACTCGGATCACGGCTGCACTCACCGGACGCTCGGACAGAAGCTGGCGCGTTCGCACGTGACGCCGGGGGCGCCTGGTGCTTGTACTCGCGAGATGTAAAGCGAACCGTCGGGGGCCCACGAATACGCTTCACATCTCGCGGGAACGGTCCACCAGTGGACTAGAATCGCCCGTGGCCGTTCACATGCGCGTACGACGAGCACTTCCCGGCAGCCTCGTTTGCGCGCTGGTGTGCGTCGCGGCGTGTCGGAGCGCCGGCGTGCCGCTGCCGCCGGCATCCCCCGTTTCCACCGGTCCGCCGGGAAACGCCGTCTTCAGTCTGCGGCTGAGCAAGGCGCAGTTGCGGGCGAACGGTGCCTCCGACCCCCTCCTCGACAAGATCGGCGCGAGCGCCTTCCGCTATTTCCGCGCGGTGGCGGAGCCGTTCAAGCACCGGACGTGTGACGCGTTCCGCGATCTGCGCTGGCGGCTGCCCTCCGGCGCGGTCCACGGCGATGCGCACCTCGAACAGTTCGTCGTCACGGACGAGGACTTCGGTTTGGCCGAATTCGACAACGCGGGCTACGGTCCGGCCATCGTCGATCTCGTCCGGTATGCGGCCTCTCTCCATCTCGCCTGCCGTGAGATCGGAGGCGGGTGCGATCCGGACCAGGCTGTCGCCGCGTACTTCGACGCGTATCGCACCGCGCTCGATCATCCGGTCCAGCGGGACGAACCGCCGATCGTCGCGCGCCTCCGCGCGCGACTGGGTCCCGAGTCCGAGGCGTGGCTGCAGTGGGCCGAGGGCCTGATGCAGCCGCTCGCTCCCGGCCAGGAGGCGAGACTTCGACGCGAGTGGTTCCGCTTCGTTGCACTCATGCGCGAGACGACGCCGGCACGGCCCGAGAGCTTCTATGCGATCCAGCGCCTTGGCGCGATCGAGATGGGCCTCGGCAGCGCACTCGAACGGAAGGTGCTCATCCGCGTCGCCGGTCCGACCGATGATCCCGTCGACGATGTGATCCTGGAGGCTCGCACGCATTCCCTTCCCGAGTACCGCGGTTGTGTCTGGCGGCCCACGGGGGGCTCGTTGAACGTCTTCATGCTGACGTCCCTGCTCGCCCATCCGCTCCCCAAAAGTCTTCGGCGTGCTGCCGAACCCGGACGGCGACGAGCTGCCTGAACTCTGGATCCAGTCGTGGGAACGTGGATATCGCGAACTCTCGCTGGCGGACGTTCGGGGTCAGGCAGACCTGGACGCGCTGGCCACGGACGCCGGTTCGCAGCTCGCCGGCCATTTCTGGTCGACCACCCCCGAGGCGCTGCGCGGTTACCACCGGTTCACGCAGCTGCGCGCATTCGAATTGACCGAACGACGGGCCCGCGATCTGGCGCGCTCCCTGGCCCGCGAGATTGTGTCCGAGTGGGAGCGGTTCCGGGGGGACGCGGAGAAACGCAGAGGCACTGTGGTTGAGACCGCACGGCCGCGCTTGAACATCCCTGGCGACGCCCGCTAGGCTGCTGGTGAACCCGCGGCACAGTGAAGGAGGCTTTGTGGCGACTACGCAGAGTACCGTGCAGATCAGCGCGATCGTTCCAACCCTGACCGTCGACGATCTGCAGGCGAGCATCCATTTCTACGAGACCCTCGGCTACACGATCAGCGAGCGCTGGGAAGACAGTGGGACCCTGCTCGGCGTGATGATGCGCGCCGGCAGGACGGAGATCGGCCTGAACCAGGACGACTGGAAGAAGGGACGCGACCGGAAGAAGGGCATCGGCGTGCGCCTGGCGATCGCGGCCCCCACACCGCGTGACGTCGACGAACTCGCCACGCGCCTGCGGGGCGGCGGCATCACGCTCAAATCGGAGCCGCACGACACCGAGTGGCAAAGCCGTGCGTTCGAGGTCATGGATCCGACCGGCTATCTGCTCACGGTCTATTCCGAGGC
Source organism: Vicinamibacterales bacterium (assembly GCA_036401215.1). Lineage (GTDB taxonomy): Bacteria > Acidobacteriota > Vicinamibacteria > Vicinamibacterales > 2-12-FULL-66-21 > JACDCA01. The sequence continues at coordinate 85,755 of DASWVN010000225.1, read as the reverse complement.
AGCGGGGTAACCAGGTCCTGGCCCCTCCATGAGAGGGGCCCGTTCGATCCCAGGCTGCGTTCCCGGCGCCTTCATGAAACGAAGATGAGAGCGCTGCTCACCTGCCGTTCACTTGCGTTGGCTACAGTGCCGGGGCATGCTCTCCTTCTTATTGCTGCTCGCGGCCGGTTCGGCCGCGCCCGGGGCGACTCCGCCAACCATACCGAGACCTGCCGAAGCCGTTGCCCCGCCTCAGACCGCGCCGGTGCTGACGCTGACCGATGCGCTCCGCCGCGCACGGATGCGCTCTCCGCTCCGGCGCGCCGCGGATGCGCGCGTCACGTCCGCCGCGGCCGCCCGGGACCGTCTCCATCGCCTCCCGAACCCGTTCTTCGAGTTCCGCTCCGAGAACTGGGGCCCCACCAACGTGGCGGGGCACTCGCGCGACACGTTCGCCGTCGTCACCCAGCCGATCGAGCTGGGTGGCAAGTACGCGGGTCGCCGGCGCGGAGCCTCCGCGGATGAGGACCTGGCCCGAGCATCGGCGGAGATCACCGACTGGGAACTCACCGCCGAGGTCGTGGACCGTTACCTCTCGGCTCTCGACGCGCGCGGCACGGTGGACGTGCTCACCGAGCACCAGCGAGGGCTCGACGAGCTGGTCCGCGTGCTCGCGGCCCGAGTCGAGGAGGGAACGGCCGCCGAAGCCGACTGGCGCCGGCTCGAAGTCGAGCAGACGCGTGTTCAGTTCGCCGTGTCGCGCGCCGGCATCACGCTCGAGCGCGAACTCGCGCTGCTGTCGTCACTGGTCGGCGAACCAATCGACGCTGCCCAACTCGTCACGCCGGAACTTCCGGCGACGCTTCCGGCGCTGACCGTCGCGGTCGACCACGTCGCGCGCCGTCCCGATATTCGCGTCGCCCGCGCGGAGGCGGAACGGCTGCAGGCCGTCGCCGCGCAGGAGCGGGCGGCATCCGTCCCGGATCTCGTGGTCAGTGCGGGCTACAAGGGCACCGGCGGCCTTCGGACCGGCGTTGCGGCAGTGGGCTTCGACATCCCGTTGTTCCAGCGCAACGCCGCCGCGATCGCTCGTGCGGCCGGCGACGCCGGCGCGGCCGACCACCACACCACCTACGTCACAGCGCGCGCGCTCGCCGCCGCCACCGCCGACTGGAATGCCGCGCGCAAGCTCGCGGACGAGGCGTCGCGGCTCGACGCCGCGCTGCTGATGCCGGCGGAGGTCGTGAGAACCGCGGCCCGGTCGGCCTTCCTCGAAGGCGGCGGAGACATCCTGCGGCTCGTCGACGCCGAACGCGGTTACGCCGACGCGGCCGCCGACGCCCTGCACCTTCGCGTGGACGCGCTGCGCGCGCTGCTGCACGCTCGCCTGTCAATCGGAGAGGACCCCCTGCCATGAACCGACCGACGCTGGCCACCCTCGTGGTCATTCACGTACTGCTCATCGTCGCCTGCGGCCGCGCCGTCAGCGACCCTCCACCCGAGCCCAGGCCTGACCGGACAGCCGCCGGCGAGGCGCCGAACAGCGCGATCCAGGTGGAAGCGGCCACCGCGGCACACAGCCGCGGCGAGCTGGAGGCTCCCGCGGTCCTTCACCTGGACGAGACCCGAACCGCGCGCATCGGTGCCGTCGTCGAGGCCGTGGTCGTCGATCTGCGCGTCAATGTCGGCGATCGCGTGTCGCGGGGCACCCTGCTCGGGACGCTGCACAGTCACGTGCTGCACGACGCCGTCGCCCAGTATCGAAAGGCGCACGCGGAGCGCCGTCAGCGCGCCATCGAGCTGGATTACGCCTCCGACGCCGAAGCGCGCGCGCGCCGGCTGCTGGCCTCGAAGGCGATCTCACCGCAGGAACTCATGCGCGCCGAGGCCGATCGTGCGGCCGCCGCCGAGGCGCTCACGATCGCCGACACGGAAGTGGAACGAGCACGAAACGAGCTGGAACACCTGGGACTCGACGCGGCGGACGTCGAGGGCACCGGGGAGATCGAGCGTGTACCCGTTCGATCCCCGATCGACGGCATCGTGCTCGAGCGCCTCGTCACCCCCGGCATGGCCATCACGCCGGGCACCGGCCTCTTCGTCGTCAGCGACCTCTCGCAGTTGTGGGCGGTCGCCGAAGTCGATGAACGGTATCTCTCGCGTCTCGCGCCCAGACAGCCCGCTACGCTGCACGTCGCCGCGTACGCCGACACGGCCTTCGATGCGCGCGTCCTCGCGATCGGCGACACGGTGCACGAAAGCACACGGCGCGTGTCGGTCCGCATGGCCGTGCCCAATCCGGCCGGCCGGCTCAAGCCTCGCATGTTCGCCACCACCCGCCTCGGCATCGACGAGCAGACCCCCGTCGTCGTGGTGCCGAAGACGGCGCTGCAGAACCTGGACGATCGCACGGTGGTGTTCGTGCAGCGCGACAACGGCGCGTTCGAACCGCGTCCGGTCGTCGTCTTCGCGGAGCGCGGTGACCGGGCGGAACTGGTGGACGGCCTGCGCCCGGGGGAACGTGTCGCGACCTCCGGCAGCTTTCTCTTGAAGTCGGCGCAGATGCCGGCGCTGCCGGAGTAGGCCGATGGTCGAACGTTTCGTGGCAGCCGCGCTGCGTCAGCGGCTGTTCGTGCTCTTCTGTCTTGCCGCGCTGCTCCTGGCCGGCGTCTTCGCCTTCCGGAGCCTCCCGGTCGAGGCGTTCCCCGATCTCACCAACAACCAGGTGGTGGTGGTGACCGAGGCGGCGGCGCTTGCCGCACCCGAGATCGAGCAGCGGGTGACGTATCCCATCGAAGTCGCCATGATGGGGATCCCCGGCACCCAGCAGGTGCGGTCGGTATCGAAGTTCGGGCTCTCGATCGTCACCGTCATCTTCGATGACGACGTCCCGACGTACTTTGCGCGGCAGCTGGTATCCGAACGGCTCGCCGAAGCGCGGAGTCAGCTGCCTGACGGGTCGGACCCCGTGCTGGGGCCTGTCGCCACCGCGTTCGGCGAGATCTACCAGTACCTCGTCGAGAGCGACGATGACCCGATGGACGCGAAGACGCTCCACGACTGGGAGATTCGCACACGCCTCCGATCGGTGCGAGGGGTGGGCGAGGTGAATTCGTGGGGTGGTCTCACGCGCCAGTTCCACGTGGTCGTGCACCCGGCGCGGCTCGACGCCTTCGGCCTGTCCCTGCGCCAGGTGTACGAGGCCATTGGCGGCAACAACGTGTCGTTCAGCGGCGGCTACATCGAACATCGCGGGGAGCGCTACACCGTCCGGGGCGTCGGCCTCGTCGAAGGCCCCGGCGACATCGAGCGGATCGTGCTGAAGACGGAGAACGGGACGCCCGTCATGGTCGGCGATGTGGCCGAGGTCACGATTGCGCCGATGGCACGCGAGGGAGCCGTCACCCGGGATGGGCATGGCGAGACCGTGTCCGGCATGGTCATCATGCTGAAGGGAGAGAACGGCCGCGACGTCGCGGCCCGCGTCAAGGAGCGGGTGGCGGAGATCGCGCGAACGCTGCCGGAAGGGATGCGTCTCGTCCCCTTCTACGATCAGAGCGAGGTCATCGAGCGCACGTCGCAGACCGTTCGCAAGAACCTGCTGGAGGGGTGCCTCCTCGTCACCGTGGTGCTGCTCGTCTTTCTCCGTGACGTCCGTGCCGCGCTGATCGTCGCGTGCGTGATCCCGCTGTCCATGCTCGTGGGCTTCATCGGCATGCGCGTCTTCGGGGTATCGGCCAATCTCATGTCGCTCGGCGCCGTGGACTTCGGCCTGATCGTCGACGGCGCCATCGTCATGATGGAGAACTTCGTGAGACGCCGGCCCAGAATGGCGGCGGCGCTGTCGGCCGTGACCGACGAGCGGCAGCAGGCGGTGGCGCGCGTGCGGCAGTTCACGGCGTCGGCGACGGAAGTGGCACGCCCGATCCTGTTCGGGGTCCTGATCATCATTGCGGTCTACATCCCGGTCTTCACCCTCGAAGGCCTCGAAGGCAAGATGTTCCGGCCGATGGCGATCACGATCTGCGCGGCGCTCTTCGGTGCGCTGCTGCTGTCGTTGACGGCAGTGCCCGCGGTTTCGTCCTACCTGCTGAAGCTCGGAGGCGCGCACCACGACGAGCCGTGGTTCGATCGCCTTCGCACCGTCTACGTCCGCCATCTGGCGGGCGCGATGGACCACCGGTTCCGCACGCTCGGCGTCGCGCTCGTCGTGGTGACGCTCGCGATCGCGTCGGTGCCGTGGCTCGGCACGGAGTTCATGCCGAAGATGGACGAAGGGGCGATCCTGATCGAGAGCCGCAAGCTGCCGTCGGTCTCGCTGGAGGAGTCGGTCCGCCTGTCCACCCATGTCGAAACGGTCCTTCGCGAGTTCCCGGAGGTGCGCCAGGTGGTCACGAAGATCGGACGCCCCGATCTGGCGACTGAGGCCATGGGCATCTTCCAGGGCGACCTCTACGTCAACCTCCACGACGAGGACGAGTGGGCGCCGGGCCGCACGAAAGACGACCTCATCGCCGCGATGGCCGGGCGGCTGTCGGCGATCCCCGGGATGACGTTCAACTTCACGCAGCCGATGGCGATGCGGCTCGATGAAGTCGTGTCGGGGGTGAAGGCGGACGTCGCGGTCAAGGTGTTCGGTCCCGACCTGCGGACGCTGGAGGAGATTGGCGCTCAGGTCGAGCGGGTCCTCGCATCGGTGCCCGGGGCGGCGGATGTGCAGACGGAGGCGCTGACCGGGGCCGCACAGGTGCAGGTGGACATCGACCGGCCGGCCCTCGCCCGCTACGGACTCAATGTCTCGGACGTCCAGGAGGTCATTGAAACCGCCGTGGGCGGACGCGAGGTCACCCAGTTGCTCGATGGCGCCCGGCGGTTTGGCGTCGTCCTGCGTTTTCCGGAGGCACACCGCACCGACACCGCCGCGCTTGGCGCGATCCCGCTGGTCGGCGCCGGCGGCGAGCGCATCCCCCTCTCACGGGTCGCGCGGCTCACCACCATGGAGGCGCCCGAGGCCATTCAGCACGAGAACAGCGAGCGCCGGCTGGTGGTGCAGAGCAACGTGCGGGGCCGCGACATCGGCAGCTTCGTGAGTGAAGCCTCCGCGCGCCTCGAGGAGGCGGTCGCGCTGCCGCCCGGGTACTATGTGACGTGGGGCGGGCAGTTCGAAAACCAGCAGCGTGCGATGGCCCGCCTGACGATCGTGATCCCGCTATCGATCGCGATCATCTTCGTGCTGCTCTTCATCACGTTCCGCCGCATCCGCCAGGCGGCACTCGTGCTGCTGAACGTGCCGTTCGCGATGGTCGGCGGCATCGCCGCGCTCTGGCTCGCAGGGCTGACGCTGAACCTGTCCGCGGCCGTCGGCTTCATCGCGCTCTTCGGAGTGGCGGTGTTGAACGGCGTGGTGCTGGTGACCGCCATCAACGGGCTTCGGCGCGACGGCGAAGGATTGCGTCAGTCGGTCCTGCTGGGCGCGGGAACCCGGCTGAAACCGGTGCTCATGACCGCCCTCGTGGAGGTCATCGGGCTGTCGCCGATCGTGTGGTCGGCGGGATCGGGCGCTGAAGTCCAGCGCCCGTTCGCCACGGTCATCAGCGGCGGGATCGTGACGTCGACGCTGCTGACGCTCGTCGTGCTGCCGACGCTCTACGAGATGATCGAGAGCCGGACGCGCCCGGGAGCGGCCGAAGCCTGACAATCGCAAAGGTGAAAGTTCGATGCGCGTGCTCGTCGTCGAGGACGACCCTCAGATCAGCCATTTCCTGGTGCGGGGCTTACGTGAGGAAGGCCACCTCGTGGAACTCGTCGAGGACGGAGATGCAGCCGAGAGCCGGGCTTCGGAGCAGCAGTTCGACGCGGTACTGCTCGACCTGATGCTGCCCGGGCCGAACGGCATGGAGGTCTGCCGCCGGCTCCGTGAGGCGGGCATCGACACGCCCATCCTGATGGTGACCGCACGCGATGCGATTGCCGATCGCGTCACCGGCCTGGACATGGGCGCAGACGATTACCTGACGAAGCCATTCGCCTTCGAGGAGCTGCTCGCGCGTCTGCGCGCGCTGACGCGTCGAGGACGCACGCATCACCTGTCGGCGATCCTGCGCTACGGCCCCATCGCCGTCGATACCCAGGATCGCGTCGTGCGTGTGAACGGGGCCCGTCTCGACCTGACCGCGACGGAGTATCGGCTGCTCGAGTTTCTCGTGCGCCGCGCGGAGTCGGTGGTGTCGCGGCACGATGTCGCGGAGCGGGTCTGGGGCATCGAGCACGATCCCGACTCCAACGTCGTCGACGTCTACATTGCCTACCTCCGAAAGAAGCTGCAGCGGCGGCACGACGCGCCGCTCATCCAGACGATCCGCGGGCTTGGCTACATGCTCAAAGAAGCGAGCGCGTCGTGATCGGCAGGCCGGCAACGTTTCGCGCACGGCTGACGGTCCGCTGGACGGCGGTCTTCGGCGTCCTGCTGGCGCTCGCAAACGGCGTCGTGTACGTCGCCGTTCGCACCTATACGTATCGGGACCTGGACGCCAAAGTGCGGACCCTGGCTGCCACGGAAACGGTGTCGTCGACCGATGGGCCCATCGGCCTCCACGTGCACGAACTGCCGGTCGAAGAACTCGGTCTGGTCAACTTCACCGAGAAGTTCGTCCAGATCTACACGGCCGCCGGTGAGCTGACGGCCGCCTCGGCGTTCCCCGGGATGGAGACGGCGTTCGTGCCGCGCGAGGTGGTGGCCGCAGGTCTGGCCGGCGAGGCGCCGCAGGCACGGCTCTCCGTTCTGGGAAAGTCGGTTCGCATCGTCGTGCTGCCGGCCAGTCGCGACGGACAGCGGTATGCCATCGCCGTCGGACTGGTCACCGACGACATCGACAGCAGCCTCGGCAAGCTCGCCTGGCTGCTCGTCACGGTCTGGTGCGTGGGCCTTCTCGCCACCGCCGCCGTCGGCTTCCGTCTCGCGTCGTCCGCGTTGCGGCCTGTGGACGCCCTCACGCGGCGCGCGGGCGCCATCGCCCGCGGCGAGGTCGAGACCGCGCTGGAGGTGCCGCCGGTCAACGACGAAATCGGGCGGATGACGACCGCGTTGAACGGCGTGCTGGCACGGCTGCAGCGCGCCGTGGATGCCAATCGGCGGTTCGCGTCCGACGCGGCCCACGAACTGCGCGGTCCCATCACCTCGATGATGGGCGAGATCGACGTGGCGTTGCGGCACGAGCGCCGCAACGAGGAGTATCGGGACACACTCGTCCTCCTGCGCGAACGCCTTCGGACCTTCACGTCGCTCACCGAGGATCTCATGCTGCTCGTCCGCACGCACGAAGGGGACCGCACGCTGCTCCGCAAGGAGATCGAGGTCGGCGCCATCGTACGATCCTCGATGCATCGGCTGGAGCCGATCGCCCTCGCCCGAGGCGTTCGCATCAGCGTCGAGGCGCTGCCGGCCTGCGTGATCTACGGCGACGAACGTTTGCTGGCGCGGGCGTTCGACAACGTGCTGGAGAACGCGGTCCGGTACAATCGCGCCGGCGGCCTCGTCACCATCACCGCCGCCGTCCACGATCCGCGCAACGAAGCGGAGCCGGTGACCGTGGCGATCCGCGTCGAGGACTCAGGGCCCGGCATCCCGCCGGCCGACTGGGAGCGCGTGTTCGAGCGCTTCTATCGCGTCGACCAATCGCGTTCCCGTCACACGGGCGGACGAGGGCTCGGCCTCGCGATCACGCGCGAAGTGCTGCAGGTGTTCGGGGGCACGATCCGGGTCGTCTCCTCATCCGAGCGCGGTACCGTCATGGAGATGCGGCTTCCGGGTGCCGTGCGGCCATTCGACACGGCCGCACGGGACTCCACGGGCCGTACTGGGGTCGATGTCCTGGACGACGCCTCACCGTCGCGCATCGGCTCGTCCTCTGTCGCCACCGACACTAGCTCAACAGCGCCGGCAGCTTCCGCATGAAGAGACGAACGTCGCCGATCTGAGCGGCCGTCGAGATGAACTCGAATGCCGTCGGGCTGACGGACGTCGTGCGGCCCTCGACGATGGCGGTCACCGCCGCGGGGAGGACCGGACATTCGTCCAGCAGGCCGTGCACGCCGATCCAGGCTGCCGCGTCGAGCATCGCGAGGATCTCGGTCGCGTGGCGTGCGCGCCATGGTGTGCCGGCCTCTCGCTCCTGTACGAGCGTGCGCCGCAGCGCGGCAAGCCCTCGGCGGATATCTCGATCGACGCTCTCGACGTCGTCAAGGATCGAGATGAGTCCGTCCGCGACGAACAGGCTGACATCGCGGTGCAGCACCGACCAGCCAACTTCGAAGGCGGTCACGAGGTCGTGATCGACCAGCAGCGAGTCGGGGACGGAGATGTCGCGCGAGGTCCTGCCCGGCCAGTATTCGAGGCCCAGGTTGCAGATGCTCGCGGCGGCATCGGACGCTTCCTGGGGGGTGAACGCGCGCGACTGGAAGGAGCATCCCGCGACGAGCGCATTGGCGAGAAACGCGAGTTCGCGGCCGCGCGCAAAGTACGCGGCCTCGTGCCTGTCGCGGACGTACATCATCAACCGCCGCAGGTGCGCGAGCCTGGCGGCCTGAGGGTCGGCGTCGCCGGCGTCGAGCAGCGCGCGCGGACGCTGCGGCATCATGCCTGCTTCGGCCAGGAGTTCCACGACGGCATCGAGCGATTCGGGGGCGCGTGTCGGCGAGCCCGCAGGTTCGTGTGGAGGCTCTGGCTCTTCGCCGGCCGCCCTAAAATATGCCGCGACGATCGGATTGCGCGTGAGCGATGCCGCGGCTTCGCGCGCCATAGGCTTTGGTTCTCGGGCCATCCGCAGGAACGCGCGCGCGTCGGCGGGCGTCGCATAGCCCTGGCGCGATCGCCGGTGCTCGCGGTCGATCGTGACGTCGTGCAGATGCTGCTCCGGCGCCTGCAGCAGATCGTCGAGGCCGTCGATCTCCGGCCTGGAGTTGGACAGACGCCGGCACCCCTCCATCACGGTCTGAAAGTACGCGCCGTGCCCGGCGTCGAGGTCTACCAGCAGGGCGACGATCGCGTCCCACGCGTCGGTTCGCCGCGCGCGAATGATGTAGCCGCCGACCTCGCACTCGAGCGAATCGTCGATCGGGATCGAGTCCCCTTCGCGCATCGCCTCGAGCCGATCGACCGCCTCGTCATCGCTCTCGGCGGTGGGCTCGAAGATGCCCGGATCGAGCACGCGCACGTAGCGTGAAAGCCCGGCGACGACGATGGCGGGGTCGAGGGCGGCGAGCGTGCGTGCCGCCACTGCGGTCCCGGTGTCCACAAGGACTTCGAGCCATTCGCCGAAGCGGTCGACGTCGAACTGCTCGTCACGCCCTGGCGTCCCGTGACGCCATAGATCCAGGTCGAGCACGGACGTGAGCTGGGCGGGCGTGGCCGACGTGAGGATCTCGCCGCAGGCGTCGAGCCCGTGGTGACGAATGAGCTGATGCAGCGTTTCGGGCGGGAGATGCGGAACGACTCGCGCGAGAGCGGGCGCATCCAGCACACGCGCAAGCCGATCGCCGGCAGAGGTTCGGCCGTGAGGCGCCGTGTTGCGGGTGGTGATGTTGGACATGGGCCGGCGATGATACCGGCCCTGTCCTCGAAGAAACAGTCTTGAAGATTCAGACGGCGCGCGGCGATACTATTACTGGCGAATCCCTCCTGAAAGCACCTGTCCCGAACTGGTCGTCGACGTCGCCGGCGGTTTCAAGTACTGCTCCCACCACGCCAGTTCGTTCAGCATCCGATGGACGTTGTTCCAGTGCCCGCGGATCCCGTGCGGCTGCCCTTTGTACATGATCATCTTCGCCGGGACGCCGCGGCGCCGCAGCGCGAAGTACATCTGTTCCCCTTCCCCGAACGGCACCCGGTGATCCTCCTCACCGTGGATGAAGAGCGTCGGCGTCTTCACGCGCGCGGCATACGTGAGCGGTGACTGCCGGATCATGATCTCGCGCGCCTTCGGGTCCCAGGGCGGCCCGAAGAACTCCGTCTCCTTCGTCCGGTAGATGTCGGCCGTCCCGTAGTCGCTCACCCAGTTCGAGATGCCGGCGCCGCTGATCGCCGCCGCGAAGCGGTCCGGGTACTGGGTGATCAGCCAGTTCGTCATGAATCCGCCGTAGGAATGCCCCATGTGTCCGACACGCTTCGGATCGATCGGGAACCGCTTCAGGACGGAGTCGACGCCCGACATGACATCCTGGCCGTCCTTCGTGCCCCACGCGCCCCAGGTCGCCCACTTGAACGCGTCGCCGTATCCGGTCGAACTGCGGAAGTTGGTGTCCAGGACGAAGTAGCCGTTGGCGGCGAAATACTGATCCTTGAAGTCAAAGCTGTAGCCGGTCGCGGAATGCGGTCCGCCGTGGCTCGTCACGATCATCGGGTACGGCCCCCGGGCAGGGTCATAGTTGAACGGGTACATCAGCCAGCCCTCGATGCGCGTGCCATCGGTGCTCGCCCAGGTGAGGCGCTCGGCGCGGCTGAACGCGATCTCTGACGTGATGTCCGTGTGCATCTCGGTGAGCCGGCGCTCGTTCGAACCGTCGATGTCGGCGGAGTACACGTCCGGCGGCTCGTGATGGACGCCGACGGTGTACACGATCTTGCTGAAGCTCCTGTCGATCGAGAGGCCGTTCAACCGCCGCGGCCCCTTCGTCACCTGTTCCACCACGCCGGCGGGAACCGACGTCCGGAAGAGATGACTCTCGCCTCCGGTTGCCGCCGTGAAGTAGATGAACCGGCTGTCGGGGGACCACTGAGCCGAGCCGGGTTCGAGGTCCCACCTGGCCGTCAGGTTCACCGGCTCGCCGCCGGTCACGGGACGGATGTACAGGTCGCGCGACCCGCCATGATTGAGCTTCTGCTCGATGATCATGTTGGTGCCGAACGTGCGCGTGTACGACAGGTACTTGCCGTCGGGGGAGAACTGCGGGTCGCTGTACACGTAGCCGTCGTTCGTCAGCCGCGACACGGTGCCGTCGACGGTGACGGTCCAGAGATCCGGCTGCTCGTACCTGATCTCGTCGCGCCACTCCGGATCCGCGACGAAGGCCAGCATCTGCCCATTCGGGTGCCACGACACGCCGCCCGGACGAAGATCCCCGTCGACGAGCGTCTTCACGTCATCACCGCCGGCCGCTGAAGTCAGCACGATCTGGACCGCCGGCCGGGTGCGCGGATCCGGCGCGGGAAACGGCTGGCCGTCGCGCTGGAAGTCCTTCCAGTCGAAGATGGCTCCTTCGAAGCGCTCGTAATGGCGCTTCTCGAAATCGTTTGCGTATCGCGGCTCGTCGCGCGTCACCGCCGTGTTGCGCAATTCGGCGCGCCACCGGCCATCGGGGCTGAGCGGCCCCGCGGGACCGGCGCCGCGTCCTCGTCCGCCTCCACGGCCGCCGCGCGCATTCGCGTCCGGCGCGTCGACCTTCACCGGGGCTGCCGCGGGATTTTCCGGATCGAGCGTCCACGGCTGCCGGTCGCGCGAATACTGCAGGCGGTTGTCATCGAGCCAGCGCAGGTTCGTCACGTCCTCCTGGCCGGGCGCGATCGATCTCGGAGGCGCGGTACCGTCGATCGGCACGTACCATCCTTCACTGGCCGTCCTGTTCGCGTCCTTCTCGTCTTCGACCCGCGTCGTCACCGTAAACGCCACCCATCGGCCATTCGGCGAGATGGACGGCGACCCCACGTTGCGGATCCGGTAGTAGTCCTCGATGGTCAACGCCCTGCCGCCCGCGGAGGATTGCTGTGCGAGCGTGACGGCTGACAGACAGATGACGACGGCGAACGGCAGAACGACACGGAAGCGATTCGACATATCGCGCGGATGATTGGAGATCGCGCGCCAAGTGTCAAGTGTGCGCGGGCCGCGGCCGCGAGTATGATGGGAAGTCCGGGCCCGCACACGCTGCAGGTTCATCGCTCAACTGGAGGACCCGTGCACGAGAATCCTTCCCGCCTCTCCGTGACCGAGGTGCAAGCCCTTCTCGATCGCGGCGAGCCCGTGACCTTCATCGATTCGCGGAACCCGATCGCGTGGGCGTCGTCGAAGCTCAAGATCCGCGGCGCCCACCGCGTGCCGATCGACGAGGTCCCGCAACATGTGCACGAGCTGCCGCGGGACCAGCGGTTGATCGTGTACTGCACGTGACCTGCTGAGGCATCAAGCGCCCGTGTGGCGCGATACCTGGCGAAGCAGGGATTCAACGCCTCCTACCTCGTGGGTGGATTTCAAGCCTGGCTCGCTCACGATGGACCGGTGGAAGCCCGATGACACCGCCTGTCCCGCCTGCCGCAGGCCGGCGTCACCCTGACGAGATCGCATACGAACTCGAACTCGCGAGACAGGTTCAACAAGGGCTGCTGCCGTCGTCCCTGCCTCAGGTCGAGGGGGTGCAGGTCGCGGCGGTCAACCGTCCCGCCAGAATCGTGAGCGGCGATCTGTACGACGCCATCATCATCGACCCCGAGCGCCTTGCGATTCTCTGCGCCGATGTGAGCGGGAAGGGATTTCCGGCGGCGCTGCTGGCTGCCGAGATCCAGGCGTACGTCCGGGCCACGCTTCGCGCCGCGTGCGTGTTCAACGATCCGACGCTCGGGCCCATTCCGCTCCAGGTCGTATCGCTCCTCAATGCCCAGGCCGCGGCGCGCGACGCCGCGGGACGGTACGCCACGATGTTCTTTGCAGAGGTCGACGCGAGCGAGCGGCGGCTGCACTACGTCAATGCGGGGCACAATCCGCCGCTCCTCATCACGGCCGACGGCATCTTCGCCGGCGAACTGACCACGGGAGGCCCGCCCGTCGGCCTCCTGCAGAACGCCACGTACGACGCGGGGACCCTGCCGCTGCCGCACCGCTCGACCGTGCTGATCTACACGGATGGCGTCGTCGAAACGCGCAGCCCCGACGACGAGGAGTTCGGCCTTCAACGGCTGATCGACCTCTGCAGAGCGGCGCACGACGATGCCGACGCCCTGTTCCGGCACGTGATCGACACGCTGGACCGATGGCGAGGTCACCTGGAGCAGGATGACGACATCACCTTGATTGCGGTGTCGATGGGCGATCGCTGGAATTTCGGACACCCTCCCAGATAGGTCGCCAGTCCGCCGAAGCTCGAAGGTGCCGTGAGGACGACCGGTCCGACCGTCGCGAACGATCAATGCTCGCGGAACGCACACAAGACCTGGATCGCGATTTGACAGCTTTGTGACCTTTGGATAGCGTCGGGGCACTAATGCATTGCGGATCAAGGACTTTGGAGGACTGATCGTTGTTGCGCCTGCTGGGGCTCGCGTTGGCATTGGTGGTAACGGCCGCGGAACATGACCCCGTTTCTCAATCGGCGCCGACGGCGGAGATACTGGAGCGATACAGCCGTGGGGAACGTGTCGATGAGTTGATCAGGCCGTACCTTCGTACGAGTTCCGCCTACCGCGGCCTTGTCCGTGATTTCGAACGGGCAGTATCACACCTTCCTTCGTCTCTCGCGGCCACATTTGCTCTGGACGCGGCGAGACTCGCATTCGCAGAAGCTCCAATAGACGCCCGCCGCGGGGACACAGCTATCGGACTCAACATGCTGGAAGTTGCCTGCGCCGCCTTGAGGCAGACTTCCACGCATCCCACCGACTTCGAGACTCGCTGGCAACTCATGGCCGCCGACATGATCACGAGTAGTACGCGCCGCGGTCGTGGCTCGGCTGAAACCTTTCTCCCGCAACGTGCCGAGGATTACGACCGGCACTTCGAGCACATGCTCGAGCGAGATCCATCCAATCCGCATCTCGCGTTGAGGTCTGCCCGCTACGAGCAGGCGCAGTTCTATATCTGGCGGTTGACCTGGGGCGTCGCTGTCATTCGCTCACAAGTGGACCTGCCCAGCGAGCATGCTCGGCGTCCCCTGGAACGTGCGGTTACGCTGCTCGAACCTCTTCTTCCGAATCCAGATTTCGCTGACGAGGCGCGCGTGAGATCCGCCGATGCGCTACTCCACCTGGGGCGCACCGAAGAGGCACTCGAACATCTGGGTAAGCCCGCACAGTCAGGCGAGTGGGAATATATCCGTCGACTGATTCGTGGTCATTACTTCGTGCGATATGGGAAGGTTGACGAGGCCGATCTCGAGTACCGTGCCGCTATTCTCAGCCGTCCTGACGCAGGTCCTGCGAACCTGGCGCTCGCCGGTTTGAGATTCCTCAATGGACAGATGGCTCAGGCTGAGCGTCTTGCCGCGGCCGTCAGCCCGACCACGTCGGATCCCTGGCTCGACTATGTGTACCCCGGTGGCAACGGCTTGAACGAACGCTTAGCGGCCCTCCGTTTGAAGGCTCATGACATTCAGTAGCCGCGCGATCGCCGTCCAGGCCGCGGCGCTGCTTCTTGGTCTTGATTGCCTCCAGGCAGCCGCTCAGTTCCGAAGGACCACCGAGGCCGTTGAAGTTCCGGTCATGGTTGTCGAGAAGCGGCAACCCGTAACGGGACTCGGTTCGGACGATTTCATCGTTCTGGAAGATGATCAGCCCGTGAGAATCATCGATGTTTCCGTCGATTCCAGGCCTCTGGATGTGACCGTGCTCCTTGACGTCAGCGAAAGCACGCGGTTGCCGTGGATAGACGCCAACAGCGGACTGATCGCCGCGGCAAAGGGCGTTCGGCAGCTATTGCGTCCGGGCGATACATTCTCGATCCATGGGTTTTCGGAGCGACTCGAACGCCTCGACCCCGACGCTCTCTCGCTGATCGTCCCCAGCGGGCAGACCGCGATGTTCGACGCCATTCTGCAAGTGCTTCTTCAGAAGCCGATGTCGTCCCGGCGGATCGTTATTGTGTTGACGGACGGCCTCGATACGGCGAGCAGCGTTCCGGTTGAAATCACGTCCACGGTGGCCGAACGAAGCGACTCGATCGTTCATGTCGTGGCACTCTCTCGACAATCCGGGCACTGGTACTTCGGCCCACTCTGGTCGGGGACCGGCGTTATCCGAGCGTTCTTCGCGGAGTTGGAGGCGCTCTCCGTCCGAACGGGTGGGCGCTTTTTTGTTGTGGACAAGCCAGCAGGCTTTCTGCCCGTTCTTCGCGAGCTGTTCGAGCAGGAGAGAACGCGCTACTATCTGAGGTTCACCCCGGCAACGTTTTCACCAGGCTGGCACACGCTGGCCGTCTCGACTCTGAACAGAAAGCAACAGGTGATCCACAGGCGGGGATACTTCCGTCCTCACTAGACTAGGTTGCGCACGAAGATGCCGACGCCCTGTTCCGGCACGTGATCGACACGCTGGACCGATGGCGAGGTCACCTGGAGCATGATGACGACATCACCTTGATTGCGGTGTCGGGGCGATCCACCAGCCTTTCTCCAGTGACAGTCGTGACCATCTGATACGCGTGCACCAGCCGCTGCGGCTCTTCGTACGGCAGCGGACGGAACAGCGCCGCATCGGCGACGCTGAAGACCGCCACGTTCACAGCGATTCCGACCGCCATCACGGGCACGCCGAGATTGTGAAGGCAGGGGTGTTCGACAGAACCCCGAAGCGTGTAGCGGAAGTCGTTCAACACCAGATATCCGATCGCTGATCAGGTGGTCTATCGACTATCGGCACTCGGCGGGCATCACACCTGGATCCACCTGAACGCGCGCGCTCTTTCGCTCGGCGATCTCGAACTCGAAAAGCCACGTTTCTCTTGAAATGCCGCCTGCAAGACCTTCCGCCTTTACGTACAGGACTTCGCTGGCCGCGTCGTAACGCACATCAACGGGGTATACGTAGTCACCGGGACTTGCCACCTCGACCTGTGCACCTGCTGATCGCTCCCTCAACAGTACCCGCGCTCCCGGCCCCTGGAATCCCACTACGACGAATTCAGCTCCCTTTCGGGTCTTGATCTGGTGATTCCAGGCGCGCTCACTCCCAGGAAAGTCTGGATGACCATTGGGCGGAAGGCACGTTGCGGTCCTGTATCGATCGATGAGAGGGCTTTGCTGAACAGGGCCACGACAAGCGCTGTTGATCATGATCAACACGGCTGCAAGCACCATCATTCGGGCACGTTCAGGCAGCCGTAAACCATCTCTGTCCTCTGACATGTTCGATGTTCGCCGCATCGTCACCGTACCCTTGCTTCAATCTGTACATGCGCCGGGAGGCTCTCGCACGAACATGGCGACAGCGACGATAGTGCAGTTCCAACTCAAATCCTGGCTCGCCGAAGAAGCTGCGCGTTCAGCGCAACGATGACGGTGCTGGCCGACATGAGGACCGCCGCGACCGCAGGCGGCAGCAGTATCCCTCGGTTCGCCAGGACCCCTGCCGCGAGCGGGATCGCAACGACGTTGTACCCGGCCGCCCACCACAGGTTCTGCACCATCTTGCGGTAGCTCGCGCGGCTGAGCGCGATGATGCGGGGCACGTCGCGTGGATCACTGCGGACGAGGACCACGTCGCCGGCTTCCACGGCCACGTCGGTGCCGGCGCCGATCGCGATGGCGACCCCCGGCGAGCGACCGGTCAGAGCTCGCGATAATTCTGGACGGTGAAGGTGTCGCACTGACGCGCATCGCCGCTCTCGAACCCGCGGCTGAACCATCGCTTCCGCTGCTCGCTCGAGCCGTGCGTGAATTGCCGCGCATCAGCGTGACCGAGCGCGTCGTCGCCGATCGCGTGCGCGGCGGTGAGCGCTTCGTCGAGGTCCTCGCCGGTGATCTGGAGCGATGACCGCGCGGAATGCCCCCAGACACCGGCCAGACAGTCGGCCTGGAGCTCAACGCGCACCGACGTCTGGTTCGAGTTTTCACCTCTGTGTTGCACCCTGGTGGCGCCGATCAGGTTCTCCACGTGATGACGGACCTCGTGCGCGATCACGTAGGCCTGCGCGAAATCGCCGGGCGCGCGCAGATGAGTGGTGTGACTGGAGTCCGGGATGCGGGATGCGGGATGCGGGGTGCGGGGTGCGGAGTGCCTGTCCCGAGCGAGCGAAGAGAGTCGAGGGGCCTGTCCCGAGCGAACGAAGCGAGTCGAGGGGCGGTTCGCTACTCTTCGCGGAGCGTGACCGCGGGATCGAGGCGCATCGCCCGGCGCGTCGGAATCGCGGTCGCGAGCACCGCGGCCGCCGACAGCAAACCAAGAACGAGGAGATACGCCAGCGGATCCAGCGGGCTGAGGCCGAACAGGTAGCTGCGCAACACCGGGCCCGCCACGAACGACAGCAGCACGCCGGCCCCCAGCCCCGCCAGCATCGCGCGGCCGTGCGTGCTGACCAGCATGCGGACGATGTGCGTGCGCGTGGCGCCGAGGGCGAGGCGCACGCCGATCTCGCGGCGACGCTCCTCGACCGCATACGCGAAGACGCCGAAGACGCCAACCATGGCGAGACCGAGGCCGAACAGACCGAGTGCCCAGGCGAGGTAGGCGCCGAATCGCGACTGCTCCAGATACTTCCGAAGACTGTCGGTGAGCGGCTGGCGAGTGATCGTGAGCCCCGGATTGATAGCGAGGGCGGCGGCGCGAATGCGTTCGAACGTCTCCGGACCGCCGCGGGTCAATAGCAGACCTGCACGGGTCGGGGTGTAAATGACGGGTTCGATCCCCTCGAGTCCTGTCATGTAGCTGTCACGAACGACGCCGACGATCGTGAACGTGCGGCGCACGCCGCCCTTGCCGTCCACGTCGCGAAGCGTCTTGCCGATCTGCGAGTCTTCCGCCGAGAACGCGCGCACGAAGGACTCGTTGACCACCGCCCGATCGGTGTCGGCCGGCCCGAACACGTCGCCGGCCACAATCGGGATGCCGAGGACCTCGAACAGTTGCGGTGAAACCGGGCGCAGCAGCGCGGTCTCGTACTCCGTAGCGGGTTTCGCCGGGAGGGCGAAATGCATGACGAGCGGCGTGCCGCTGACCGGCGCCACCTCCGCGAGCGCGACCGCCGCCTCACCCGGGACCGTGACCGCGTCGAGCACCGCCATCGTGACCGACTGACGATCTTTCCATGATGCGCCGGACGGCATCGTGAACGTGATCATGTCGACGCCCTGCATCTGGAAGCCGACATCGAACGCCATCGCGTGCGCGATGGCGCGGGTGACGAGTCCGGCGCCGACGAGCAGCACCGTGCATGCTGCGATCTGAATGGCCAGCAGCCCCCCTCTCAGGTGAAACCGTGTGGCGGTCGTAGACGTGCGGCCCATCACACCCAGTGGGATGCGCACGCGCGTGACGTGCAGCGCCGGGGTCAGTGCGAATGCCAGGCACGCGACCAGTGACATGGCCAGGATGAAGAACACGACGTCCGCATCAGCCGTCAGCCGCGCGAGCGTGTACGGAGGAATCTCCTCGCCCGCGGCGGCGAAGAGGACGCGCGGGATCGCGACCGCGATCGCGACCGCTGCGGCTCCGGCCACAAGGGCCAGCACCAAACCCTCGGTCAGCAGCTGCCGGACGATGCGGGCACGGCTGGCGCCGATCGACAATCGCGTGGCGATCTCGCGGCGGCGCGCCACCGCGCGGGCAAGCTGCAGGTTGCCGACGTTCGCGCAGGCCAGAACGAGGATGAGCCCGACGGCGCCGGCGAACGCGCCGAGTACGGCGTACCGTGCAGCGTTCGGACCCGCGATCTCGGCGGTGCCAAACAGTTCGACCGTTCCGCTCGGTTTCCCGGCAGCCCGCGTGAACTGCTCGTGCAGAAGTTGCAGCTCTTGCCGCGCCTGCCCTTCGCTGCTGCCGTCGGCGAGACGCCCGGCGACGCCGATGCAGCAGTTCCCCGAAGCCACCGATCGTTCCCAGGCGACGTCCGTACTCGGCCTGACGGTGGAAAACGCCGACAGCGGCATCCAGAGGTCCACCTCTTTGCCGTTGCCGTCGAACTCGGGATCGAGCACGCCGATGACGGTGAACGGTTTGCCGGCGAGAAACACCGGTCTGCCGACGACGGAGGGGGCGCCGCCGAAATGGTTGCGCCAGGCGGTGTGGCCAAGCACCACCGGCGAGCGCCGGTTGCCATCCACATCGTCTTCGTTGATGAATCCGCTGCCGAGATGTAGCCTCGCGCCGAGCACATCGAAGAAGTTGGCCGACACCCACGTGCCGCGCAACGGCACTTCCGAGATGCCGTCGGCGCGGAGCCGGACCGGATAGTTCGGCGAAAAGGCGACCAGGCCGCTGAACGATGTCACGTGCTCGCGCGCGTAGCGGTATTCGTCGACCGACGGACCGACCCACTGCGTGCCGGTTCGCGCGATGACACGCACGACCGCATCCGGGTCGCGAACCGGCCAGGGTTTCAGGACCATGGCGTTGAAGAGCGTGAAGAGCGCCGCCGTGAGGCCGATGCCGAGCACGAGCACGAGGCCGGACGTCGCGGTGTGCAGTGGCTGCCGCAGCAGCGTGCGCACGGCGTACCGCGCATCCTGGATCACGCTCTCGACCCACGGTGCGATCCACACGCGGCGTGCCTCTTCGCGCATCAGCGTCACATTGCCGAGCGCCCGGCGCGCCGCCGCCCGCGCGTCGTCTGGCTCCACGCCTGCCGCGATCAGCTCCGCACGCTTCATCTCCTCGTGCACGCGCAGCTCTTCGGCGAGGTCCGCGTCGAACGATCGGTTCCGGAGACGAGCGCGCAGACGGGCGAAGAACGTGCGCATGGAAGCTCCTCTCTACGCGGTTTCGAGTACGTGCTGGATGGCGCCGATCAGACGAGTGAATTCCTGCTTTTCGGCCTGGAGGTGCTTCCGGCCGGCCGCCGTGATCGTGTAGTAGCGCGCGCGGCGGTTGTTGTCGGATGCTGCCCACTCCGCCGACACGTACTCGTTGAGCAGCAGCCGCTGCAGCGCGGGATAGAGCGAACTCTCGCCGACGACGAGAATGTCGTCGGAGAGATCGCGCAGCCGCTTCGCGATGCCGTAGCCGTGCAGCGATTCGCGCGCGAGCAGCCGCAGGATCAGCATGTCCAGCGTGCCCGGCAGTAGATCGGGGGGGTCCGCTTTTCGCGCCATCATTCTCCCATCGTTGGACGATGGGTGAACGATACGTCCTGGCGGCGAGGCGTGTCAAACGTGCCCGAGAGCAGGCCGGCGCTGGCGAGACAGCTGTTGTACCGGTGTTGAGTCGCGACGCCCTTGATCTTTCCCGCCGCCGGAACGACAATCCGGCTCTCGATGCGCACGCTGCTGCTCTCGTGTCTGTTCGTTCTGTGCGCCTGTGCCGCGCACGCCCAACCTCAGATGCCGCGGCCGGATCCGTCGGTCGTAGGACCCGAGGCGGCAACCGAGGCGTATCTCGCGTCGGTGCCGGCCGACGCGCGCGCCCGCTCCGACGCCTACTTCGAAGGGGGTTACTGGCTGATTCTCTGGCGCTTTCTGTGGTCGGCGGCGGGCCTGCTCGTGCTGCTCGGCAGCGGGCTGTCGGCGCGACTTCGGGATCTCGCGGAACGTGCGACTCGGAGCGTCTTTCTGCAACCGGCGATCTACTGGGTCGGCTTCTCGCTGTTCACGTTCGTCTTCGCGCTGCCGCTCAGCGTGTACGCCGATTTCTTCCGCGAGCATCAGTATGGGCTCTCGACCCAGACCTTCGGCGCCTGGATCGGCGACAGCCTGAAGCTGGTTGCGCTCGACCTCACGATCGGCTCGATCGCGGTTTGCGTCTTCTATGCGGCGCTGCGCCGTACGGGCCGCGCCTGGTGGCTGTGGGGCGCCGGCATCCTGCTCGCCTTCCTGGTTTCTGCCGCCGCCGTGGCTCCCGTCTTCATCGCGCCGCTCTTCAACACCTACACACCGGTGCAGGCCGAGGCCGTGCGGGAGCCGGTGCTCGCGATGGCGCGCGCCAACGGCATCGCCGCCGATACCGTCTGGCAGATGGATGCGTCCCGCCAGACGACCAGGATCAGCGCGAACGTGAGCGGGATGCTCGGCACCGAACGCATCACGCTGAACGATAACCTGTTGAACCGCGCCTCCACCGACGCCGTGCTCGCGGTCATGGGGCACGAGATCGGCCACTACGTGCTGAACCACACCTACGAACTGCTCCTGTGGTTCGGCCTGCTGACCGTTGTCGGTTTCGCGCTCGTCGCGCGGATATTTCCACTCGCCGCAGCACGCCGGCCGCGCTGGGGAGTCCGCGGCGTCACGGACCCTGCCGGTCTGCCGCTGATCGTGCTGCTCTTCAGCAGCTATCTCTTCGTGATCACGCCGGTGACGAACTCGATCATCCGCAGCAACGAGTTCGAGGCGGACCTCTTCGGCCTCAACGCCGCGCGCCGCCCCGACGGCTTCGCCGAAGCCGCACTGCTGCTCGGCGAGTACCGGAAGCTGCATCCCGGACCGCTCGAGGAGCTGATCTTCTTCGACCACCCGTCGGGCTACACCCGCATCCTCGCCGCGATGCGCTTCAAGGCGGAGCAGGAGTGACCGGCGATGAGCTTCTTCGCGGGGACAGCCACCCCGTGGAAGCCGTCGCACCTCGCTGATAGCGGCAGGTATCACCACGTACTCCGCAGTGACCGCAGAGGCTCTCAAGGTTTGATTCGTGGTGCGAACGCCGTCAGGGGCTGATTCCGACGCCGATCACAGCAGGAACCCAACAACAAAGAACCTCTGCGTTCCCCGTGGTGACGGGCCGCCGCAACAATCCCGGCAGCCGCAGGTTCAATGCGGTGGCTGTCGCACGAACCAGCCGCTTCGCGGGGACAGCCACCCCGTGGAAGCCGTCGCACCTCGCTGATAGCGGCAGGTATCACCACGTACACCGCAGTGACCGCAGAGGCTCTCAAGGTTTGATTCGTGGTGCGAACGCCGTCAGGGGCTGCTTCCGACGCCGATCACAGCAGGAACCCAACAACAAAAAACCTCTGCGTTCCCTGCGTTCCCCGTGGTGACGGGCCGCCGCAACAATCCCGGCAGCCGCAAGTTTCAATGCGGTGGCTGTCGCACGAACCAACTGCTTCTGCCGACGCCCTGTTCCTGCGATGGCGAGGTCACCTGGAGCAGGATGACGACATCACCTTGATTGCGGTGTCGGTGGGCGATCGCTGGAACGGTTTCGCTGATGTCTGACGTTACTCGACTCTCAGCGCGTCCGCAGGAGCCACCCGTGTGGCGCGTCGAATGGGAGGAACGGTCACGGCGAGCGAGATGACGATCAGAAATCCCACCACGCTCGACCAGACGACGGGATCATGCGGCGAGATCCCAAACAGCCGGACCGCTATGACCCTGGTGAGGGTGACGGCAACCGCTACCCCCAGCAGGACACCTCCCAGCAGGATCCCCGACACCTCGCGCATGAAGAGACCCGTGATGCGCCGGGCATCCGCGCCGAGGGCCAGGCGCGTGCCGATTTCGCGCGTCCGGCGCGTGACACCGAAGGCGATAACGCCGTAGAAGCCCATCATCGACGTCACAACGCCGACGATCGCGAATGCTGTCAGCAGCACGGTCGAGAATCGGGAATAGCCCAACGGATCTCCCTCACTCCTCAGGTGATCGACCGTTGCCAGGCGTTCCACGGTGAGGCGGGAATCGAGCATGGCAACGGTCTGGCGAATGGCCTCGGCGAGATCAACTGAAGCCGTTCGATCGAACCGGATCAGCATCCCCGAAGCAGACCACTGGCCCGCAGGAACGAACATCTCCACCCCGTCGTCCTCGATATCCACGATCTTCAGGTCTCGAAGGACTCCGACGACGGTGTACGGCCGGCCACCGTCCGACATCACCAGTTGCCGCCCCACCGGAGATTCTCCGGGCCACAGACGCTGCGCGGCGTTTCGCGTGATGATCATGACCCGCTCAGCGCCGTCGCGATCATCCGGATTGAAGGGCCGCCCCTGCTCGAGCGTCATTCCCGCGACGCGAAAGAAGCCCGGGCCTACGGCGAATCGTTGCGAATGCAGAACCACGGCTCGATCAGTCCGTCCGGTGGGCTCCCACATGTCAGCGGAATAGCCATCAGAGACGGGAGCCGGACCGATTGCTGCGGCGCTGACGCCAGGAAGCGCCCCAATCCGAAGTGAGAGTTCGTCCAGGAGCGCAGCTCGCCGGCCCTGGTCGAACTCCCCAGTTGGAAACTTCAGGGAGACATGGAGCAGACTCGCAGGCTCGAAGCCGTCAGGTGTGCGAAGCAACGTGATGAAGCTGGCAAGCGAGAGCGCGCTGCCGATCAGCAACACCAGGGTGAGCGCGAGCTGGCACGCCTGGAAGACTTTCCTGATCCGCCGCTGCCGTCTGGTCGGTAACGAATTCTGCCGCGCCGCCGACAGTGCGTTCGAGACCGCTTTCCGCGACCCAGCACGAAGGGCGGGAATCGTGCCGAAGAGTACGCCGGTGCAGATCGCCGTGGCCGTGGCGAACGCCCACAGGCGCCACCCGGTTGTGGGCATCAGGAACTCGAGCAGTCCCGCCGCCAGGCCCGGCGGCATCAAGCCCGGGAGCGCTTCCACAATCCAGGAAGCGGCAACGAGCGCGACGCCTCCTCCCAGCAGCGATATGACGACGGCTTCCATCATCAGAAGCCGGGCAACCTGCGCGCGCGACGCGCCGATCGCCAGGCGGGTCGCAATCTCACGTTCTCTGGCGACCGTCCGCTCGGTCAGCAGATTGGACACATTCGCACACGCGATGATCAGGACCAGGAGGGCGGCGGCGACGAGGCCGCGCAGCATGACGTGCGAGAGCGTGGTCGCACCGGGAGGAGGATCTGTCCTGCGCCAGTCTGCCGGGCGTATCCAGAACTCCGGTTTTCGTCCGCTGCTGGAGGATGGAGCGACCGCCTCGTTCAGCTGGCGTTGCGCCTGCGCGATCGATAGTCCCGGCCTCAATCGGGCCGCGACGTCACTCGCGGCGGCATCGTCAATCGGGAGCCACGCATCTGACGTGGCCCCGGCGAAATGGCGAAACTTCGCGGGCATCACGCCAATGACCGTGTAGCTCCGTCCGTGGAACCGGAGCGTCCGTCCTATGACGGCGGGGTCCCGCCCAAATGCCCGGGCCCAGTACGCGTCGCTGAGCACGAGCACCGCTGGGTCGGCCGCGTCCTCCTCCGCGAACGAGCGTCCAATTTGCGGAAGCACTCCCAGCAACTGCGGAAGACCCGGCGAGAACCCTCCGATTCGCATCGTCTGGTCGATCCCCGTGTCCAGCGTGATCCGCCGTCCGAACCGGACGGGTTCTATCCTTTCGAAGATGTGCGTGAACTGCCGCAACATGGGTATCCCGGAAGGGCGGACGCTCGTGTCCACCCGTTCTCCGGCGACAGTCGTGACCATCTGATACACGTGCACCAGCCGGTGGGGCTCTTCGTACGGCAGCGGCCGGAACAACGCCGCATCGGCGACGCTGAAGACCGCCACGTTGACACCGATTCCGAACGCCATCACGAGGCACGCCGAGATCGTGAAGGCAGGGGTGTTCGACAGAACCCGAAGCGTGTAGCGGAAGTCGTTCAACACGAGATGTCCGATCGCTGATCAGGCGGTCCGCCGACTATCGGCACTCGGCGGGCATCACACTTGCTGATCGCGAGCGAGATCAGGGTCATCATGCCGGGCAGGCGAACGCGCAGCTCGCGACTCGCGCGGCGAGAAACACCCAGCCGCCATACAGGTACACGGCCGTCCCGAAGACCGGAGCGGTGACATCACGACGATGTAACCCTCGTGGCGATCGTGGGCGTGCTGATGGTGTTGGTGATCGTGCGCCGGCGAGGCTGGATTCACGGCGTCTCCGCTCCCGATCAGAGCCTACGGCTGAGGACCGTCGCCTGAACTCAATCCGTCATCAACGAGTGCCGGCGGCGGGATGTGAGTCTCCGATCGAAGCGTTCTGTGAACGGGGCACATCTGCGCGATTTCGAGTAATCGGTCGCGCTGGGCCGTCGTGAGGTCTCCCTGAAACCGAAGAGACCACTCGATACGATCGAGCCGGCCCGCCTTCGTCTCGCACTCCGCACAATCCTGGGCGTGAATCCTGGAGTGCTCGAGCCGCACGGTCACTTCTTCCAGCCGCCACTGCTTTCGTCGCGCGTACAGCGCAACCGTCATCGAGGCTCAACTCCCGAGCGCCGCCAGGAGGAAGTCGTACGGCGTCGGACCGGTGTCAGTGCCGCCGTTCGCAATCGGTTCGTCTGCCGTGAGACGATGGCGGCGTGCCGAGATCTCCTGCGCGAATCCGCTCGCTGCTCCTCGAACGACGACGATGGTTTCGTGAGGCACGTTGTACACAGACATGTGACAGTCTCCCCGTGTGTGACGACGACATCAGCTGACGCCGGGCGGGCGAGGGAATGAGGCTCGCCGTGGGTCAGCATATTACGACCCGAGGCCGAGCTGGAAACGATGTGGTCGCGAGCATTGCATGGCTCGAACTCGATCTGTTCAGAAAGACCAGATAGCCGGATGCCGTGTGGTCATGAGCCGGGCAGAGTTCGCCGGCCACACATCAGTGCATAGAATGGGCACGATGAGACGAGTGAGCGGACGCGTGATCGCTGCGGCGCGGGCTCTTGTAGGCGTCAGCGAGGCAGACTTTGCCGCGGCGTGCGGTCTTGAAGCCCAGACGCTGAGTCGCCTGGAGGCAGGCGGCAGCGCCTGGGTCGACTCCGAGGCGGAGGTCGAGGCCGTCATCCGAGGGCTGAACCACTTCGGCGTGGTCCTCGTCGAGGAGGCGGACGGCATGGGCGCGGGCGTGAGACTGAAGTTCACACGTTCGGACGTCCGCCAGATTGCCCGCCTCGAGAACGAAGGCGGAGTGGTTGGGTCCGACGATGCGCCGTGACTCTCGATCGCTCCGGCTGTTGGTGACGCGTCGTGCTTCCTCCCGTCAGTCCTTTACCCGCCGGACGCTGTGACATAGAGGAACCCGGCGACGAGGATCACGGCGATGACGACAAGGACCACCGTCCATGTCGACCATTCAACGGTCGGGAGTTTCTCGGTCATCGATCTGCTCCTTCATAGGACTGCGAAGTTGGTCACCCGTGAGCGGCGCCTGCGTGGCCTCGATGACTTCCGCCTCCACCCGGATGGGCGTCGAGAGCGATGCCGACACGAGACACGCCTTCTCGCTCTTCTCGATGATGCGGAGCGCGCGCTCCCGGTCGGTTCCCGCGGCGACCGTCAGTCGCGGCCGGAGAACGATCTCCGTGAAGCGCGTCACGCCATCCTGTCGATCGACCGTTCCGATCGCGTCCGCCTCGAGGTCCGTGAATTCCAGTTTCGACAGCCGCGCGATCGCGCGCAAGGTGAACAGAAAGCACGCCTGCACGGACGCGAGCAGCAGATGCTCCGGGCTCCAGGCATCGCCTGGACCGTCGAAGTCGGCCGGCGGCGCGGTTCGCAGCTGGGGAAGGCCGGATGCCAGGAGCTGCGCATAGCCGGAAGGCCCTCCCGTGAGCTGCACGTCGTATCGATGCGGGAACGGCTTCATCGTTCGGTCCTCGATTCCATTACTCACGCAGGCGCGAACACGCTGCGCAGCTCCTTCGGCAGTTGGTGGCGGACATCCTCCATCTGACCGGCGTTCTGAAGCAACCCGCGAACCAGGGACGTTCCCGCTCGTGTGGGCCGTCTTCACGGGCGAGAACGGGCCGTGGCGAAGCTCGCCCATGGGGACTATTCCCCGCGGACCACGGAAAAACACACAAACGCCAGGGCTTCCACAAACCTCAGCTGTCGCGCACGAGATGACACTGCTTCGGAGGTCGCGCGTTCCGCGCAATCGCGTCGCTGGCGTGTCTCGTGCATTTTGAGGAGTGCGCGATTATCGCCTCGACATACGGGATCCCTTCGCGGACGCACTCCGTGTTGCGCGTCGGCGCCGATCGTGAGACGGCCGGCACACTGGGTGACGTGCTCACGATCGAGCACGCGGGATCGGACGGGCTGTCGAGGGTCGCGTGAGGAGGTGAGCCGTGGCGACATTGCACGTTCGCGATCTGATGACGTCCGATGTCCACGTCGTTCGACCGGACGACTCGATTGCGACACTACGGGACCTGATGCATGAGAAACATGTCCGGCACGTGCCGGTGGTCGACGACGACGACCGTCTCGTGGGCCTGGTGTCCGAGCGGGACCTGCTCCGCCGGGCCGCGGGGCTCGAAGGCGACGTGCCCCTGAGCGTCAGCGATGACATCTCCACCTCCGCCAGGGTGCGCGAAGTGATGACGTGGCACGTCGAGACGATCGAGGCCGACGACGACGTGGCGACGGCTGCGGCCGTCATGCGCGACGGCGTGGAACAGCACTCTTGACACTTGCGCGACCATGTTTCAGAAGATTCTCGTCCCGACCGACCTGACGGACCGCTCCATCAAGGCGCTCGAGATCGCCATGAACGTCGCCGCGCCCGGCACCTCCCAGATCACCCTCTTCCACGTGATCGAGACGATTGCCGGCGCGGAAGACGACGAGCTATCGGGCTTCTATCGCAAGCTCGAACAGCGCGCGTTGAAGAGGATGAACGACATCGTGCGTGACGCCGGCGGCGAACGTGCCCGCGTGGACATCGAGGTCAGGTACGGCAAGCGCGCCGATGAAGTGCTGCGCCACGCTGGTGAACGGCAGGCGGACCTCATCGTCCTCCCCTCCCACCCGCCGGACCTGTCCCGGCCTCGCGTCAGCCTGGGCACGATGAGCTACAAGCTGGGGGTGCTTGCGCCATGTTCGGTGCTGCTCGTCAAGTAGGTTCGCCGTGCATGCGTTTCGTTTGATCGCGCCACACACGACCGAGCTCGTCACGGTGCCACAGCCGGAGGCGGG
Source organism: Vicinamibacterales bacterium (assembly GCA_036401215.1). GTDB lineage: Bacteria > Acidobacteriota > Vicinamibacteria > Vicinamibacterales > 2-12-FULL-66-21 > JACDCA01. The sequence goes on along the minus strand of DASWVN010000225.1, from coordinate 58,015 downwards.
CCCGGGCGAGGTACTCGTCCGGGTTGGTGCCGCGGGCGTCTGTCATTCGGATCTCCACATCATCGATGCCCCGGACGCGCTCGGCATGCCGATTCCGCTCACGCTGGGCCACGAGAACGCCGGCTGGATCGAAACGATCGGATCTGGCGTAACCGGATTCGAGCGCGGCGAGGCCGTCGCGATCTACGGCGTCGTCGGCTGCGGCACGTGTATCGCGTGTCTCGCCGGACGCGATAACGAGTGCCGTCGCATACCGCCCGGCGGCATCGGCTTGAGCCGCGACGGCGGCATGGCGGATTTCGTCGCCGTGCCGGCGCGTCAGCTGATTCCCGTTGGCGACCTCGATCTCGCACAAGCGGCGCCGCTCACTGATGCGGGTCTGACGCCGTATCACGCGATCAATGTCACGCGGCGCAACCTCCGCCCGAGCAGTACGTGCGTCGTCATCGGGGTGGGCGGACTGGGCCACCTGGGCGTCCAGATTCTCGCAGCCACCACCGCCTCGCGCATCGTTGCGGTAGATGTGCGGGACGAGGCGCTTCGACTCGCGCGCGACGTCGGCGCGCACGAAACGGTCCGGTCCGATCAGGATGCGGCGTCAGCCATTCGGGGACTCGTGGGGCCCGCACCTGGCGGCGCCGACGTGGTCCTCGACTTCGTCGGCTCTTCATCGACCGTGGACCTCGCGCGGGCCGTGGTCACGACCGGCGGCGACATCGCGATCGTCGGGCTGGCGGGCGGCGCGTTGCCGGTGGGATTCGGCACCCTCCCGTTCGAGGTGCGAGTCAGCGTGCCGTTCTGGGGCACGCGCGCGGAGCTGGCCGAAGTCATCGCGCTGGCGCGCGCTGGCCGTATCCGTGCACACGTTGAACGCTTCTCACTCGAGGACGCGCAGCGGGCCTATGACGCGCTGCGTGCGGGCCGACTCCAGGGCCGCGCCGTAGTGATGCCACGCCAGCGGGCGAACTGAGACTCGTCGAGGCTCCCGACTTTCAGCGCGAGACGATCCCGCCGTCGGCCCGGGCCGACGCCATCGCCCTGGCAATGTGCACGCGTCGCGTGCCGGACATCATCGTGGCGACAGTCGTGTACCGGTCGAGGGTCTCGAGCGTGATAGGGTAGGTGTCGCCGAGCGCCAGCGGGACCAGGACTCGCCGGCCTCGATGCCGCGAAGGAACAGTGTCGAGAACGTCAGTCCGGCGGCGGTCAGCGCCAGCATGATCGAGTGGCTGAAGGCGCGCGCTTGGAAATCCACCTGACCGTGCGCGACGGCGTGCTCTCGATTGCGATAACCGTGACGGATTCAGACGCTTAGCGGAAGTCGCGTTACGAGCATCGATCCCCGTACACCACTGTACTTCTCGCGAAATCGATCGAGCCACGTCACGGTTACGTCACGTGTCATCGCAACCAAAGCGATACCCCGCTCTGGGCGCCTACCACTGCGTCGGAATCACGCGTTCCAGCGGCAACTCGACATCGAACCTGACACGACCTGACGAGGGGCTACACACAATCCGCCCCCTGTGCGCTGCGACGATCTCGCGCGCCAGGAAGAGACCGAAGCCGCCACCTTCCACGGCTCCGCCAGCGAACCGCGTTCCGCGATCAAAACAGCGAACAGGATCGATTGGGTGGTCGGTCTCGTTGTCGACAGAAAGAATCGCGGTCTTACCAGCGGTGCGAATTTCTGCGCGAATCGTCGTACCGACCCGACCATACTTGATCCCGTTCTCAATCAGTACCGCTGGCACGATCGGAAACGACTTCTGACTGCCAGGCACGACGGCTCGCACGCCGTCGACAAAGATCTGAATGCCTCTTGCACTGGCCCGTTCTTCTAACACCTTCTTCGTCTTGTACGCGAGGTCAAAGAGGTTGATCGTCGCGTCCAACGGCAGGGCCTTCATGGTATCGATGTTCGAGAGCGCCTCGAGGATGTCGAAGTTGTTCCTCATCAGTTCTGCGGCACTCTTGATGCTCAATAACCCAGAGGACTCACGGCTCTTCAACTCCTTTTCTGCGTGCTGGAGTATCGCCCCGTTCAGCTTCCGGAGCTCATGAAATGCCTGCGGTAGCACACCTGCCGCGGATTGGACGGCCTCCGCTCTCGCTGCGTCGATCTCTCCGAAGCAACCGACCAGTGCGTCCATCAACTCGCGGGTCGTCCGCACTTCAGGATGATCCTTTGCGCGCTGCCTCTCCATCTCTGTGTTGAATCGTGGGTGGGCAACCACCCCGGTGAGAGCGAGGACTCTTCCATCAAATCCGAATGTTCGGGTTGTGAATCCAAACGGGCACTGGGAGAACCCGGCACTCGACTGAAGCTGCGTTCGATAGTGCTCCGCGCATCGGGTCGATTTCGCGAGCGCCTTGCGGCAGAAGGAGGTCGCCTTCACGGCAGCACCGTCGGTGAGCACTCCGTTCGCGGGGTCGTAGACCGGAAGTAGGGACGGGGGTTTCATCACAAACCGAATAGCCTAGAAATGATCACGTCGACCGCTTTCTCCCCGATGGTCCCGCCGAGTTTTGTGACGTAGTCCTTGAACTGCGGTTCGTTTTTGCCTCGGAGAGCCTTGGCGAGCGCATCTCGCGCATCCCGCTTCTTCTCCGCGTCCGAGACGTTCAACTTCGTCAGGAGCGCGTCAAGCAGATGCTCCTTTCCCATCGCTTTTTGGAGCTCGCCCTCGATAACCGCCATGGAGTCCACCAAGCCGAGGTCCTTTGGGAGAACACCGTGGCTCAATCTGAAGAACTCCGACTCGGTAGCACTTAGACTTCTCGATGTGTAGGCGAGGACTCGGGTGCGCGGCGACACCCTGCGAATGTGCTTGAGCAGGTCGAGACCCTGAGCAGTACCCAACCTCCCGCCGACTCCGTGATAGTCGAGGATTGCCAAGTCATATAACTGCGAATCGATAGCGCGGAGGTCATTGCCGGCGCGATCGTGCTCCACCGAGAATCCTGCACTCTTGAGCTCATCGAGAAGCAGTGAGTCCTCGTCGTCGACCATCACTATTCGCGCCGTCTGTATGAGCCGCTCCCGCGGGATCGGACCGTCGAACGAGTCAAGCGATGGTGGTGCAAAGAATCCCTTGATCCACTTGATCATCCATGTCCTCCTGCACAGAGCGACTTCCTTGGTTTACCCTCACGCGAACCTCTCGTACACATGCTCGAACAGCCGCGAGCACTTCGCGGTGTAGACCTCCGGCTTGTACGTACGCGGGAGGCCCTCGTCCAGCGTGTCCTCGATCACCAGCTTTACGCGGGCGCGCGCTTGGGCCTTCTGACGCCAGTTCAGGACCAGCGCCGCACCGACACGTTCGAGGATGTGTCGGGCGACCTTCTTCAGTTCCTCCCGCTCCTCCGGTGTCAGATCCAGCCCCGGCCTCGCGAGGAGGTCGAAGACGGTGAGCTCCTCCTCCGACAGTTGCTCACGGACGTGGCGCCGCTGTTCATCCGTCCGGGCGCGCGTCTGGGCGAGGAGATCAGGGAACAGATCGAGGCACCGAGTCCCAGCCGATTGAAAGGCTGGGCACGCTCGAATCAGACCCACTGTGTGCCGCGCGCTCGATGAACCACCCTCGTTGAAGGATAAGACATGTTTCCTCCAGTAAGGCTATCCGCACGAACGACGACGATGGTTTCGTGAGGCACGTTGTACACAGACATGTGACAGTCTCCCCGTGTGTGACGACGACATCAGCTGACTCCGGGCGGGCGAGGGAATGAGGCTCGCCGTGGGTCAGCATATTACGACCCGAGGCCGAGCTGGAATGTGGTCGCGAGCATTGCATGGCTCGAGCTCGATCTGTTCAGAAGGACCAGATAGCCGGATGCCGTGTGGTCATGAGCCGGGCAGAGTTCGCCGGCCACACATCAGTGCATAGAATGGGCACGATGAGACAAGTGAGCGGACGCGTGATCGCTGCGGCACGGGCCCTTGTCGGCGTCAGCGAGGCAGACTTTGCCGCGGCGTGCGGTCTTGAAGCCCAGACGCTGAGCCGCCTGGAGGCGGGCGGCAGCGCCTGGGTCGATTCCGAGGCGGAGGTCGACGCCGTCATCAAAGGGATGAATCACTTCGGCGTGGCCATCGTCGAGGAGGCGGACGGCATGGGCGCGGGCGTGAGACTGAAGTTCACACGTTCGGACGTCCGCCAGATTGCCCGCCTCGAGAACGAAGGCGGAGTGGTTGGGTCCGACGATGCGCCGTGACTCTAACGCGGCACCAATAGCTTCTGCATCAACAGAACGCACGACCCATAGGCGTAGCCCAGGGGGACAGTGATGATCGCGCCGAGCACGCCGAGCGTGATGAAGCTGCGAGGCTCGCCGATCGCCAGACCCACGACGCATGCGGCGACCATGAACAGCGCGGCCATGAGAGGCGGCGCCCGGACCATCAGGTGCCGGATCTCCGATTCAGGCCAACCACCCATCCACCAAGTCGCCCAGAGGGCGAGCGCCCGTATGGCGGACCGCCATACGGCCCGACGCACCGAAGACGCTCGACGACGCTCAACGGGAGTTGGAGCGGCTGCGCCGCGAGATTGAGCAGTCGCACGCTGAAAGCGATCGATTGCGCGACGAGAATGCGCGGCTCGAACGCGAGCGCGAATCGCGGCGGACACTTCGCGGCGTGGGAGAGGCCATCTCGGTTGGACGCTGTCGCCCGGCCCCGTTGATCATTCGGGCCGTCCCTCCGTCGATCGCGTGTAAGCTGTCGGTGCGCTGATTGTGCGTTTCATCGGAGGTACTCATGACGACACCACGCCAGATCCTCGTTCCCACGGATTTCAGCGAGGAGGCGAAGGCCGCCAAGGTGTACGCGGCGATGCTCGCCGAGTCTTTCGGAGCGACGCTCCACGTGCTGCACGTAATTGTCGACCCCCTCGCCATGGGCTGGGGCGTCGATGCGGCGTACCTGCCGCAGCTGCTCGAGCGTACGGAGCGAGAGGTCCACGACCGGTTGGAGAATGCGGTGACGGCCGAGGACCGGAAGAAGCTGGGTGCGCGTGTCGCCGTGGAAACAGGATCCCCCGTCACCAGGATCCTCGAGTATGCAGACAAGAACGGGATCGATCTGATCGTGATGGGGACGCACGGTCGTGGCGCCCTGGAACGGATGTGGGTGGGCAGCGTGACCGAGGGCGTTCTACAGCGTGCCAAGGTTCCGGTCGTGTCGGTGCAGCAGCCGCGTCAGTAATCCCTGGCCGGCGGGCACGGACGTGCTGCGCGTGGAGATCGAGCGGTTCCAGTACTTGTGCGCCGTCGCCGCGTCACCGGTGGCCGCCGCAATCGGGCCGGCATGCGCCGTGCGCAGTTCCGCCATTTCCGCCAGCGCGTGGGTGACAGCCTGGACGGATCGACCCTAGAACGATACCAAGGTATCGCCGATACCAAGATCCAATGGATTCCACCTCCATCGTCTGGTGACTGACAGCGCGGATTGCCCCTCCTTCCGTCTCTACAATCGGATCGACACCGCTCGTCGGGAACTCGTTTGCGCTGTTCGCATGCCCGGTTCCTCGTTACATTCGAACTGTGAAGTCGACGGAGCGCGGCGCGCCGCCGTGGCCGCCTGAGCATACGAGGCGCGGCACGACAAGGACGACAGGAGAACGCTGTGATCGACACGTCGTCAAGGAGAACGAGGACCATCGCTGTCATCAGCACGAACTCAGGCCGGTCGCAGGGAAGCCAGGTGGTCTCATCGTTTCTCCGCAGGTCGGGCTACGAGGTGATCTCGGTCAAGCCTGCGCAGACGCCGGTCGTGGACCTGGCCTCGCTGGTGCCCGCAGGGATGTTGCCGGGATCGGTCGATGCCGTGGTCATCTTCCGCCGCCCGGACGCAATGCCGGTGCAGATCCGCGAAGTGGCGGAGCAGGAGTTCACGGCGGTGTGGCTCCCACCCGGGACGTGGAGGTGCGCGGCGGACGCCGACGCGCAACAGCATCACCTCGTGCTCGTGATGACGTGAGGAACCGTTCCCGGAATTCCGGCGGACCGCTGCTCAACGGGCGCGGCGACGTCATCGGCGTCAACACCGCATTCACCGCACGGGCGTGAATCGGCAGCGGATGACACGCGTCGACGAGGCGGTCGCCCGGTTGCGCCGCGTACCGTCAGGCGGCACCGCATTCGTGCTGGTCGCGTGTGACGGCCGGCAGCAGTTCCTCACGTTGACGACACCAGAGGTGAGCACAGACGTGACCGCAGCAACCAGAATGGAGAAGATCATGCGACGAGAAGTGACACTGTGTTGGACGTTTGCCGTGATGGCCGCATTGACGGCCTTCCAGGTGAATGCGCGTGCCACGCAGGACCCATCCACACCGCAGCCACAACCGCAGAAAGTCGATCTCGACGAGCTCGAGGACAAGCCCGAGAGCTATCTGGGAAAGACCGTCACCGTCGAAGGAGAAGTCGACCGGGTGCTGGGGCCGCACCTCTTCACGATTGACGAGCGCAACTGGGCGGACGCCGAGCGCGAGCTGCCAGTCGTCGTGCCCGAACCGTTTGCCGCCATTGTGCGCACCGACGCACCCGTGGTCGTGACGGGCGTCGTGCAGAAGGTGCCGATCGCGAAGATTCAGCAGACCTTGAACATCCTCAGCAGCGATCCGAAGATCAAGGCCGAAATCGAGACCAGGCCGGTGCTGGTGGCGCAGGAGGTCGTGGCGGCGGGTCAGGCCGGCGTGAGCCTGCGCGTGCGTGCCGGTGAATCCGGCACGTCAGGGACGGGCGCCCCGGGAGCGACCGGTACTTCCGGAACAGGGCGCAGCGCTCACACCGTCACGGATCCGGCCGAGGCGGCGCGCGCCACCGACACGAGCCTCGTGGGGCGCCGCGTCGATCTGAAGGGCGCGGTCACCACGAAGGTCACCGACGAGGGATTCTGGATCAACCTGCCCGGCGGCGAGCGCATCTTCGTTCTGACCGGCAAGAAGTCCGGCGCCAGGGAAGGGGGCCAGGCGTCGGTCCAGGGCGTCATCCTCGAGATGCCAGAGGGCTTGCGCGTCAAGCTGGATGCGCCCAATGAGCCCATCTACATCTTCGCCGACAGGGTGACGGCGCAGTAGCGCCGTTTCAGGAACCCGGATGCTGGCGCTTGTGGCGGGTTGCCTGCTCGTGGTGCCCGGCCTCGAGCTGGCGTGTCCGTCGAGCCCGCCGCAAGCGCACGTTCGCGAACGTGTCGAGCGGGGGCAGGAGCGCGAGCAGCGCGTCACGACGGCCCTCGTGACCCGTCCTGTCGTGCTCCCGCGCCATCCGGCGCCGAACGTTCTCGAAGCCGGCGAGCAGTCCTCGAATCGGACCGCTGCGGCGGTTGGAATCGAGCCCTTTCACTGTCGATTGTCGGCGTCGACGACCTCCGCGTCGACGACATCACTGTTCGGCGGTCTGCGCGCTGATTAGGTCAGGTCTGACAATCAGAACCGGGATGTCAGCCTTCCGTCCGTTGATCGGATCTGACAACCAGAACCGAACACGGGGCTCCTTTCACAACTTGCTCGGCGGTGCCTCCGAACAGCGCATCCTCGAGAAGTTTCACGCCTTGGGCGCCGACAACAATGAGGTCGCGTGTCGAGTCCCTGGCCCGATTCAACAGTTCGGCAAACGCAAGGCCGACGGTGATCTCCGTCGTGACGGACACACCATCCAGTGCGACCGCCGATCTTGCGACGAGCGCGTCCATTGCGCTGGTCGCCTTCTGTTCGAGCGACTGGACATCCCGTCGTTCGCCGTCACCAGGCCAACTCGCGGCGGGTGGATAGGCTTCGATGACGTGCAGCACGTGAAGCTCGGCGTGCATTGACCGCGCCAGTTCTGCCGCCGTCAAGAACGCCGCGACGGACATGGGTGAAAAGTCCACGCCACAGACGATGCGCTTGAAGTTCAGTGCCGTAGGGTCCACCGGCGGGTCACCCGGGGCGAGCATTGCCGATCTCGTGCGCAGCCGGTCGCAGGCGCATTGCAGGAGCCCGGAAGAGCAAGAGATTCCCGTGAGTAGCCCGTATGAGAAACATGTGGTCTCCTTGCTGGCGAAGTTCGCACGCGTTGGTGAGTGGGAGCTCGAGCGGGGGTGACTTCCGCCGTCTGGAGCCACACCCGCCTTCCGCGGCGACGCCGGCGCGCGAACCCCGCTCGGGGCCTGGTGCTCAGAGTGAGATCGTGATCCGGTTGTCGACCGAGGTGACTCCAGGAGCCGACCACGCCGCCCGCGCCGCCTCCTCCCTTTCGGCCCAGGACCGCACCGTTCCTTTCAGAATGACTTTGTTACCGTCCACCTCCACGGTGATTCGCTGCGCGTCCGTCTCTGCGCTGCGCACGAGCGCCTTCTCGATCTGCTGTTTGAGCTCGGAGGGGGTCACGCGGGGCCGGACAGTGATCGAGTTGGTCACGCCAGTCACGCCCTTGAGACGGCGGACGACCCGTTCGGCGTCGTCTTTCTGGTACTGCCAGTCGACGGTGCCCTTGAGCGTGACCCAGCCTTTCGACACCGTGACGTCGATCTTGTCCGTGGGTAGGAACGCGTTCCACTCGAGCGCGCGAACGGCGGCGTCGGCAATGTCTGCGTCGGTGCGCTGCGACGAGAATGGCAGGCGAACCTCAATGTCGTTCGCGACTGCTTTCACGCCACGGACGCGGTGGGCCGCCTCCTCGGCCGCCCACCGTTTCGTGTAGGAGTCGACCCAACCCGTCAAGGTGACGACGCCGTCCTTGACGGTGACGCCGATCTCGTTCGGAAGCACGCGTGCATCCCACTTGAGTTCGGCCAGGACGTCGGTCTGGATCTGTGAGTCGATTCGGGTTTCGGTTGTTACGGCCATGGCATGTCCTTTCAGGAACGATCAAGAGCCCGATGTGACGAGCGAAACGCTTGCTCCCCACATACACCATGGCGGGAGACGCGTCGCAAGGCTAAAGGGGTGTCATAGCGGCGGATCCCTTCAGATGGATGCGCGCACGGGCCGGTCGGGTGCCCCTTTCGCCTCGCGTATCGTGACGGCGAAGCGCTCGATCGGGCGCGAGCCCTTTCCTGCGCGAGTTGCCGCGGCCGGCGGGCGATGACCGGCAAGAGGATCCCGAGGACAGTTGCGTAGACGCCGAAGACTTTCGTGATTGCCCATCCGGCGATGAACGTCGGCAGCCCCCGGGATCGCGCGAAAGGACACTCGTTCAACGTTGCTGGATTGCGGGTGGGAATGCTTCGATGTCGGGAGGGAGACGATAATGGCTATCAACGAATCGACACGGGTGTATCGGCTCGCTGACGCGCTCGTCCTTCTTCTGCTGTCAATGGTGCCGGTCATGGTGCTCCTCGCGGCAGCAGAGGGACAGGCGGCGGCGCCACCGGCGCTCTTCTGGCTCGTTCTCCTGCTTCCGATGGTGCTGGTCGCCTGGCTCCTGGCCAGGCGCGACCCGGAAGAGAGTACCAATGGCCACCGCATCGCCGCGATCCGCGTGCCACATGTGGAGGGTCTCGGCGCCGAGTTCGAACACCTGGTGACGCCATTCGTTCGTCCGAGCCGCAGCTACGTTGAGGCGGGTGTACCAGTGGTCGAAGGCACACCGGTGGTGCCCGCGAGTGGCCTCTTCCCACAGTTGGAGCGCCGCCTGGCGCCGCGCCGGATCATCCCGTTCATCGAGGAGCTCGGGGACGGTCGTGTGCGGATTGTCGGGTTACCCGGTGAGGTCGATGCCCGGCTGCGAACGCGTTCGTCGCCAGCGGTCCACCTGCTGCTATTCATCGTGACGGTCATCACCGCGGTGTACGCGGGCGCCCGGCAGCGGGGCGTGAACCTGCTCGAGGAGCCCGGTCTTTTCCCGATCGGTCTGCCCTACGCGGTGTCACTGCTGACCATCCTCGGCGTCCACGAGTTCGGACATTACGCCATGGCCCGCCGGCATGGCGTCGCGGTCACGCTGCCATACTTCGTCCCCTTTCCAATGGGCTTGGGGACGCTCGGCGCATTCATCCAGATGAAGTCGCTCATCAAGACGCGCCGTGCCATCTTCGACATCGGGATCGCCGGCCCGCTCGCCGGGCTCGTGGTGGCGCTCCCACTCCTCTACTTTGGCGTCACGATCGAGAGCACGTCCTCGGGTGACGGAAGCCGGGTCGCCATCGACGCCGGTGCGTCAATGTTTCTCGCGTTGCTCCAGCAAGTCGCCTACGGCGGCGACATCGGCACCGCGACGGTCAATCTGTCACCGGTCGCATTCGCGGCGTGGATTGGCGTGTTCGTCACCGCCCTCAATCTCCTGCCGGTTGGGCAACTCGACGGCGGCCATATCGCCTACGCGCTGTTCGGCCGCAGGCATGCCCGTGTGGTGAGCATCGCCACGGTGTCGCTGATGGCTGCACTCGGGCTGGTCGTCTGGCCAGGGCTGCTGACGTGGGCGCTGATTGTGACGTTGATCGCCGGATTCTCGCACATGCCGGCGTTGGACGACGTCACGCCGCCTGATGCAAAACGCTTTGCCCTTGGTGTCCTGACGTTGGCCCTGCCGATACTGATCGTCGTCCCCGTGCCGAGGACGCTCGAGGCGCCGACGCTCGATTCCCCGTACCAGGGCCGGCTACTTGCCAACGAGGACGCCAGGTGATCGAGCACGCGACGGCGTGACAAGATCGAGATCATCGATCCTCTCGAGAACCCTCAACTCGCGCGCGCCGATCAGAGACGTGGCGATTCCGACTCTCGCGCGAAAGCTGCCGGAGCAGGTCAAGAAGATCATCGGAGATCATCGAACACCGAGCGTGTGCGGGCCGGCCTTGACATTCGCCCGAACGCGCTAGACCGCTCCTCCGTCGCTGGTGCCGTCGCATTCGACCTCGAGGGTGAATCGCCGGGCATTCAGGACGTTCCTGATCGCCAGGTCAGGAGCTGTGGGAGGCATTGCGCCTGAGCCGCCCGGCTCGACCGCGATCGTCTGCATATCACGATGAACTGCCGAGCGTGTTTTGCGGGGCGGTGGTCCCAAACGGGCGATAATGAGTTTCTCCAGTCTCGACGGACTGGTGACAACCCCACGACCGAGGGGCCAGGCGATGCTCAATCCGTGCGTAACTCGGTTTCCCCACACGGCTTTACCGACCTCGTTCTCCGCCGACGCCGCACCAGCGTCGCCTGGTTCGCCCGGCGGGTGCGTGCTGAAGTCTCGCCGGATGCCGCCTTCCAGCGACATCCCCGAACTCCACTTCACCGCCGCAGGGATTCAGCTTCGGACCCTTCGGTCTGACCGGCTTCGCGTGAGCACACCGGCTGCAGTTCACAGTGATGCACACGGTCGAAGAACTTGAAGCCCGATTGCGGGAGGCGGAAGCGCTCCTGAACGCTATTCGGAACGGCGAGGTCGATGCGCCGGCGGCGCTGCTGTTCACGAACGAACACGAGTTCGTGAGATTTCGCGAGCCGGAACGAACGGATCGACCCATTCTTCGCTGATCATCGTCGCGGATCGTCCGGCCCGACGTGGAACATCATCTGCACAGGCTTCCTTCAGTCGCATCCCGTACGACGGATTGAGGAGGTGTTCATGTCAGCCGCGCAGTTGCACGTTCGCCACATGATGGATCGCATCGAACAATCGTACTCGGAACCGATCACGCTGCAGTCTCTCGCCGCCGAGCTCCACCGGCAGGGCGCTCACCTGGGCGCCATATTCAGGCGCGAGGTCGGCGTACCAATGCGCCAGTGGTTGACCAGGGTTCGCCTCGACCATGCAGCTGCGCTCGTTCGTGAGGGGGTCAAGATCGAAGCGGTGTCGATGCTCGTGGGATATCGAAGCAAGAAAAATTTTTACCGGCAGTTCAAGCGCCGCTTCGGGACGACGCCGTTCGCTCATGGAGTTGCCGCGCGGGAGAGTCCGAAAAGTGGCTGACAAGCTCGCCCGGGCGGCCTGGCTCACGCCCCTCGTCACCGTGAGCCTTGCGGGCCGCGGCGTTCCGGCAGGTACTCCACGGTTGGCTGACGTCGTACGGGCTGTGGGTACAGGCCCATGAGATCCAGGAACTCCGGGGGGATGTCCGACCGTACGGGCAGGCCAAAGCTCTTGGCCACCTCGAAGGTGATTGGATGGTCATGGGTCCAGGTGCCCTCGGAGAGGAGCCTGGCAAGCTCCTCGACCTTGTCCTGGGGACATGCGCCGGTCAGCAGCTCGCGGACGCTCTCGCGCACTTGTGTCGTGGCCTTCTCGGCCTGATCGGCAAGGATCAGCGTCTCGTCATCCACCTTCGCGACAGGCTTCTTCGCAACGGCTTTCAGTATCGAGGCGGCAGGATACCGGCCTAACTGGGGATCGACGGGTCCGATCACGGCGTACTCGCTCATGACGATCTCGTCTGCCGCCAACGCGATCAGCGTGCCTCCTGACATGGCATAGTGCGGCACGAAGGCCGTCACTCTGCCTTTGTGCTTGTGGATCGCGCGCGCGATCTGAAGCGACGCAAGAACCAGCCCTCCGGGCGTGTGCAGCACGATGTCGATGGGGACCGCCGGGTCCGTGAGGTGAATCGCTCGCAGCACTTCTTCGGAATCATTCACATCGATGTACCGGAACACGGGAAACCCCAGAAGGCTCATCGTCTCCTGCCGGTGCACGAGAAGGATGACGCGGGAGTGCCGCTGGCGCTCGATCTTCGCGATCAAGCGCTGCCGCGACGCTTCCAGAAGCCGCTGCTTGAGTACGGGCTGGAGGGCAGAGAAAAGGAAGAACAGCCAGATGAGTTCACCGGGCGACATTACGGCACCCTCCACGGTCGGGACGACACCCAGGCGTCCTGCGCGTCCATGACTCAGCTCTCCCGTGACTCCTGCACCGCGCCGCCAGAGGCTCGGCGGTTTGCTTCACGGATCAGCCAGTAAGTTGCGCCGAGAGAAAAGGTCAGGATACCCAGAGATATGACAACCGCAGGTGTCAACTCCTGAAGGTCGAGGATGATGACTTTCCGGGCCAGGGCGAGCAGCGCGATCAGAATGACGACTTGAGCCTGAATGACGCCGCGATCCCGGCTGATCTCATATCGCAGGGTATGGTTGAATTCCATCGCAATGAGGAGGGTCATGATCTCGCCAAAGACCTGCTGAAAGACCGAGTGCTCGAGCGGGTTCTGACTCTCGAGCAACAGAGTATCGACGACACTGACCATGAGACGTCCAAGCGCGACGACAATCACGGTCCCTATGACGAATGTGAGGAGATACGCGAGGGATGTCTCGAAGCGCTGATAGAACGTGAGAATCCGCCAGTGCTGGCGAATCGCGCTCCAGTGACGGGGAAGCTCTTTCGCCGCTCCATCGATCATGACAATCTCGGTCGCGCGGGAGCGCCCGCGCCGCTAAGCGGACGCGTCTCGGTTCGAAGCAACATTGAATCGCTGATCGCTCATCATTGCGTTCGAAGTGACCCGACGCTCATGGCTTTCGATCGTCGGCGTTTTACTGTCATGGCGCGTTGTCCTTTCAGGGGGCCGGCAGTTCGGATGTAGTCGGCGATCCGTCTCATGACCAGATTCGACCCGGGCACCTGCGCGCTGCAAGATCAAAGCGGTGGCGTCAGGGCGGATCCCTTCGAACGATGAGCCGGCAGGTCCCACTTGTGATCACGTGCCGAGACGGCGTGATGAATCCGACCTCGATCGGGCGAGGACCATCTCGTCGGCCCACGGCCGCAGCCGGCGTGCGGTGGCGACCAGGAAGATTCAGGGTACGCCGTTTGCTCGAGACATTCCTTCAAAAGGAAACCGGGATCTGCTGGCCACCGCATTCGCCCTGTTGTCGAATTGAACGGTCGTCGTTGCCCTGTTGCGAGCGTCCGATCTCCCGGTGATCGCCAGTTCCCGATGGGTGCCATCCAAGGAATCCGATGTCGATGAAGACAGACTTCCATCGTGTCCTCGCGTCGGCCATCTGGCTGTTGAGCGCGACGATTGTGACGCCGCTGCTCGTAGACGGTCGCAGCGCCATGGAGCCCCGATCACGGCTGCGCGCGCAGAATCCGCCGGCCGGAACATTCGTCAGCCGATCGGATCTGGTCGTCCTGCATGTGGTGGTGACGGACCGGCGAGGCGCGCCGGTGCCGGGGCTCCCGCGTACATCGTTCACGGTGCTCGAGGATGACCGCCCGCAGGAGGTCCGGTTCTTCGGTGAGCAGGACACGCCCGTCGACGCCGGTCTCATCGTGGACACCAGCGGCAGCATGCGGGCGGTCTGGGAGAGGGTGATTGCCGCAGCCGGCGCCTTCGCGGAAACGAGCCATCCCGACGATCAGATCTTCGCGCTCACCTTCACCGAGCACGTCCGCCCTGCGCTTCCCGCGGATGCGCCCTTCACGAGCGATCCCGATGCGCTCCGAGCCGCGCTCGCGTCAGCGATCGTGCCCCGGGGACGTACGGCCCTGTACGACGCGATTGCCGCCGGCCTGGACTACGTCGCGAAGGGGGCGCATCTGCGCAAGGTGCTCGTTCTCGTCAGCGACGGAGGCGACAACGCCAGCCGGCTGACGTTCGACGAAGTGCTCAGGCGGACATTGATTTCGAACACGGTCATCTATGCCGTCACGCTCGACGATCCTCTCGAGCGTGACGCCGACCCGCGCCGCCTGAAGCAGCTGGCCGGGACCACCGGCGGCGAGGCGTTCAGGCCGCGTGACACCGGGGACATCGGCGAAGCCATGCAGCACATCGCCCGCGACATCCGCAGCGCCTACACGATGGGGTACGTTCCCGCCAACGACCGCCGCGATGGGAGGTTTCGCCGGATACGCGTGATCGTGCGCCCTCCGGATGGCCGATCGGTGTCGGTGCGTACGCGGCAGGGTTATGTCATGGAGGCGCGATAGTGGCACACCGCGGGCACCAGCGGTGACGGGACGTGCGCAGCACGATGGGGCTACGGTTTCGGCCGGAGACGTGTACCGGTGGTCGCCGAGTCAAGTGTTGCCGCCACTTCTCACCGCGCCTGGGCCCGTCGTCGTCGGCCAGGGGTGCGAGCCGGAAGGCCGGCTTTTTCGCGGATGCGGTGGGACAAGCGCCCAAAGGATTTGAGTTCGGCCACACGGCAAAGGCTGGCGCAGCCGGCACATGGATCGTGGAGGCGGAAGGCGCCAACCGTGTCTGGCGCAGGTCGACCCGAACAACACGGGCGCGCGGTTCTCCGCGGCCGTGGTGAGTGACATCAGCGCTGCGGATGTCGCTCTGTCCATGCGATTCCGCGACGGCGCGAGCCAGACGGAGATCCCGGCAATCGCGGAGGTCAGCGACGACCTCACGTCACAGTCTGTGGTTGAGCGGGTCGCCCCCTCACGGTAAACTGTTGATTCCCCTTGCGCGGAGAGATGTCCGAGTGGTTGAAGGAGCACGCTTGGAAAGCGAAGCGGGCCAGCTGCACTGACACGCTCCAAAGCGTTCCAACGCACACGCGGTCCGCGACTTAACCCTCCAAAACGATCACATGGTGTGCGCCCGTCAACCTCGATGTTCTTCGAGGTTTTGAGCCCCACGTATCACAGTCCTATCACAATCGAGTCCCTCACTTAGCCTCGCCTGCCTCAATATTCCTCGGCGTTCCTCCACATCTCTCCGGTACCGCGCAACTCGCGCAGAGCTGAGTCGTGCGATGCCCCCGTTGAAGGAACAGGTAGGGGTGCGGCTGCATCCCAAGCCAACCTCCGGGAGATGTGCTGGACCATCAGTGCCTCCGATTCCGGCACACGCTGCGCTGCCGACCGAGCGGCGCGAGTGATCGGCAGACATTAGAAGCTCTTGCTCAAAGTGCTAGTCGCGTAGAAGGGATGGAGCCCCATGGTCCGGCTGCGGAAGCGCGTCATCGACCTTGCCGGTACCGATCACAGGCGGGCATGCCAACGCGATTGCGTGGGCATCGACTCGTCCTCTGATGGCGGGTCTGGAGCATTGGGGTCGAACGCAATCGCTTCGCTCAGGCAACCCGCCACTCTCGCAGCGTTGCGACCGCGGAGCTCCCGTCGATCGCCGGCACAATGGCGAGCTCAAGGCATGTCACACCCTCGAGATTCGTGGCGTATTCCTCGCGCTCAACGATCGTTCCTGAAGGCGAAAATGTGAACTGCTGCCGAACGATCTCGCGCGCACCGTCGCGAGTGTGCGCGCGCAGTACGAACTCCTGAGTCCGTGCGTGGCCATGCTCTTCGAAGACTAAGCGCAATCGGCGAACCGCGATGGGCGTCGGCCACGATAGACGGATCGTCTGAGGGCCCGGAGCGTCCGCCCGCCACGGCTGGCGCTCATCCCCGACGAGAGCGCCTTCGATCGGGTAGTCGGGATGCTCCGACGTCAATTCCACTGTGACGTCCTCACCGAGATTCCGCCACTCCTCGCCGTCGATCGCCGCTAGTCGCGGACGAATGTGCTTGTTCATCAGGAATCTCTCAAGCGTCGATGCCCGCAGATGCTGGCAACGGCCGCGCGACGAAGAGTCGCCGACACGGTCGCGCGATGAGCCGCGCCCACCGATTGGCGCGGTTCACCCGAGCGCTATCGGTCGCGATGCCGGTGTTCGCATACATCTGCCGATACAGCTTCGAGATGAGTACGAACGCGAGGCGCGATCGCAAGGTTGGCGTGCAGCGAGAGCGGACCCAGATGCGCCGCAGACTGTAAAACCGATCCCACACCGCCTGCGTTCGCCGGCGTATCTCGTCGGCCGTCATGATCGGGTGCGGCGCGTACACCTTCGGCCGCTGCGCCTGGGGGATCAGCCAGTGCCGAGTGATCGGGATACCGGCGACCCGCTCGGCGCCGGCGCCGACCTTCTTCTCCCACGCCTCGAAGTCCACGGTGCCGGGATACGGCGTCAACATGACGAACTGTGCGAAGGCGAGTTCCGCGCGCTCAGCGACATCTGCTGTTGCGTCGAATGTCGAGGCGCGATCACTGGGCAGTCCAAAAATGAAGGAACCCAGGACGTACACTCCGTGCTCGCGGAACGTGCGGAGGCGCTGCACTAATGCGTCACCCGCCTGGTTGAAGTTCTTGTACACGTCCTTCAGCCCTTCGGGCGTGACGGCTTCGACGCCGACGAGCGCCCCTTTGATGTTCGCGCGGCGCATAGCGTCGAGAAAGGCCTCGTCCTCCGCCGCCTCCATCGTGATTTGCGTGAAGAACACCATGTCTGGCGGCAGTTCGGCCAACCTCGCCATGAGCTCGAAGCGTTCGGCGCGGAGCCCTTGCAGCTGTTGCAGCCGTGCCACGTTGCCCTGCCGCTCGGCCATCGCCAGGTCGGCCAACGTCACCGGATAGAAGTTATCGTCCGCGAGGGCGACAAAGCGGAAGCCACGACGGCGCAGTTCCGCAATTTCTGTCACGACGTTGTCGACGGCGCGTTGCCGCGGCTTCTGTCCATCCGTCCGCCACACCGAGCAGAACGAACAATGCTTCGGACAGCCGCGGACCGTCTGCACAGACCCCCACATGTAACGAGCATCCGGCAGCAGGTCCCACCGCGCTGGCACGAAGCGATCGGCATCGATGCGTCCGCCCTCGTAGATCCTTTGCAGCGTGCCGTTGACCGCGTGCTGGAGCACGATCGGCCAGACGACATCGCCATCGCCGCGGACGACGGCGTGTGCGCCCCCGAGTTGATGCGCCTCATCCGGAAATAGCGTGGCGTGTATGCCCCCGAACACGACGGTGGCGCCGCGAGCGTTCGCACGCTGGCCGATTTCGTAACCGCGCAGGGCGTTACCCGTGTGAATGCCGATTCCGATGACGTCGCCGGCCTGCAACCTGTCGAGATCAAGCGGTTCGAGGGTCTCGTCGACGATCTGTGGCCGGCCATAGACAGCAGGTGTGGCACCCGCTAACACGAACAGCCAGCGCGGCGTGATCACGCCCACGCCGAACGACAGGTGACTTGGATTGATCAGATGAACCGTCATGCCCTCACTTCAGTCGTCACAGGTCTCCGCGCTGATACTGACGCCTGGCGGGCATCACGCTTGTCGAGTTCAGTGTCCACACGCCGCTAGACGCTCGTGGCATGCTGCACAGCCGCGAGGAGGACGTCCGGTGGCGAGGGCTTCGGAACGATCTCGACGAACCACCGCGCCAGAAGCGGTGGAATCGAGCCGTTCCCGGTATAGGCAATCACTTTCGATTCGCGAGTCGCCGCCGTCGACGTGAGGAGCCGAGTGGCATCGAGCCCGTTGAGCACCGGCATGCTGAGATCCATGACGATCACGGCAGGTTTCATCTCGTACGCAGCGAGCAATCCCTCCAAGCCGTTCACAGCAGTTCGGACGGCGCGGATGGCTGCGAGATGTTCGGAAGAAAACGGACTGGACATCGTCACGCTCCTACGCGATAGCACAGCTATCGAGAACTCGGAGGCTGAGGCGACGTCACATGTGGCGTGGCACCAGTCTAGCGGGCAAATGTAGTCTATCCTACATTCCCGCAGCGACTCGATGGGGACGTGATACGCTGGCGTCCTGCTTTCCTGAGCCTGCCCGCTCGCAGCCGCCGCTGCGCACCTCCAGCCTCATCGAAGCACCCGAGGTCAGTTTTGGGTTGCACCGAGCAGGAGCGATGCCCGTCCACGCAGTGACATTGAACGACAACTGCTGCCCACGATGCGGGGCCTCGGATACCGCGCTGACTCTGCTGACGTCCATGACGAGATATTTCGTCTGCCGTCGGTGTGACTACCGTTGGCAGGCCGGAACCTTCCGCACGGCAGGGTCGCAGCGGCCCGACGTGAACGTCGCGTCTATCGGCCGACACCATCTCGTCAGCACACTCGTAAACCGGGGAGCCATCATGGATTCATTGGAAGGACAGGCGCGGGCGATTATCGCCGCAGCATTGATCGTCAGGGGTGCGGTCGAAGTGCCAGCCATACCGTCCGGCACCCGTCACGTACCCGATCCTGCGGGGATGCGACTGCGTGAACTCACGGACTACGTCTATCGGCTGGTGACGACGGAAGAGCCGCCTCTTGCTGGCGACAGAGGTGACTAAATGGAGCACGCCCCCTCGTCCATGGGCAGCAGACATTCGCCATGCGACACACGGAAATCTTGGCGACGTTTTATAAGGGAGCAACCAAACACCACTCGATCAGGTCCACATTCGCTTCATCACATCGGAGGTTGTGCTCGTCGAAAATGAAGCACGGTGTCAAAATGGTGCCCGGCGGCGCCGTCGTGCCAATTGATGGAGTGGTGAAGACACAGTTGATGGAGGTCTTTGCGTCGCGACGGACGTTGGGTCATCGAGGCGTATCACAACGTAGACGTCAAGCCATCTCGCTGACGTGTGTCGATCACCGCATTCAGGCGACCCGCGGACGCGTTGCACGAGCTCTGTTTCCGACGCGCCACGTGTTTGCCACACGCCCTCGATCAGGACTACTCTCCTTACCAATCCCAATCCCTTCAACACGCCTGACTCGGACTGTAGCGGGAGCTCGATCCAGCGTCACGCGCTTGCCTGTTTCAACCGGTCGGATCGCGCTATGAACCTTATGGTGCCAGGCAACCGAAGCATCCGTGCTTCTAACCGTCCGCACGACGCGTCCTGAGCCGGCAGCCGCAGGTTAGGCGATCTCTAGGATCCGTGCTACGCTCACACTCTCTTCCTGAAGCTCACGGCATGCACCGGCCGCCAGCCTCACCAAGTGGCTGGTCTTACAGCGCCGTCCGAATATCAGGTGCGGAATCGGAAAACATCGTGCGCCACTCCTCTCGCGCGCTCGTGGTTGTGCTCATCGCCACATTCGCCCTGATTCTGGCTGGTCTCGCTCGCACTCCGTCCGCGTCGCTGCTGACCTACGCAGCGATCACGGCGTGGGGTCTTACTTTGGCGGCAATCCTGGCCAACATCTTCCGCAACAGTCACCCCGCACCCCCGATGGGACGGCTCATCCATGACATGGAGGAGCCTCCCCGGAAGTCTGCGCCGCGAGGCAGCCTGTGACTCCTCGCGCGAACCGAACGTGACCAGTCTCCTGCGCGAGGTCCTTATGCGTGAAGTTCGTGCTCTCGAGTGTCAGAGGCTCGGGCAGATCGACGCGCTTCTCGAGGAGGTCGAACGGCGCTCCTGCGAGCTGAGAGCCGACCCTCGACACCACGTGCGACGCTCGTCGGTGGAACTGCGGCTGGCGTTCGCGTCGCGCGGGGTTGTGGAACCGGCCGTGGATCGAGTGCGCGGCAGCCTGAACGGCAACAAGGCCGCCACGGCGCGCGACTACTGGCGCTGTCTCGACTGCGGCGAGGTGTGGAACCAGGCACGCCGCGTCATTGCCACCGCGCCGGTCATGGTGACGCGCGGCTCGATCTGTCCGAACCGATCGCCGCCGGGACAGAACCCTGACCTAGGTGACTGCTCACCGTTCATCCAAGACGTCGTCTCGAACCCGGTGCGACGATAGGTTTTCTTCCAGTTCTTCGATGCGCCTCACCGCCGCTGCGCGGAGCTGACCAGCCGCCCGTGCGATCGAGGTCTCGCCGACCCGCCTGACTTGGGGCAGACGGCGATCCAGGGCGGCAATCAGCTCTTGAAGTTCGCGGACCGTGCGCGCGTTCGTCGTTTCGGGTTCGTTGATCACATCGTCCATGATGCGCCCTTCAGCGCGAGGTGACCGGCTGCGACTCGGTCGGCCCCTTTTGCCGCGCGCTATTGGAAGACGACCTGAGACTGGCGATCGTCCACGTCTTTTCGCATCCTCGGCAGCGCCAACAGGTGGTCGCGGTGAGGACCTTGGCCAGGGTGTCGATCACCCGGCCGTTGCAGAACGGACAGGTGGCCGGGCGCACGACAGTATCGCCGAACGATTGATCTGGCATCGCTGTGTTCTCCTGATTCGAGTGAGACTCCGCTTCACCTGCGGCAACGAGCGCCGTCAGGAGCAAGGCGGTGTGTGGGCCCCTGAATATCCGGACGGCCCCGCGGGCCTCCGTCACCGCAAATCCGACGTTGTGAATACTGCGGTGCGGTCGGCCAAGTCGATACCGACACACACAACCACGAATCGACGCCCGTCTCTGAGGTCCAGTTCCACCGTGTCCTCGCGCCCGCCGATCAGATCTTCAGCACGGAGGTCATCGAGGTGCAACCTGAATTGGAAACGTCCGGCCTCAGGTTCAGCGGCTTCCAGCAGCATCACCGGCTGCAAGCGGCCCGAGAGTGTCCGCAATCGGCCGCGCGGCGGATTGTCCCTGTTGCCGAACAAGTGAGCAGTCATAGAGAGACCTCTTGCACCGCCGCAAACGATGTGATTCGAAGGGACCCGATCAGCCACTTAGATGAGGCTGTCGGCTGGTGCAGGCCGGAAGGCTCAGGAAAGGAGCCTCAGTATACCACCCTAGTCGTCGGACTTGGCGCGAGTTGCAGCCTCTCTCGGCGCCTTGCAGACGTGGGTCCTCGAGCAACTCCACACTCAACTGCACTCGCCTGATCACCAGTCAGTGCCGCGAATCGAACGCCGAGAAGATCGACGACCAGCGGGTCAGATCTCAGACGAGCAGCAAGGCGATGACCGCCGCCGCAGCCGCCACGCCGGCCAGAATGCCACCGACCACCCGGGCCTTTCGCGCGAAACGCGCGTCCTTCTGACGGCCGCGTTCTTCCCATTGGCGCCAGCGCTCTTCGGATTCCGGCGTGCGGACATTGTTGATGGATGGATTGACGAGGGCAGAAGACGTGTCGTCAGCCATGAGATTCCCCCTCCGTGAGAGAGCGACTCAACTGGGGTGTTGCGGCTCGTCAGGGCTACGACATCGAAGTTGAAAGCACGATCTGAGTGACCGCACTGACAGTAGCACGCCTGGTTCATTTAGAAGGATGAATCTCGTTGGAGAGGCGGAAACCTTTCGAATCGTGCTATACTCAAGGTCCTTTCCTGAGCCGCCCGGCCTGCACCAGCCGCCCGCCTCATCTAAGCGGCTGACCGGTTTCCGATCAGCAATCCTCCCGCTGGTGTAGAGGTCCAACGATGCTTTCTCGTCCTTCGTCTGCCACTCGGCTCAGATTTCTGACGCTCGCCGTCGGGGCAGTCGCTCTGGTCCTGGCTGTGATCCCGTTGGCGTCAGTCGGCACGTACGCGGCGGCGTCAGTGTTGCTGGTGGCGCTGTTCATCATCACGGCCAATACCGCGATCAACGCCGAACCAACTGGGAGTCTCGGACAACTGTTGTACGAGACCGAACATCCGCAGCGCGGTGCAACGCGGAACCTTGACGCCACGAACGTCAACCAGGTGTCGCCATGGTAGCGCGTGCCGGCGAACTCGTCGTGCCGCCGTGGCCGATGGACGTTCGTGGCGTGCAGCCGGTCGCCGCCTCGCGACGCCGAGTCGCCCGCGCGCGCGAGGTCGTAGCGGACGCCGCGCTGCTGCTCGCGGTGGCATACTCGCTGCCCTTCGTCATCATCCTGGCCGGAGCACCCGTTGCGCTTGTCATCGCCGTCCTGCTCTGGCTCGGGGGCGTACGATGATCCGCCCATCCCGCGGCGATCGGAAGCCCTGCACCGTCACTGGCTGCGCCGGCACGATGCAGTTCGGCCGAAGGACCGGATCGATCCAGCAGCTGTCCGGGCACAGCGACGGCGTCTCGGGATGGAGCTGCGACGGTGGCACCGAGCCCACGGGCGGCGTACCGCGAGGGGGCGAATACCTGACACTCGTGCCACGGCACGACCGCCGCAAGCGCGACTCGACAGCACCCACGGGCGACGCATGCAACTCATCGAATGGTGACGATGCCTGATCTCGACGCGCTGATTGCTCTGCTCACCTCCTATGACGAGGTGCGACTTCGCCTGCACCAGGAGCGGGATGCAGCCGCGGCGGACGGAGATCACGAGCTGCGCCTGCGGCTCCTGGAGACCCGCATCGTCGAGAAGCGGGTGCGCTGGACAGGCCAGCCGCTTCACTGACCTTCGGGCCCAGCGCAGCCGCGGTGATCGGCACCGCCATCGAGAGGACTGTATGCTGCTGACCTTCAGCGTCGTCGTCGTGCTGGTCGCTGGTGCGATCGGCTTCAGGCTGCAGGCGCTCGGTGGAGGAAACACAGGGGCACTCGGCTGGATGAGCGAACAGTGGCTATCCGAACATCGCGCGTCGCACCCGGATTGATCGTGGTGTGGCGCGTCTCGCGCACCACCCGTCTTTCGAGCATCTGACAGCTTGCGATCGCGGACATAGCCGATAACAGAACCTCGCAATGGCGCGCGGCGGACGCTCACGCCCCGGCGGCGTCGCAAACGTCAGGGCAAGCAGCTTAGCCTCTCGCCCGACGACAGCAGAACCCCCCGAGGGTATGCCGCCTCATCGAGCACGTGCTTCAGGAGAAGTGGCCGCCTTCCGGTCATGCATGCGCGTCTTCCTCGCTGCGCACCTCGCCGGGTAAGAACACTCCTATGCGGTCGCGGTCAGCCGCGGCTTCGCCTGAAAGACATCGTCGGTCCGGCAGGCGGCCCAGACCATCCGCGCCAAGTCTTTTCGCCACGGCGATCATTCGCGTTATTTCGACCGCGTGAACGACGCTCATGCGACCGAGCAACCAGGATCAGGTGTGTGCGAGTTCGTGGGTCTTGTCGGTGAAGATCAGCTCTTGGCACGAGCCTAAGGAGCACGCTTGGAAAGCGAAGCGTGCGAGCAACACCGGGCCACTGCGAAGCGGCTCAACGTACACGCGATCAGCGACTTAAGCCCTCACAACTATCACGCGCTGCGCGTCCCTAAACCTCGGTGTTCTTCGAGGCTTTGAGCCCACGTATCACAGTCCTATCACAATCCGCTCGCTCACTTAGCGACCTCTTTCTCCGTATTCCTCAGTGTTCGTCCACACTCGTTCTGCGACCCGGGGTTTGATGAGCGGCCTTCGGCAAATTCACGATCGCGAGATCGTATGCCCGCTGTGTCGACCTGCCGGACCGCTCATTATTCAAGACGTGTCCGCGCCCGCGACGTCAGACGACCTTGGACGCTGTCTGCACCTCCGTCAGGTGTACTGGTCGCGAGTTAGCTGCAGCACCCCGTGTTCTTTGCAACCGGCGCTGCCGCCGTCGCTGGCACCGAACCGCAGCCGCATCCTGCGCCGCCGGTCGATTTCACCTCAGCGTCCTTCGCGCAACACGCGTCGGTACCCGTCGGTGCCGGTCCCCCGCAACACGTGCTCGGTGCGGCTGGTGTCTGGGGCGTTGACGGACGGCGTTGGGGTGCGTCGGAAATCGCGGTCTGCGTGCGAGTGGCGTCGGCCATATTGGTCTCCTCTGAGTGGCGACAAAGTCCATCTTCGTCGCTTCACTTCAGAAGACGTTCTGACCCTGTGGCGGACGCAAATGGCTGGCTAACGACGAGGCGAGCAGGCTCCGACGCCGCAGCCGGACGACGATGGCGATGCGTCGCTCGGACCGCCGCACGAAGCGGACTCGCGCATGTGGAAGTCTGCGACACCGCGCCGACGGTCGACGTCGACCTCACAGCACCGTAGGAGCATCCCTTTGAGCTGCTCGCGGGCGCGCTGAACGCGTGACTTCATGCCGGAGACGGAGACGCCGGCGCGCTTCGCGGCCTCGGCCTGGGTGAGCCCATGCACGGAGGTAAGCTCGATTGCCTCTCGGTAGCGTTCGCTGAGACGCGCGACCATCGGCGTGAGGCACGGCGCCAGTTCCGCTTCCGCCGCACGCACATCTTCGGTATCGGTCTCGTCCGGCAAGTCGACCTCGAGGGTGTCGGTGCGACCGTCACGACGCTGTCGCGCGCGCATGGCATCGTGGAGCGTGTTGCGCGCGATCTGAAAGAGCCAGGCTTCGATTCGGTCAGCCTCGCGGAGGGATGGCAGGTGCCGCATGACACGGAGGAACACCTCCTGAATGACATCATCCGGCTCAATACCTGGCGGCACGCGCCGCGCCACGAACGCCCGTAGCCGTCCGGCGAACTCCGCCCACATGAGCGATGTGTCACCGGCGATGCCCGCCGCCAACACAGACGAGGGGGCCTCAGCCGAGGACGAATGCGCCATACCGTCTCCGGTCATTGATCATCTCCTCTACAGACGTCGCTCCCGACGAAAGGACGCAGAAGGCGGGGGAGCGCCGGTTCCCTCCTGTTGAGATATGCGGCGAACCGGACCCGGGAGACAAGGCCACCGCGAAGGGACGATTCGCTCGCGCGCATGAATCGTGTCCGGGATGGCATTTGCGGTCCGCTGCCCTCCGTCGTCGCGGGATCCGGTTGCGCTCCCGTGTCGTGGATGGACAAGCGGACACGCTCCGCTTCGGCGACGGGTCGAGCGATCGATTCAGTGCAGTGATCTGGGCGATCGGGTACCGCGACGACGCGACCTGGCTTCAGATTCCTGGTGCCGCCAATTCGGTCGGACAATTCATACAGGATCGGGGCGTGTCGCCGGTGCCGGGTCTGGTTCACGTGGGCCGGAGCTGGCAGACGAGCCGCGTCCGCGCTCGTGTGCGGCGTCGCATTCGACGCGGCCGTCATCGCGAAGCGAATCACAGAATTTATCAGGCATTCTCGACCTTCAACATTCCTCCACCGGCGCGTCGTGACGCGTACCGCAACACCGTCCACGTCGTAAGCGCCGCGAAGGCGACGCCGAGTAGCGCGAGTACCGCGCTATAGGGGACAGCGGTTACGGCCCAGGCGGCGAGAACGGGACCGGCGGCCCGCGTCAATTGCTGTGCCTGTGCGAGCCGTCCGTTCACATATCCGGCCTCGTGTGGCTCGACCAGGCTGTGTATCAAGTAGGGGCGCACGAGCGTGGTGAGCCCCGAGCCCACCGCAAACACCGCGAGCCCTACGAACGCCGCCACTGCCGACGGGATCAACGCCCACGTCCCCAGGCCGAATGCCTGCAGGCCGAGGCTGCCAGCGAGGAGGAGGAAGGGCGAACCCGAAAACCGGCCCTGCATCATGGCGGCTCTTCCGGGAAGTTGCATCAGCCCGAACATGCCGCCGAACGCCGCTGCCGTTGTCGGGGTCACCGCACGCTCGGCGAGCGCGGGAACCAGGTTTGCGATCACCGCGGCGCTTGAAAGGCTCGCAAAACCGAACGCGAGCAGAAGAAACGAGAGCGGCGGGCCTGAATCCGCGGCCTCCGTCCTCGCCCGTCGCGGCGTGATCGTTGCCTCACGGGAATGTCCGTCCGGCGTGCGCGTCGGCGCGACTCTGTGGATCATCCCGGTTGAAAGAACGAGCAGCAGCGCAAGCACCATGACGCCGGCACGCCATCCGCCCGCTCGCACGAGCGCATCGGTGAGCGGCAGAAACACGGTACTCGCCAGTCCGCCGAATAGCGTCACCGTGCCGAGAGCGCGAAGACGCGAGGCTGGATCGTGATGCGCGCGGCCGACGATCGCGAAGGCCGGTTCGTACAACGCCGCCGCCATGCACACGCCGAGTCCGGCCCACACGAGATACAGGGTCCACAGACTCGGGAGGAGCGCCCAGAACGCCAGGAGACCCGCGGCGGCGTAGCCCCCTGCCTGCATCAACCGCCACCCGTGGTCGCGGTCGCTCCAGCGTCCGATCGTTGGCGCGGCAATCGCGGACAGCAACAAGGCCAGGGAGAACGCACCCGTCACGATCCAGCGCTCCGCGCCGAGCTCCGCTTCAACCGGTAACAGCAGGACCGCGAAGGCGTAGTACAACACCCCCCAGTTGACACACTGGCCGATTCCTACGGCGATTACGGCACGAGACGACATCAACCGCTCCGGCGAAAGCTCCGGCTAGCCGCAGCAGCTCGATCCGGATGTGGACGCTGCGCCGACACCGATAGTCACGGGCACCGCGGCTGGTTCCGCAGATCCGCAGCAGCTCCCGGTGCCCTCGTTGGCTGCGTCCAGTGTGCAGACGCCGGTCTCCGGCAGCACCAGATCCACACGCCGAGCCGCTTCCCAGTCTCCGGTGATGGCGGCGACGACCGATCGCGCCTGCTCATAGCCGGTCAGCATCAGGAACGTCGGCGCTCGGCCGTAGCTCTTCATCCCGATCACGAACAGATTCCCATCGGGCTGCTTCAACTCCTCCGCACCATGCGGACGCACGGTCCCGCAGCTATGCACGTTGGGGTCGATAAGCGGCGCCAGCGCTCGCGGGCTCTGCACGGCGGAATCGAGATCGAGTCGCACCTCCGAGAGGATCGACCAGTCTGGGCGGAACCCGGTCGCGGCGATGATCTCGTCGACCGCCTGCAGGTGTCGGGCCCCCGCACTGACGATGAGTCCATCGGCCGTCTGCGTCACGCGATCGACATGAAAGCCGGTCACGAGCTCGAGCCGTCCCGCATCGAGCAACGCACGCACGCGGGATCCGAGCTTGCCGCGCTCTTCGAGCTGATCGTTGCGCGCGCCGCCCAGGAGTTGCCCGAGTACGGGGCGTCGAATCGCCCAGACGATGTGCGTGTGTGCGTCCTCAGCGGCGAGAGCGGCAAGATCCAGCAGCGCGTTCAGCGCCGAGTGGCCGCTGCCCACCACCAGCACGCGCCGGCCCTCGTACCGTGCGCGGTGACTGTAAAGCACGTCGGGGATGCCGTAGAAGATGCGTTCCGCAGCGGCTCGCTCCCCGATGGCTGAAAGCCCCGAGGCCCCGAGGGCTCCTGGCGTCTCCATCGTCCCCGAGGCATCGATGACCGCTTGCGCGAGCACGTCCTGCTCGCCGTCTGGTCCGGCGACCCGCACGAGGAACGGCGAGGTCTCGCGGGCGGCGTCCTTCATCAGATCGCGGTCCTGCCGTGCGACGGCGGTCACCCGTGCGTTGAACGTGATGAACGGCGCCAGCTCACTTGTCCCTGCGAGGGGCTCGAGATAGTGATCTACCAGCTCGCGGCCTGTGGGATAAGCGTCGCCTTCCGGCATCACCCAGCCATGGCGCCCGAGGATCGCGACCGCCGCCGTGTCCACGTTGAACTTCCACGGAGAGAACATGCGGACATGACCCCAACGCCGGACGCCGGCGCCGGCGGACGCACCGGCCTCGAACACCAGCGGCGTGAGGTTGCGCGAGCGCACGTGGGCAGCCGCTGCCAGTCCAACGGGACCGGCACCAATGATGACGACGGGCAATGCGGAGGAACTCATTGTCTACCTCTAGTGTGAAGATGCGATCGGTGTGGTCTTGAAATCGAATCGCAGGAACTCGCTCGACTGCGCTCCGACGTTCTCGAAGGCAACGGTGCTCCCGGCCGAAATCCAGCGCTCCTGGCCAACGCGCATGGAGACGTCGGAATCCTTCTCGCGGAGCGGCGCCGCCTGGAAGGCGATCAGCAGCGAAGGCTCGGTGACGCCAGCGGCAAGGCGCACAGTGCGACCTGGCGCACAGATCACATGCGTAATGCGCACCGGGTCATTCTCGAACTGCAACTGTTCGACGTTGTGATCGTGAGGAATGGCTGGCCGAAAGTACCGGCCCTTCAACGTTCGGACATCCCTGGGATCGGTCTCGAACTCCACACGCAGGAAGTCGCTCGGAAGCTCCGACGTGTTCTCCACCTCGCGGATCTCGTCGATGCCCCGGAAGACGCGAAAGCTGCCGGCTTGTGTCGCCGGGCGCGTTGCCGCGCCGTACGACGCGCCGATGTGCTTGAAGAGCACAGGCCCGCCGTCGTTCAAGTACACGTACGCCGCGGGCAGCACGTTGTGCGCGTGCGCCGGGAGCTTCGCGTGCGGGGCGTAGCGGACTCGCACGACTGTGACCCATTCGTTCTCGAACTGTTTCGAGTACGAGTCCGGCAGAACCGTGAGGGGATCTTGAGCCCCCAGTGCTGTGATGGACGCGGTAAGCGCGAGCGCCGTGATCGTGAGCTTCATCATCGACAAACCTCCGCGGAAACGTCGGCAGTAGCAACCATATGGCCCTGAAGAATCCCATCACGTGACGTTTTCAGGAATCAGCCGTTCGACGATCACAACGTCACGCCATTCGCCGTCCAATCGACCGTGCCTTTCGTAGGTGCCGACCTCACGAAAGCCGCAGGCGCGGCAGAGAGCGCGACTGCCCGTGTTGGACGGAAAGATTCGCGACACCAACTTCCAGTACCCACGCTCGCGGGCCACGTCGATGAGCGCCCTAAGCAGTTGACGGCCCAGGCCCCGCCCGCGAGCGCTTCGATCGAGGTAGATCGAAAACTCTGCAATGCCTGCGTAGCAGTCGCGCGGACGATACGCGCTCAAACCAGCCCACCCGAGCACGACATCGTCTTCGGAGATCACAAGCACCGGATACCGCTGGCGTTGAGCGAGCTTCGCGGCCATGTCGTCGGTCGAGCGCAGCTCAGTCTCGAACGTCGCGCCGCGGTCCTCGATGCCCTGGTTGTAAATGCTGGCGATGGCTGCGGCATCCTGCTCGGCCGCCTCCCTGATCGCGATGCTCATACTTGGCACTAACAACTATCGGATCCAAAAAAAGATCAGCCGCACGCAGTGCCGCTGCCGGATGGGCCGCAGCAGGCGTCTGCGCCGACCGACACCCCTGAACGAAACCGCGAATCAGCCGCGCGCGCGACCCGTCGAATCACGTTGACCACGCCGGCGCGAATCTCGGGGTCAAGGTCCTGCAGCAACTGCTTCTGCTGCTCGACGAGATCGTCCGTGATCCGCTCACATAGACGTCGACCCTTGGCGGTTGGATGCAAGGCCGTGGCACGTCCGTCCGTGGCGTCCGGACGCTGCTCGACGTACCCCTTCTTCACCAGCGTCTGCACCACACGGCTCGTGGTGCTCTTATCGAGGAACAGACGCTCCGTCAGTTCGCTCAGGCGCATCGGTCCATGCTCGACCAGGGCTTCGAGCGCGTGGCACTGCGTCACTGAGATATCGTGGCAGCAGATGCGGTCTCGATCGCGGAACTGATAGACACGGACCAGATCCGCGACAGCTGCCTGTAGGGCCGCGGCGTCGCGATCGAGGTCCGTCGCGGGAGCGTTACGAAGATCAGAGGTGGTGCTCGCCATATGGTTGGCAGTGACAACAATAGGCGGGACACGGCCGGGTGTCAAGTGCTTTGCCCCACGCCGACCGGCGGGTGTCGAAGGGCCTATCGTTCCTTGATCGGCACCTTACCGTGTGGATCTTCGTGGCCATGGGCTTGGGCGTGGCCGTGGGCTACCTGTTTCAGCGGGCTGTTCAACGCTTCAAATGACGCTCTGACCGTTGGCGAGCACACCAACCTGCTCATCGCCGCCGGGTTGATCCTCATGATGTACCCGCCCCTGGCGAAGGTGAAGTACGAGCTCATGCATAGGATCTTCGCCGACCTGCGCACGTCAGAATGTGCGATACACTACACTTGCCCGCCAGACTGGTGCCACGCCTTCGGGTGACGTCGCCTCAGCCTCCCAGCTTCCGGCAGCGAATTGCGGCCGCGCAGGAGTGTGACGAATGTCTTCCCGGTTTGCTTTCGAACGGCTCGCTGATGTTCGCCACGACGCGCAGCTGTTGATCGACCTCGCCGGTGATCAAGAACGTCAGCTCGCAGCTCTCGTAGCCGCAGCCGAAGAGGATGTGAGACATGCGGAGGCAGTTGTCTCCCACGCAGCGGAGCACCTAGACGTCGAAGACGTCCGTCACCTGCTCTCTGCACAACTCGAACGAAGCCTGGCGAGCGCCGCGGTTGCCAGGCGCCTCCTCGCCGGCGGTGCGACAGCTGCAGGCTTGAGGTTCGTCGCATGGTCCAGGGTGCCGGCGGTACTCGGAGCATGCCGGTGGATTGGAAGAGTTTCGTTCCGTCGTTGGCTGGCCCGACTTCACGGGAGCGCCAATGCATAGTGGAAGAACTGCCACGAGACACGACATGCGGACGTTGCCCACCACTGCGGACGAGGAGGTCGCGTGCCGATGTGCAGTGAGGCTCCTCAGCACGGCGTCGACGGAAGGAGAGGCGGAGACGATCGCTCGGCGCATTCACGGGGCTGGACCTCGTGCGCAACATCCCTTTGTACACCTGGGGCCGGCGATTTCCCGGTCGGGCCACAGGCCCTTCGGGAGTACTGCGGTAGTGGCCTTGACGATGCGGCGGGCGGCAGCATGCTGATCGACGCCGTCGAGGAGATGCCCCCGTCCGTTCAGGACACCCTGATCGAACTGCTCGCCGGACCCGAGTCCACGCGCAGGCCATCTGCCGGGGTTCGGCTCATCTCAGGGACCACCGTCTCGCTCCTCGATCGAATTGCCGCTGGCACCTTTTCGGAACAACTGTTCTACCGATTGAACATCATTCATCTGATGGCCTGCGACCGCGCCGTGTACGTCGAGGGTGCCGACGACGCCCCGGCGGTGCACGTCCACGGCCCCTCGATGCGGAAGCTCGCGCGATGATCGTTCATCTGGTGAATCCGAGCCATCTGTCGTTCGGGGTCGGCGTGATTACACCGCGATGGCTGTTCGTGCTGGCCGGCGCCACTCCGAGGTCATATGGCCGTCCGCACATCACGGATGAGACCCTGGAGCCGCTCGATAGCCGCAGCCTGCAGGCTGGAGACGTCGTGGGCATCGGGATCCACACGGGTAACGCGCTTCGCGGCTACGAGATCGGCACACTCGCGAGGGAGCGCGGGGCAGTCGTCGTCTTTGGCGGCATTCATGCGACGCTGTATCCGGATGAGGCGCACGGTCTCGGCGGTGCGCACGCCGTGGTCAAGGGCGACGGCGATGTGGTCTGGCCGCGGGTGCTTGAAGACGCGGCGCGTGGCACGGTGCAGCGCGTGTACGAGGCGGGACGGGTCGACGCTGACCGCTTCGTCGCGGCGCGGTGGGACCTCCTGCCGGATGGACGCTACATGTGGGGTTCCGTCCAGACCGTCCGCGGCTGCCCCAAGCACTGCTCGTTCTGCTCCGTCTGGCGGACCGACGGCCAGAAGCCGCGACAGCGGCGCGTGAACGCCGTGATCGACGAGATCGTGGAGCTCCGTCGCCGGGGGTTTCGGTTCGTCGCCCTGGCGGATGACAACTTCTACCCGGTGGCATTGGCCGACCTCGCCATGGCGGAGCGGCAGCGCAACGCCACGCGACTCGAGCAGCTGAAGGCGCTGCGCGCCGAGCGATTTGAGTTGATGGACCGCCTGGCACACCTGCCCTCGGACATGGTGTTCTTCACCCAGATCACCATGGAGGCGGCCGAGGACCCGGCGTTCCTCGACGCCATGCGGCGCGCCAACATCAAGGGCGCGCTCGTGGGCGTGGAAGCGGTCACACCGGAAGGCCTCAAGGATGTGTACAAGCGCTTCAACGACGTCGGCGAAGCGTTGGTCACCCGCCTGCGCACGTTCCGTAAGCATGGTGTGCACGTCCTAGGTTCCTTCATCTTCGGACTCCCGAGCGATCGTCCGTCCACGTTTCAGGCGACTGTTGACGTCGCTAATCGGGCGGAGCTCGCCTTTGCGCAGTTCGTCATGTTGACCCCATATCCGGGCACCGTAGATTTCGAGGCCTGGGAGAAGCGGCTCGGGGCCGATGCTGCGCGCGTCGGCGGGATACCAGTCACCCGTCACTGGCTGATCCCACAGGACCAGCGTCCGAAGGTGTACGCTTCGCACCCAGTGATGTCGGCCGATGAGATCCGGGCGAGGACTCAGGCCGTGTGGGACGAGTTCTACAGCCTGCGCCGGATTTGGGCGCGCTCCCGATGCACCCCGACCTTGCGGGCCCGATTAGCGTTCGTGCTGACTTCAAAGCTCTACCGGCAGATGTACGCAAACACCGGAATCGCGACCGACAGCGCACGCGTGAGTCGCGCGAATCGCTGGGCACGCCTGATCGCCAAGCCCTGTCGGCGCCTGTTTGTCGCGCGCCCCTTGCCTGCGCTCACGAATACCGCCTCGGGCCGTGACGCAGTCCTTGATGACGGCTCATCGCTGAAGCGAGGAACGTGATGTTGTACGAGTTCGTTGACCTGAACCGAGACGTGATCATTTCCCGCGCGAGGGATGGGGTTCGTAGCCGGCCGTGGCCGTCTGTCGCACCTGGCGGGGTGGAGCACGGCGTGCCTTTGTTCCTGACGCAGCTGTCCGAGACGCTTCGCTTGGAGGCGACGTCGGCATCCTTTCCTGCAGCCGCCATCGGTGCGGCCGCCGCTCGCCACGGCGGGGACCTGCTCCGGCTAGGCTTTACGGTTTCCCAGGTCGTCCGTGACTATGGCGACATCTGCCAAACGATCACGGCGCTCGCAGTCGAGCAGACGGCTCCCATTGCAGTAGAGGAACACGCCATCAGGAGGGCGCGTGATATTACGTGCGCGCCCTGAGCACGACCGATTGCTCATCGAGACCCAGGACGAGCAAGGGCGATCTGTTTCAGGTCTTTGGCGACCGCCGTGGTAGCGATCGGTCGGGCCTCGGCCTGGGGCTCTCGATCGCTCGGAACGCGGTCAGGGCACACGGCGGCGAAATCCGTATTCGCAACATGCCCGGCCAAGGTTGCGTTTTCATCATCGATGTCCCGCTCGCCGCCGGAGTGAGTGCTCCGCCAGCGGTGCCCTAACCCCGAATCTCACACCTTCCGGACAGATTGGGTTTGCCTGTGGCGATCATCATCCCGCCCGAGGGGGCCATTCTCGAGCGCGTTCTCGACGGTTCGTACGACGCACGAGTGACCTGCTGGGCGTTTTAGACCCGTGCGGCAAACACCATGTCGCGAATCTGCCGGACCATGTCGTTGTGGGGTATGTCACCGAATCGCCGATTATGAACGAACCCATCGGGCACATGGCCCGGTCCTGCCCATCCAGTGACGGCCTTCGTCTCGTGCCGATGAGTCACGTTGCAATGAAGGTGTCCGTCACCAGCGATCTCGAAAAACACCACCTCGCAGTCGTTCGCCACGTTCGAGTCGACCTTGAAGCGGCCGATGGCCCGTTCCAGTTTCTCAACATCACCCATCCACGAGTCACTGAGAAGCTGGTGTCTTGCTGAAATCCACGCCGCCCCTGCGTGGCGGCCGTGTTGAGATGAGATCAGACGCCCGGAGGAGCCGTTTCCGACACGGGACTGTGGAAGCATCGTTTACTCCTTATAGGGACTTCTTCAGAGCATTGCCTGGCTGTTATCGACGGCCGTGAGAACGTGTCAGTACATACCAGCACCCATGCCGTCCATGGACGCGGCCGCGTTCTGATCTCGTTCGGGAATCAACGAGACGACAGCCTCGGTCGTGAGCAGAAGGGAGGCAATTGACGCGGCGTTCTGCAGTGCCGATCGAACTACCTTTGTCGGGTCGATCACACCCGCCGCCACCAGGTTCTCATAGCGCTCGGTTTGCGCATTGAAACCCTCGTCGTCGCGCATTCCTCTGACGCGCTGGATGACGATCGAGCCTTCGTGACCCCCATTCGCGGCGATCCATCGCATCGGTTCCTCGATCGCACGAGCGATGATCTTGACGCCGATTCGCTCATCGCCGACGACCTCCAAATTCTGGAGCACCTTCGAAGCCCGCAGCAGTGCGACACCGCCCCCGGGAACGATGCCCTCTTCGACGGCCGCTTTGGTCGCATGCATCGCGTCTTCGACGCGTGCCTTCTTTTCCTTCAGCTCGGTCTCCGTCGCCGCACCCACTTTGATGATCGCCACACCGCCAACCAGCTTGGCCAGTCGCTCCTGCAACTTCTCACGGTCGTAATCGGACGTGGTGTCTTCGACCTGCGTCCGCAGTTGCTTGACACGACCTGCAATCGCGACGGATGTGCCGGCGCCTTCGACAATGGTGGTGTTGTCCTTGTCGATAGTCACCTTCTTGGCTTGACCGAGGTCTTCGAGCTTCATGCTCTCGAGCTTCACACCGAGATCCTCGGTGACAGCCTTGCCTGCCGTCAGGACCGCGAGATCTTCGAGCATCGCCTTGCGGCGATCTCCATACCCTGGCGCCTTCACGGCGGCGACTTGAAGCGTGCCGCGCAGTTTGTTGACCACGAGGGTCGCGAGCGCTTCGCCCTCGATGTCCTCCGCGACGATCAGCAACGGACGGCTGGCTCGCGCGACAAGTTCAAGGAGTGGCAGAAAGTCCTTCATGGCGCTAATCCGCTTCTCGTGGATGAGAATGACCGGGTTCTCCAGCACCACTTCCATCCGTTCTGGATCGGTGACGAAGTACGGAGATAGGTAGCCGCGATCGAACTGCATCCCTTCGACGACGTCGAGCGACGTGTCCATGCTCCTGGCTTCTTCGACGGTGATGACCCCGTCCTTGCCCACCTTCTCCATGGCTTCGGCGATAATTCGTCCGATCGTCTCATCGTGGTTCGCGGAGATGGTTCCCACCTGGGCGATCATCGACCCGGTGACCGGCTTGGACATTCTCTGGAGCTCCGTCGTGATCGCTTCGACGGCCTTATCGATGCCGCGCTTGACAGCCATCGGGCTGGCGCCGACGGTGACGTTCTTCGCGCCTTCGCGATAGATGGCCTGGGCCAGCACGGTAGCCGTCGTCGTGCCGTCTCCGGCGACGTCAGACGTCTTGCTCGCCACTTCCTTCACCATCTGTGCGCCCATGTTCTCGAGCGCGTCCTTCAGCTCGATTTCCTTCGCCACCGTGACGCCGTCCTTGGTGATGGTGGGCGATCCGAACTTCTTGTCGAGGATCACGTTCCGCCCTCGCGGTCCGAGTGTGACCTTGACCGCGTTGGCCAAGCTGTTGACACCCCGAAGAATCCCCTGTCGTGAGGCATCGCCGTACACAATCTGTTTTGCCATGAGTTGATCTCGTTGTCCCCTAGCCTGTTTCAATGACCGCCAGCACGTCATCCTCTCGCATGATGAGGAACTCCTCAGCGTCGAGCTTGATCTCCTGCCCCCCGTATTTGCCGAACAAAACCACATCGCCCGCTTTGACGTCGAGGGGGACGCGCGTGCCGCCATCTTTGACAGTGCCGCTGCCGGCGGCCATCACCGTGCCTCGTTGCGGCTTCTTTTGGGCGGTGTCCGGAATAATGATTCCGCCGCTTTTCTGCTCACCCTCTTGGTGACGGCGAACGATGATTCGATCGTGGAGCGGTCTAACATCCATGAAGTCACCTCAAAACGTCTGACGAACGGTGTTCCCGTCGGCCTCGGCCAGCGGGGCCGCCGCTTGATCTGGCAGACCCGCGCGAGTCGCCTTCCTCGATGCGTCATAGGCAGCCCGCCGATCCACAACAGCAATCGCACGCAGCGCGATCGGTATCACCAACCTACGATGGAACACGAAGGCCATCTCGTACCTCCCTTGAAGTGGTCCTCGACGAGAGCCCGACTGGGGCTCCTACAGTGAGTGCGACGCGCGATGTTCAGCGAGCCATTGCTCGCTCATCCAGCCAAGATTGGCGGAGTTGACGCCACTTGGCACACGCATCCTGGGAATGATGACGACCGCGATCAATACGACGATGATGGCGACGATGAACAGCATGTGGTTCTCGCCGCATTCACGTCGGCGTAAAGAGATCCTGACAGGCAGCAAGGCCACCGTCTGTTCGCTTGTGCACACGGATTCGGGCATTTCAACTCAGGGGCTGCGCGATTTTATTTCCGAGGTGCGGGCGTGCCCGGTTTTCCCCGAGGGGAGAGTCGCGCCCCTGGGGTGCCCCAGGAGAAGCTGCCGGACGCCCAGGCCGGGCTCGCCTATCTGAAGGTGGAAAACCAACGTGCCGGAGATGTGCGCTATCGAAGCAGAAAGATTACCAGCGAGAGCCCAACACCGGCGGCGACAGCACTGACAATCGCGATGGCGCGCTTTTTGTGTTTTCTGTCGTGTTCAACACCTCTCGCGACCCATGCGGCCCAGCGGTCATCAGAGGCAAGGAACGCCGCTCGACTGTACGCAACGGTCTCATTAGCCATCGGCCTATCTTCCCTTGCCAGAAGCCGTCTTCACGCGGCAGCCCGATATCGGCAACGAGGACCTCGAATTCACCGCCTGCAACGACGTCGAGTGCCTCCCGCGCGCGAGCGCAGACGACGACATTTGCGCCAGCGTCCTCCAACAGTGTCTTCGTGAGTTCAGGCGAATCAGGGTCATCCTCCACAACCAGGATCCGGCATCCCGAAAGTCGACGACGGGACCACCGGATGATCGAGGTGCTTCAGAGGGACCACCTTGACCGAGGGGGAGCGTCACGGTGAAGGTCGATCCCTGATTCTTCCCCCGACTGTCCGCTTCGACCTGTCCGCCGTGGGCCTCCACCAGCCGCCTCACGATAGCCAGACCGAGCCCCAAGCCGCCGTGCGGCCGCGAGAAGGAAGCATCGGCCTGGCTGAATGTCTCGAAAAGCCGCGACTGGAACTGCGCCGGAATCCCCTGACCCGAATCCGTCACAACGATGCGGACGTAACCGTCTTGTTCGGCGGCGTCTACTGAAATCGCACCTCCGGACGGCGTGAACTTGACGGCGTTCGTCAGGAGATTCCACACCACCTGCTGCAAGCGCCCCACGTCGCCGTACACAGCCGACGTGACAAGCACCGACGACGAGACGCGCAGAGCCTTGTTTTCAGCCGCGGGTCGAATGGCGTCGATCGCCGCCTCGATGACCCCTTGCAGGTTGACCGGTTGGACGTGCAGTCGCAGCTGCCCGACCACGATCCGCGACACATCCAGGAGGTCCTCGATCAATCTCGCCTGCATTTCGGCGTTGCGTTCGATCACGTCGAGCGCATGCGACCGGCGCGACTCCTCGAGCCTGCCTCGTCGCAGCATTCGGCTCCATCCGAGAATCGCATTCAACGGCGTGCGTAACTCGTGGGACAACGTCGCCAGAAACTCGTCCTTCGCGCGGCTCGCCGCCTCCGCGGCCGTTCGCGCGGCCCTTTCCTGGCACTGCACGGCCCGCAGCTCCGTCACATCGCGGAAGACGAGCACAACACCATAGAGCCTGCCCTCGGCATCCACGATCGGTGCTCCACTATCATCGATCGGGCGCTCGGTGCCGTCGCGAGCAATCAGCAGCGTGTGATTCGCCAGGCCGATCGTCTGGCCCGACGCGAGGACCTTGGCCACGGGATCTTCGACCTGCTCGCGGCTGTCCTCGTTGATGATGTTGAAGATCTCGCTGACGGGAGTCTGCATGGCTTCGGCGGCTGTCCAGCCGGTCAGCTGTTCCGCGACGCCGTTCATGAAGGTGACCCGCCGGTCGCGATCCGTCGCGATGACCGCATCACCGATGCTCGAGATCGTGACGTGCAGTAACTCGCGTTGACCGCGAACCTCCTGTTCGGCGCGCTGACGCCGTGAGATCTCGCTGCTCAGCTCACCGATCTTTTGTGTGAGCGCGACAAATCGAGAGGACGACGACTCTTTCGGAAGAAAGCGGAGCAGGACAACAGCCTCGGCGTGGGCTGTCCGGGGCTCATATAGCGCACCCTCACACCGGTACGCAGTCTCGGAGCCATCGTTTCGCCGGCGCGTTGCGGCGCCGAGCAGCAACGACCGCGTCCGCGCGCAGCGCCTCAGGTTACTCCGGCCAGCCGTCGGGTGCCGACCAACCCACGTCCGTCAGGGACTGTCCGGTCAGCGTGCTCCGATCGGTCTCGACAAGAGCGGCGAATGCATGATTGGCAGCTCGGATCAGTCCGGACGACGACACGACCGCCATCGGCTCCGGGAGGAAGTCGGCCAGTATCTCGAACGTCGACGTCACGGATGGAGGTGGGATCCCTCAGCCCTTGAAGTACTCTCGGCCAGTCGCCTGCTGCGCCGTCTCGGATGGCTTCAGGTACACGACGACACGGCAGCCGTTGTCGCCTCGCGCGATCGCCTGTTCCAGGACCACCTTGGCATACCCGA
Organism: Vicinamibacterales bacterium; assembly: GCA_036401215.1. GTDB lineage: Bacteria > Acidobacteriota > Vicinamibacteria > Vicinamibacterales > 2-12-FULL-66-21 > JACDCA01. Next base: position 19,257 of record DASWVN010000225.1, on the reverse strand, counting down.
GGTTTTCTGCCGCGATGCTGCCGAAGACGTTCGACGTCATCATGCAGAGTGCCGGCCGCCCGACGACCTTCTCGGCGAACGGGCACGCACGGTTTCCCGGCACGATCTTCTCGTCATCTTCTTCGATGATGAAGAACTCGCCCTGGATGCGTCGCTTCAGGTCGACGAGCACGTCCGCAACCTGTTCTCGACAGTTGGTCTACGGCCAGCGCAGACGTGTACGCACTGTTGATCTCATCGCCGATTTTCTGACCGACGACGCTGACAAACCCGGAGGCCTCTTCGAGACCCACGACATCCTGAAGCGTGCCCGCGAGGTGTCGCAACAGCGTGCGAAGAAAAACGTCCCGCTCGAGCGCAACGGGAAGCATCTGAATGGTGGTGCGGTCTGAGTTCAGGAGCGACATCTTGGTTCCTAAGCCTTGAATAAAAGGGGGAGTGTAGCGCAGTCGGCGGGGAGGCGAAACTCATCAATGGGGTCGCGCTTGCGGCGGACGATCGTCTGCGCTGCCGGCGTGGTCTCGCGTCTGCGTGGAGCCGCGCTGGACGATGGGGTGTCTAGTTCCCGCGGCGCCGGGCCCTGACGGCGCTGACAGCCCCCAGCAGATCGGTGTCAACGAATGGCTTATCAACGTGTCCGTCGAAGCCTGCCGCGTGCGTGCGCCGGTGATCCCCGCTGCTGGCCTGTCCTGACAGGGCAATGACCGGTGGCTGCGGTCCGTCGCGGCGATGTCGTAATGCGCGGATGAACTCGTATCCGTCCATGTTCGGCATACGGAGGTCACAGAAGATGATGTCGACCTCCTCGTTCTGGAGCACGTTGAGGGCGTCCTGTCCGTCGGCTGCCACCAGCACGGCCGCGCCGAGGTGTTCGAACATCGCGCGCGCCGTGTCGCGCGCATCTTCGGCGTCCTCTACCACCAGGACGCGGACCCCGCTGAGTTCGTCGCGGAACGTTGCCTCGGGTTTCGAACGCTGCAGGACGTCCGGAGTCTCTGCAACCCATGGCAGCCGAATGTTGACTTCGGTGCCTTTGCCGATGCCTTCGCTCGACAGTGCCACCATCCCGCCGTGCGCTTCGGTCAAGCGCTTCACGAGCGCCAGGCCGATTCCGAGTCCCGGGTGCTTCCGTCGCGTACCTTCTTCCTGCTGCTGGAACATCTGGAACATCGAAGGAATGAACGCCGGCGCGATCCCTTCTCCGGTGTCCCGCACGGTGGCGGTGGCCCAATCCCCGTCTCGTGCCAGCGTCACGGCGACGGCCCCGCCCTCCGGCGTGAACTTCAACGCGTTACTGAGGATGTTTCTGAACACCTGCTGCAGCCGATCCTGGTCCGCCGCCACGCAGATCCGCTCACCAGCGTCTACGAGAGTGAGCGTAATGTGTTTGGCTTCGGCAACGTCCGCCACCGCCTCCACGGCCGCGCCCAGCACGTCGTCCAGGCAGAGGACCTTCAGGTCGAGAACAATCTTGCCTTGGGCGGCCCGATTGAGTTCAAGCAGGTCCTCGACCAGTTTGATCTGAAGGTGCGCGTTCCGTTCGATCACGTCCGCTGCCCGGACCACCGCGGGATCCGAGGACGTGCGCAGCATGCGACTCCACCCGAGAATCGGGGTGAGCGGAGTCCTCAACTCGTGAGAGAGCACCGCCAGAAATTCATCCCGTGCCGCGGTCGCGGCTTCGAACTGGCGTGTGCGGAGGTTCTCTCTCAGAATCGTGTCACAGAGCACCTGCAGCAGTTCGCCGTAGACGACCAGACGCCGCTCCGTCGTTGGCTGCTGCTGCCGCGCGATGTCCCAGAGTTCACGCACCGGGACGTTCGCTTGACGGGCGAGGCGTTCGATGAGCAGGGACTGCGGGAAATCGAGGAGCGCGCAGCCTGCGACCGCAGCCCCTACAACGGCTCCCTCGAGGATCAGCGAGGTGCCGATGACCGCGAGGCCGCCCGACGACTCGACGACCACGGTTCGCCTGCCCGGGGTCTGTGCCAGGCATTGCCTTGCGCAGTCAGTGAAGAGACCGTGGTCGTAAGCGTGGCGTTCGAACACGGCGACGAGGGGGGTCGACGGCACCGGCCCGACGGTGAGCGCATTGTCCGCGTTGAAGATTTCCACGCTCAGATGTGTCACCGCCCCGAATGTCTGAAGCGCAGGTGCCCAGACGGCGATGTCGAAAAGACCTGCCGGTGCGCCGCGCATGTCAGTCCTCGGTGTTGACGGCCGGCGGCATCGGCTGACGGGTGGGCGCTCGGGAGATCAGTCCGCGGTACTCGGAGAACGCGAGACGCGCCTTGGTGACGGGCAGTCGACTCGAGAGCAGCCGCATGCCTTCGCCGTCGAGAATCTCGCACTCGTGCGTGGTGCGCGTGGTCGGGTTCCCTCGCATCTTCGCCACCGTGAGTCCGAGGCGGAACTCGTCCCCCAGCTCGACCCAGTTCATGAGGATGATGTTGTCCACCAGGGAGCTCATGGCAAAGTCGCCCATCATCGACGACATCCCCAACATTTCCGGATTCTCGTGGTTGTACACGGTGGCGGTCTGGTGCTCCTTCATCAGCGCCACCAGCGCGTGGAAGAAATCCCGAAAGACGCGGCCATGTGTGCCAAGGCTCGACCCATAGGTCGAGATACTGTCGAACACCACGCGCTTCGGTTCGAACTCTTCCACCACCTGCTCGATACCGTGGAAGTGTTCGTCCACCAGGATCTCCTGTGGCGGATCGTACTGAAGCCTGACCAGTCCCTGGTCTATCCACGGCTGCAAATCGATGCCGACGCTCTTCGCGTTCCGTTTGATTTGTTCGACCTGCTCATCGAGGGTGAACATTACGCTCCGCTCGCCGCGTCGTGCCCCCTCCGCGATGTACTGGAGGGCCATGACGCTCTTGCCCACTCCCGAGATGCCAGCCACAACGGTCGTGCTTCCGAGGAAGTAGCCACCGTTGACGATGGCGTCGAGCCCGGGAACGCCCGTGGATATCCGCGTGGTGGGGTCAGAGGAGGCGGCACGATCGCGGCTGGCGGGCCGAGGGGCCTGCACTCTCCGGAACACCTGGAGACCGTGGCCATCGACGATCCTGAAGGAGTGCCGTCCCATCTGAAAGTCATGCCCGCGTGACTTGACGATCTCGATCGATCGCACCGTCGCCCGTGCCTGGTCTTCCATGCGCAGGCGAATCACGGTGTCGGCAATCGATTCCTCGGGCAGCATGCGCCGCTCGTCGCCGTTGAGCGCGCTGGCCTCGAGGGCCAGGACGGCGGTCAGGTGCTCGCGTTGCAAGCCCTCGACGAGCACATGAAAGGTCTCGCGCGGTTCCTGCCCGTTAGGGCCGGCGACGCCCCCCACGCCGTCAACGAAGAGGCGGCGCGCGCCGATCTTCGCGGCCTCATCCAGCAACAGGCTGTCGGCTTGCTGCAGTTCCTGGCGGAGGACCTGCCGGGTCGTGAAGAAGATCTTCAATCGCCCGGCGCGTTCGAGCGCCGGGAGGTCCCATCCGAAGTGTGCGGCATCGCGGACAATTTTCTCCGGCGACACCTCGAACAGCACGATCAGGCCCGGCTCCTCGAACTCGCTCGCGCCTCGATAGACGAACTCGACGCCGAGCGTCGTCTTGCCGGTGCCGACCGCACCTTCCACCAGGATGACATTGCCTCGCGGTATGCCCTCCGACAGGATCACGTCCAGACCCGTGATTCCCGTCCGGAGGAGATCGCGCTCGGGCATTGGTGCATCGCTATGGTTGATTGTCATGCGTTCAACCGACCTTCGTGTCCGAACGCGGCTCGCCGTTCGTGTCGTATGGCATTCGCAGGACAACGGACCGCTGCCCGGCCCTCGTGCCATCCTCTGTGTTTGAGGAGAGGCCAGAAGCTGGCCGGTTGCGCGGTCTGTTTGCGAGGAGTTGCCTCAGCGCCAGGCGACCTGTTCGGGTCGCGGCCATCTTGAGCAGGGGTGGAAGCCACTCGGGTTGGGCCTCAGCGGCAAAGACATAGAGCCGTGCCGCATGCGCGGACGTCTGCGTGCGCTTCAGCAGCCCACACTCGAGCAGGGCCTCGAGTGACCGAGCAATATCCTTGAGCTCATATCCCAGCAGAGCGGCCAGCGACTCGCTGGCGAGAAGTGTGCGCGGATGCCGCGCGAAGAAGACCAGGAGGTCGAAATCCGCCGGCTCGCGAAGGACACTCGCGTAATCGAGCAGCGTTCGAGCTTCTTCAATGGTCGGTCCCGGCAATGCGCTCTCCTCGGGGCGATTCTATAGGCGTTTCCCTTCCCGGCGGCCTCGATTCGCGACATGCCGCTCGTTTGATGGTATCGCACGGCCGCACACCGTTCCCGCCCGATGTCTCTGGTTCATAGGGCTCATCGATCAGCTCATCAGGGATCTGGCGCTGCCTTCAATCACGCCTAAGAGTCGGCACACGCGGGTTGCGCAGATCGGCCTGGACGAAGTCTTCCCCTGCTGGCGCGAACGGCGCCTCGAGTACTATGCTCTCCATCCAGCGCCGCACGCGCCCCAGACCCTCGTCGCCGGGGACCGCTTCCAGGACCATATCCCGCATGACGTCACCGCCGCCGAGTGCCCCGCCGGCGGGATCGGCGAGCACGTAGGAGGTGAAGTAACCCTGCGGGTTCGGCTTGGACGGGATCAGCAGACGGAACCTGGCGAGATCCAGGTCCTCGACCTGAACATCCGCCCGCTTCGCAGCCGCGGGCCGAAGGCTCTCCCAGAAGAAGCGCTCGAACGATTCACGCTCCTCCGGCTTCACGTGGAACCGCACGACCCGCACGGTTTCCGCTGCCAGAGTCCGCCGGGGCACGCCCGCAGTGCCGGACCTTCGCGAAGGGGCGGTGTTGAGCGATGCCCGAACCTTCCACGAGCCATCGGCCTGGCGCACCCAGGTATTGCTGAAGACGCCTTGTGCGTCATAGCTCGAGCCCTCCTGATCGATGACCCTGGCGGTGTAGCTGCCGACAAGCGTCATCTGCTCCATTCCGCCCGCCACGTGTTCGATGGTTGGTGTGATCGTTCGGATCGCCGGGACCCACCGTCTGAGGAACCCGCTTAGAATGTCCGCCCTCCCGCGGTACACCGTTCCGCGCTCATCGATGAGGACGGCATCCGCGGTGTAGAAGGCGGCGACCGCCTCAGGGTCGTCGCCGTGCCATGCTTTCACGAGCGCGGCTCCGCCGCGCGGGTTCAGTTCCATCAGGAGCGCCTCCGCACTCATCTGCGAGTCGGCGCCGGGCGGCAGTGGCGCCTGCGCCGCAGGCGCCTGCCGCGCATGCCCGCTGAAGACGAGAAGCAGCAGGAACCATCCCACCGAGCGGAATACGGGACGCGTGGAAAAGGGCATCATCGGTATCTCCACTGAATCTGATGAGCAGCGTTCCACCCCCGGCCTGAGTTCCCGCCCCCAGCGCGGGTCGTCTTCCTTCCCGGTCGTGCCAGTGGGTCCATCCTCGCTCGGAACAGACCCTCGGACAAACCCGGGGCGGTTCACCTCTATTTTATTCGATAGATTTCCTCCAAGCCCCACGCTCTCTTCCGCCCACTGGCTCGTTGCATCAATAACACAGTGGAGACGGATGAGGATTGAGGAAGCGACGCACCGTCTCATTGCTTAGAACGCGACGTATGAGCTCCATGACGAGATCTTCCCGATGGGTGGCTGGTTCCTGTTGTCGTTGTCGATTCAGATAGACTCGCCTGGCCTTCAGTTGTGCGGCGCGTGCCGGCACAATTGGCACGGATAACGCGGAGCCCGGAGCCCACGTCATCAGCGAGCGCAACGGAGACGCGCCCAAGCGCGAACTTGACGGCGTTCTCAAGAGAGCCATCGAAGAATCTGTCAAGCAGATGGCGTAGCGCCTGGCTGCGTGCCACTGTCAACGGAGTCGAAGGCGAATACGTGTAGCGGCCGTCGCTCAATGTCCGCTTAACGTGGCCCTTTTGCACGAGCACACGTAGCTGAGTCCTAACCGTCGAGTAACTGCGTGACCCGGCACATTCAGAAAGGATCTCGACTGCCGTGGCGCGACCACGTCGATAGAGAATGTCCAAGAGTTCGGTTTCGCGTCGTGCCAGATAGTGTCGCTTCGCATTCAGCATCGGCAGCTGGCCTTCAAGTCCTCGCTCGTGGTTCGGTATCAGCCGCGGAACGCCTCAGGTGCTCACGATCCGTCATTCGTAGCGAAGCGCGATCACCGGATCGACGCTCGCGGCACGTCGTGCTGGCAGATAGGCTGCCGCGAGAGCTACAGCGGTGAAGAATGCGGCCACACCGACGTAGGTGGAAGGATCGAGGGCCGTAAGTCCGAAGAGCAGGCTCGAGAACACGCGCGTCAGGGCCAAGGCTCCGGCAATTCCCAGCGCAATGCCGAGGCCGGTCAGAAGCATGCCCCGCCGCATGATGAGCCGCACGACTTGGCCTGGCTGCGCGCCCAGCGCGACGCGAACGCCGATCTCACGCGTCCGCTGCGCGACCGCGAAAGAGAGCATCCCATAGATGCCAACCGCCGCCAGCGCCGCCGCGATGCCGGCAAACGTTCCAACGAGGACGGCGTAGAACCGGGGACGAGTCATCGCTCCCAATCTCAATTGCTCCAATGTTGCCACGCTGTCGAGCATGGCGGTCGCGTCCAGACCGCGGGCCACGGCACGGACATCGGGCACGAGCGCTGTCGGATCACCGGTTGTTCGCACGGCATACCAGAGAAAACCGAGGGCCATGCGGTCACCGCGCTCGATCACTTGTCGCGCATCAACGAAGAGGGTCGGCACTGGTGCCTGGGTAAGGAGTCGTTGGCGCAGATCATCGACCACACCAACGATCAGCCAGGGCGTGTCGCCGATCAACCGCACGGACTGGCCGACCGGACTCGTCTGACCGAAGTAGCGCTGCGCCAATGACCGGTTGACGAGCAGCACACGCTGCGCATCGGCTGTGTCGCGTTCATCGAACCATCGTCCATCGTGCAGCCGCACGCCCATGGCACGCAGAAAGTCCACGCTCACCGACCGGGCCTGCGGCTTGACAGGCTCTTGTTTCATCTCTTCCACGGTGCGGCCGGGCGGCACGAACTGGCCGAATGACAGCGACAGCAGCGTGAGTGGCGGCGCGTTGATGAACCCGACCGCCTGGGACCTTCGGATGTACGCGAAGACGCGCGGCGAGCTCGTCGGCCAGAGCGAGCTTCCGTGCTGGTTCGCCGCCCTCCTCGAGGACGACCTGAAATGTCAGCACGTTGGTCGAGTCGTAGCCAGGGTTCAGAGTCGCAAGCTTGAGGAAGCTGTGTATCAGAAGTCCGGCGCCGATCAGCAGCGTGGTCGCCAACGTGAGCTGGCCGACCACCAGCAGGCTCGCGAGGCTGCGATGGCCGTCCGTAACTCTTGTCGACGCGGCAGTTGGCGTCGCAGAGGACACTGGCCGCAATTTGCCTTCTGCCCAAGACAGCTGGAGTACCGGCGCAACGCTGCACATGATGCCAGTAACCAACGCCGCACCCGCCGCGAACGTGAGCACCATCGGGTCAAGCGCGAGTTCGTCGAATCGGGGCATGATCGTACTGCCGCCATGCGCCAGACGGTCTGTGAAGGTGAACAGCTCAGGCGTCGTGATGGCTGTGAGGGTTCGCACCAACTTGATGCCCGTTAGGGCGAGGCCGAGACCATCCAGGCCGCCGACCGTGCTAGCAGGACGCTCTCGACCAGAAGCTGCCGCATGATGCGCCCGCGACTCGCGCCCAAGGTGAGACGGACGGCCATCTCACGCTTCCGTGCGGCGCCACGTACGAGGAGCAGGTTGGCCACGTTGGCGCACACGATCAGGAGCACGATGACAGCGGCACTCATCAGCACCTGTAATGGCAGCCGAGCAGGCGCTACAAACTGGTCCTTCAGGCGGACCACCTCGAATGTCGACTGCTGACCGCCACTCGCATCCGCATTGCCTGTGCGCAGGGGTTGAGCCAGACCGTTGAGTTCCGTTGTCGCGGCTTCAGTGGACACGCCTTCAGAGAGCTGCGCGAGCACAGCGCTGGACGTACTGCTCCTGTCCTTGGGGTTCTCCCGAAACCGATACTGCACCCAGAAGGCGGTCTCTGACATTGGGAATTCGAATGTCGAAGGCATCACGCCCACGACCGTGTGGCCACGGCCGGCCACAGTTACGACACGCCCGACCGCGCGTGGATCCTCACCGAAGAGTTGACGCCACGTCTGGTCGCTGAGGAGCACGACATCGGCGCCTTCGTCCTCCGGCTGAAAGACCCTTCCGAGGGTGGGCCGCGCACTGAGCATCGACAGGATCGAAGACGTCACTCGCGCCCCGGTACCGCGGACGCGCTGCTCCCCGGCCACCAAGGTCGTGAACGGCATCGGCCTGTGGAGGCCCATCGCCGACAACGAATGTGCCTGCGAACGCCACTCGATAAACAACGCCTCGCTCACTTCGATCCGTCCGCCCGCTGCCCGCGGCGCCTCTCCAGGCGGGTGTTGCTCGACGATCCGCACGAGGCGTTCAGAATCCTCGTAAGGCAGCGGCTGCAGGAGCACCGTATTCACGACGCTGAAGATCGTCGTGGTAGCCCCGATGCCGAGCGCGAGCGTGAAGACGGCTGCGACAGCGACGCCGGGCGCACGCGAGAGCGTCCGTACTCCATAGCGCAGGTCCTGCCCGACTTGTTCGAGTAGGCTCCATCCCCACGCGGCACGGGTGTCCTCCTCGACCAGCGTGACATTGCCGAGATCCCGCCTGGCGGCGGACCGCGCCTGCTCTTCCGAAAGTCCAGACGCTTTGCGTTCGTCGGTTTCAGCTGCGAGGTGAAACTCAAGCTCTTCACGGAGCTCGGTCTCCTTGCAGCGTCGCCTCGCCAACCAAGCGAGCTTGCGAAGGAACGCCTTCATCGTGGCTCCTCGGCAACGGGTTTGAGGACCAAGCCCATCGCGTGAGAAAACATGTCCCACTTGCTCCTGGCTGCCGCCAGCTCCTTCCGTCCTCGACGGGTCAGGCGGTAATACTTCGCTCGCTTCCCTCGATCAGACTGTTCCCAGGAGGCTTCGATCCAGCCTCGAGCCTCGAGGCGGTGTAGTGCTGGGTACAAGGACCCCGTTTCGACTTGCAGCATGTCCTCGGATGTCCTCTGGATGTGCTTGGCGATGGCATGCCCGTGGCTTGGACCGAACAGGAGAGTGCGGAGGATCAGGAGATCCAGCGTGCCTTGCAGCAGTTCGACGCGGCCAGAGTTCCCTGGTGTCATTGCGTAGACATTCTACGATTGGATGTGTAGACAGTCTACGCTTTTCTCGACGCGCACTCCGAGTGGCCAAGCAGAGCGTTCCGCGAGGTGCTCGTAGGGCGTCGGCGACAGCGCCGTCGATCCGAACGATCCCCGGCACCATCAAGCCGGTGAACGGCCTCGGTTGTTCTTGCCGTTGCTTCGTTGAAGGGTCCATCGGCTCGCCTCGCTGCCGCGCAAGCCCCTTTCCTTGCGAGTACGTCCTACATGGGCGCCTGCCTTTCGTCGCGGCACGATCGAGCGTGAACGGCGTTGCTATGGAACTTCTTTCCTGAGGTAAAGCGGAGGACCTGTCAGTGATGGCCGCGCTATACTCAATGAGCCGGCGTGACGTGTCACTTTCTGAGGACTTATCACAATCAGCTAGACGCGGCGCGGCGGCGCCTGTAAGTCGTTGATTCGAAACGGAGAGATGTCCGAGTGGTTGAAGGAGCACGCTTGGAAAGCGTGTGTAGGGGAAACTCTACCGTGGGTTCGAATCCCACTCTCTCCGCCAGCCTCCGCTCGCGATCCAGTGCGAAGGCTGTCTCGCCGTAGCCCCGGCGGGGCGAAGGCGGACCACCCTACTTCACCCAGGAGCAACGAGAGCTACGGCTGGCAGGCCATCCGCCTCCGCTCGCAGTGAATCCAGGCGAGCTGCCGCGGGATGGTCGCGACGAAGCGCGACGCGCGAAGTCGGACCCACTCTCTCCGCCAGACTTCGCTCGCCTGCGGCGAGCTTCGTCCAGGTCGGCCGCTCCGCGGCCGACCGGCAAGCGAGCTTTGACCACGCGAAGTCTGTCTCGCCGTAGCCCGCAGGGCGAAAAGCGGACTCCAATCCATCCGCCGAGTGGTCTCGACGTAGCGCGCCAGCGCGAAGTCGGACCCACTCTCTCCGCCCGCCAACGTCCTGTGTGACGCATCTTGTGTGACGCAGCCTCGCCTTCTGGGGCTGGAACCAGCCCGGTGAATTTCCCCACCAGCGTGTGAGACACCGCAAACGCAAGCGGGGCAAGCCCCACGCGGGCACAGTGTAGGAAGCGCGTTCACGCAGCACGTTCCCGCCGGCTGCATAATGCAGCGATGGACCCCCTCGATTCAGACCGGCTCGTGCGTCAGCTCGCGTTTCTGATCGAATGCGATCGCCTCAAGAACGTGCTGCGCCAGACGCTCAACGCGGATGCACAGCGCCAGGAAAACAGTGCCGAGCACTCGTGGACCGTGTGCCTGTTCGCGATGACGCTCGCCGAGCACAGCAACGTCCCCATAGACGTCGCTCGCGTGATCCGCATGCTCATCGTGCACGATGTCGTGGAAATCGACGCGGGGGACACCTTCGCGTACGACACCACCCGCCTCGCAGACCAGCACGAGCGCGAAGCGCGCGCCGCGGATCGCATCTTCGGGCTGCTGCCCACGGATCAGGCAGCGGAATTCCGGGCGCTGTGGGAGGAGTTCGAAGCGCAAGAGACCGCGGAAGCAAGATTTGCGGTGACGGTCGACCGTCTGCAGCCGATGCTGCTGAACTGCCTCACAGAAGGCGCAGCATGGCGTCGCCATGGCGTCACCCATGCGCAGGTGCTCGAGCGCAATGCGTGCATGGAGTCCGGCGCGGTCGCGCTGTGGGAGCACATCCGGGCTCGTGTAGAAGACGCGGTCCGCCGCGGGTTCCTGAGCGCCTGAAGACTCGTGCCTTCGGCGCTCGACGGGCCCAAACCCGAAACCCTTCAGGCCTACTGGCTGCGCAGCACCCCCATCACGTCGGCTCGTGCCGCGCGACGCATCGGGGCATAGGCAGCGAGCGCTGCGACAGCGATCAACAGCATGGCGGCGCCTCCGATGGCTAGCGGATCCATCGGCTGCACCTCGAACAACAGGCCCCGCAGGAAGCGCGTGCCAGCTACCGCGCCGGCGATGCCCAGCAGGACGCCGAGGCCGGCGAGTCGACCCGCCTCGACAAGTACGAGCCGGCGCACGTTCGCCGCGGTCGCGCCCAGGGCCAGGCGAACGGCGATCTCGCGATCCCGCTGCCGCACGTGCGCGGCCATCACGGCATAGAGACCGAGCCCCGAGAGCAGCAGCGCTGTGATTCCGAAGAGGCCGATGAGAAACGCGTTGAACCGCGGACGGCCCAGCGGACGATCGAGATAGTCGGCAAACGGCGCGACGGACAGCACCGTCACGTTCGGATCGATGGAGCGAATTCGGTCACGAGCGACCGACATCATCAGCTCGAGCGACGCGTTCGAGCGCACGATCAGCATCGTCGCCGTCATCTGAAACTGCGCGGCGGGCAGATACAGCGTCGGACGAGGGGTGGTCACCGTACGATACCGAGTCGGCGCGGCGATGCCGACGACCTCGAGCCAGCGTCCCGCCCCTTCGACGCGGCCCATCTTGAGCCGCTTCCCGATCGGATTCTGGCCGGGCCACAATCGCGTGGCTACGTCTTCGCTCACGATCGCGACCCCGACCGCGTCCTCGCGATCCGCCGCCGAGAAGGGGCGGCCACGCACGATTGGCGCTTCGATGGTCGCAAAGTAGTTGGGGTGAATCGACGCCAGGTTCAGCGAGGGATTGCTCGCCGCCTCATCGTTCGTTTGTCCTTCGGCCGTGACGCGCGGCAGGTCCCATCCGCTATCGGTGAAGGGCGCAACATTGACGGGCGTCACAGCCGAGATTCCGGGCACCGCTTCGAGTTGCGTGAGGACCCGGTCGAGAAACTGCGCGCGGCGCTCGCGGTCGGCGTAGGCCGCCGACGGCATGTGGACGTCGACCAACACCAGGCGCTCGGCTGCCAGCCCCAGATCGATTGCCTGCAGATTGAGGACGCTGCGAATCAGCAGGCCGGCAGCGGCGAGCACCGTCACGGCAAGCGCGACCTGTCCCACCACGAGCGATCGGCGCCCCCGCGTCGACATACCCGCAATCGCCGCGTTGCTCCCTTTCAGGGGCGAGACGAGATCGCCGCGCATCGAGAACAGTCCCGGCGCGAGGCCGGCGAGTAGCGCCGTGACGAAGACCAGCGCGACGCAAAAGACAGCCACGGTCGCATCGGTGCGAATGGACTCGATTCGCGGCAGGCCTTCGGGAATGATGGTGACGAGCACCGGGAGCGCAACCCACGTGAGCAGGAACCCTGCGATGCCCGCTATCACTGAGAGCACGAGACTCTCCGCGAGCACCTGACCGGCGATGCGCCCGCGCCCCGCACCGAGCGCCGCACGCAGCGCCAGTTCGCCGCGGCGGCTCTCGCCACGCATCAGCAACAGGTTGGCGACGTTGGCGCTGGCAATCAGCAGGACGAGCGCGACGGCGCCGAAGAGCGCCATCATCGTTCGTCGCACGTCCCCGATCACCACCTCGGCGAAGGGACGAACGACGATGTCGAGCCGGAGGGGCCTATCGGCCGAGGCATCGATGGCGAGTTGCCGGTCCAGCGCCGCGAGTTCGCTCGAGGCCTGCTCGACCGTGACGCCGGGGCGCAGCCTGCCGAGCAGATTGACTTCCCGCTGGGCGGCGATTCCGAACGCACCATCCGTCGGGATCGATCGCGTCGTCCTCCAGATCTCGACACCCCGCGGGTAGTCGAGATCTGGCGGCATGACACCGACGATGACGCACGGCTGTTCGTCGATGGTTATCCGCCGGCCGACGACGTCGGGAACTGCGCCGAAGTGGCGCTGCCAGTACCCGTGACTGATGACCGCCACAGGCTCGGCGCCCTCGCGATCGTCGGCGAGCGTGAAACGGCGTCCGAGCAGAGCCTGCGCACCAAGCACATCGAAGAATCCGCCGGTGATCAAGCCGATATTGGCGTATGACGAGGTAGCGCCGTCGCTCACCACCGCGCGGGCCACGCCATTGCGCGTAACACCAGCTGCGCTCTCGAGAAGCCGACTTTCTCGTGCGACTGCCTCGATTTCGACGTCGCCGAATGGGTAGAACGCCGAGCCCGCCGTCGGCGCCTCTCTCCACGAGAGGATCAGCCTGTCCTGCTCCTGCACCGGGAAGGGCCGCAGCAGCACACCCTGGATCAGCGCGAACATCGCCGTCGTCGCAGCGATGCCCAACGCGAGTGTCGACACGGCAGCGGTCGTGAACGCTTTCGAGCGCCAGAGCAACCGCACGGAGTACCGCAAGTCCTGGGAAACCGTATCCAGCAGCCGCGTGTTGAGCATGACTACCCTCCGGCGCCAGCAGCATATCGCACAGCCCCGACGAGCTACTGGAGCAGAGCAACGGGGCTGGCTCGAGGCTATCCGTGCTCGCGAAGTCCAGGCGTGTCGATGCTCGGGACGAATGGTGGGACCGACGCCCGGGTACCTTCTGTTCTCCTTGACACACCTGCGCCACGCAGCTACGCTCACCAAGCTAACTAGGTATAGCGATGCCGCCGCAGAAAAACGACATCCTCCAGGGCACGCTGGTACTCCTCGTGCTCAAGACGCTGGCCGTGAACCGCCGCATGCACGGCTATGCGATCACGACGCACATCCAGCGTGTGTCCGACGACCTGCTGCGCGTCGAGGAAGGGTCGCTGTATCCCGCGCTGCACCGGATGGCGCAGCAGGGCTGGCTGCGATCGGAGTGGGGCATTACCGAGAAGAACCGCGAGGCGCGCTTCTACGCGATCACGGCGCGCGGGCGCCGCCAGCTCGCCGAGGAAGAAGCGAGCTGGGCGCGGCTCACGCAGGGTGTGGCGCGCGTGCTGCGGCACGCCTGACGAACGGAGGGCGCCATGGGGTGGATGCGACGGCTGACCAACACGCTCCGGTCGGGTCGCGTCGAGCGCGACATCCGCCGCGAGGTCGCGTTTCACATCGCCGAACGCGTCGACGAGCTCCGCGCCGAGGGCGTGAGCGACGAGGAAGCCGCGCGCCGCGCCCGCGCCGCGTTCGGGAACCCGACGCTCCAGGCCGAACGGACGCGTGATGCCGACGTCACGCGGATCGCCGACACCGTCCTGCGTGACGTCCGCTACGCCGTCCACACGTTGTGCCGGACGCCCGGCTTCACCGTGGCAGCGATCGCCACACTCGCGCTGGGAATCGGCGCCAACACCGCGGTGTTCTCCGCGCTCGATACGGTGCTGTTTCGTCCGCTCCCGTTCCCCGATGCCGACCGCCTCGTCGACGTCCGCCAGCTGCAGGCGGGGCGGACCGAAAGCTTCATCGCGCCGCCGCGGCTGTCGGACTGGGCGCGCCTCAACTCCAGCTTCGAGGCGATCACCGGGTACTACATGGACGATGTCTCGGAAATGTCCGGCGACTTTCCCGAGCGCGTCCGCCGCGCGTTCGTGACGCCGGGCTTCGTGGAGGTCTGGGGTGTGGCGCCGGCGATCGGCCGCGGCTTCAACGCGGAGGAACACCGGTTCGGCGGTCCGAGCGCGATCATCATCAGCGAGCGCTTCTGGGGCACGAGAATGGCCGCGGACCCGAACGTCCTGCAGCGCCAGGTGCGGCTCGGCAGCGGCGCAGTGCCGATCGTCGGCGTGATGCCGTCCACGTTCCGGTTCCCGGACCGGAATGTCGATCTGTGGTCACCATCCCAGGTGGATGCGCCATACGCCCAGTCGCGAGAGGCGACCTGGTACACAGCGGTCGGACGGCTGCGACCAGGCGTGAGAGCGTCGCAGGCGCAGGCGGATCTTCGCGCGGTGCAGGACGGACTCGCAGCGATCTATCCCGACACGGACCGGGGCCTCGGCGTCGCGGTGGTCCCCTTGAAGGAGCGAACGGTCGCCGGTGCAGGCGCCTCGCTGTGGCTGCTGTTCGGAGCCGTGACCGTGCTGCTGGTGATCGCCTGCACGAACATCGCCGCGCTGCTGCTCGCGCGGGCGGCGCACCGTCGTCACGAGATCGCGGTCCGTGTGTCGCTCGGCGCGTCGCGGCTCGCGGTGGCGGCCCAGCTGCTGACGGAAACCGCGGTGCTGGCGATCGCAGCCGGAGGCGCCGGGCTGATCGTCGCGTACGGCGCGACCCTCGCGCTGAAGCGCGCCGCCGCCGACTTGCCGCGTATCGACGAGATGGCGATCGACGCGCGCGTCCTCCTCTACACGCTGGCGTGCACGCTGGCCGTCGCGTTCCTGTGCGGCATCCTGCCGGCCTTTCGTACCGCGAGCGGCGCCGCCGCACGCGGCGGACAGCTCCGCACGCAAGTCTCCACGCGCAGTCCGATCCAATGGATTCTCGTCGGTGCGCAGGTAGCGCTGTCGGTGGCTCTGCTCACCGTCGCCGGACTGCTCGCCCGCAGCTTCTTCGAGCTGTCGCGCGTCGATCCCGGATTTCAGACGGACCGCATCCTCACGTTTCGTGTCAGCGGAAGCTGGGCCGAGACCTCCGACTACCCGAGGCTGCTGCAGCGGATCGACAGCTCGATCGACGCGCTCGCGGCGCTGCCGGGCGTCGAGGCGGCCGCGACGACGGGCTGGGCGCTGCCCGGCGTGCCCGAGCAGTGGGAATCGCGCTTCGACATCGCGGAGGCAAGCGGCGCCGGCGTCTCGTCGATCGTCGCCGAAGGTCGCGCCGTCTCCCCCGAGTACTTCGCCACCATGGGGATCCCGCTCGTGGCCGGAGAGCCGTGCCGCCGCACGACCGGCGGCGATCCGCAGGACCCGGAACAACCCCTGATGGTGAACCGCGCACTCGTCGACCATTTCCTCAGCGACCGTCCGTCCGCCATCGGCCTTCATCTACGGGACGTCAGCGGCGCGCAGGCCCGGCCCGCGGGTCGGATCTCCGGGATCGTCGGCAACGCGCGCGAACGCGGTCTCGACAGGGATCCCGGCCCGACGGTCTACTGGTGCTCGAGCGCACCGAATCCCACACCGTACTTTCTCGTGCGCACCGCGGGGGATCCACGATCGAGCGTCCAGGACGTGCGCCTGACGATGAAGGCGATCGAACCCTTGCGCTCGGTGTACGAGATCGCGCCGCTCGAGGAGCGGCTGGGCGACGCCTTCGCGGAAAACCGCCTCCGCACCGCGCTGCTGGCGCTCTTCGCCGCATCAGCGCTGTCGCTCTCGATCGTCGGTCTCTACGGCACGCTGAGCTACGTCATCAGCCAGCGCCGGCGCGAAGTGGGGCTGCGCCTCGCCCTCGGTGCAGGCCGCGGCCGCATCGTGTCGCATTTCGCCCTGCTCGGCATGCGGGTCGTCGGCCTCGCGTGCGCCATCGGACTTGGACTCGCGCTCATCGCGAGCCGGACGCTCGGCGGGATGCTGTTCGGTGTCACGCCGTCGGACCCCATGACGTTCGGCGCCGTGCTGGCGATCGTGGGAGGCGCGACCGCGCTCGCGGTGCTGCTGCCCGCGACGCGCGCGGCGTGGCTCGAGCCAATGCGCGTCCTGCGCGAGCAATAGTCACACAAGCGTCCACGTCACCACCGCCGAGTTTCACTCCCGGCGCAGGGCACGAAAGATGACGAGGTGCCCGGTCAGCGCCGCCAGCACGAGGACGGCCGGCAGCCAGACGAACGGTGCGTAGGTCACGAAGACGTTCAGCCGGTCCGGACCGAAGGCTGCGAACCGCGGGGTCGAGAGGATGGCGACGGTGACGACGTTCACGAGGAGGCCGAGGCCGAGGACGTTCCAGGCGAGGACGAGCCGCCGGCCCGCGTAGCCGCGGGCGAAGAGAATCGCCACGATCACCGCCGTCGCGCCGGTCACGATGTCCAGGTTGCGGCCCGAGTAGCTCATGTGCACCGGCATGATGCCGCGCCCGGAGAGGGCGTGCATCGCCAGTTCCAGCGGCAGCCGGAACGACTGGCTCGCGACGAGCCACCACAGCGGCAGGTGCGCGGCGAACCGTCGTCCGATCGGACCGGCCGCGATGGCGACGCCGAGCGCCAGGATGCCGATCGGCAGCGCAAGGAACGGCGGCGGCGTCCAGTCCCAGTGCCGCAGCACGCCGGAACGCGCCGCGAGGCCGGTCGCCGCCATCCACGCGGCCGCGCCGCAGGCCGAGAGGAACGCCGCCCGGCGGCTGTCCGCGGCGCTGGCGCCGGATCGCCGCCACGCGATCGCCACCGCACCAACGAACGCCGCGGCGACGACGAGCGGCAGGATGATGAACGTGAGCACGGCGGGATCGCCGATGGAGTGAGCCGGCAAGGCCGATGGGTCGCCGACGACGACGGTCATGACCGCAACGATGACCTCACGTGTGTGCCTATCCTACCGAATCAGACACGCCATCGAGCGGTCCGCGCGGCGCGGGCTGTGCGTTTGGCGGCGTTCAAGCGTTCTTCTCCCGACGACGGTCCGCTGCGGGTCGCATCCGGGTGGAGGAACGATGCGCGATGACGTCTCCGCGCGCGCGGCGCGGGAGGGGCTGGCCGACCGGCTCATCGGCGAGTCCCTGCCCATGGTCGAACTCAGGCGGCAGGTCGCGTGCTTCGCCGGCAGGGACGTGACGGTCCTCGTGCTGGGTGAGTCGGGCACGGGGAAGGAACTCGTCTGTCGTGCCCTGCACGACTTCTCCGCGCGAGCCGCGGGACCGTTCGTCGCGTTCAACTGCGCGGCGTTGCCGCGCGATCTGCTCGAGGCGCTGCTCTTCGGTCACGAGCGAGGCGCGTTCACCGGCGCGACCGAGGCGCGCAAAGGTCTCTTCGAGCAGGCCAGCGGCGGTACGCTCGTGCTCGACGAGATCGGCGAGCTGCCGCTGGCGCTCCAGCCCGCGTTGCTGCGCGTGCTCGAGGAGCGCCGTGTGCGCCGCCTCGGCGCCGACGCCGACCGGCCCGTGGACGTCCGGCTCGTCGCCGCGACCAACCGCCCGCTGCGTGACGACGTGGCCAGCGGCCGCTTTCGCGAGGACCTGTTCTACCGCGTGAACGTCATCGACCTGCGCCTGCCGGCGTTGCGCGCGCGGGGTGCGGCAGACATCGTCGCGCTGCTCAGACATTTCCTCGTCATCGCCGGCGCCGGCGAGCGGTGGTTCTCAGACGATGCGCTCCTGCGGCTCGTCGGCTATGCGTGGCCGGGCAACGTGCGCGAGCTCAGGAACGTGGTCGAGCGCATGACCATCCTGAGCGAGCGGTCGCTGATGACCGTGGACGATTTGCCGGACGACGTGCGCGAAGCCGTACGCGGCGCGCCGTCAGGAGTCCCGGGCCTCTCCTCCAGCCCCGCGCACCGGCAATCGAGCATCCTGGACGTCTACCGGCGGCATCGCTACAACAAGTCGCGCGCGGCGCGGGAGCTGGGGCTCTCGCGTTATCAGTTGATTCGACGGCTCAAGCGGCTCGGCGAGACCTGAGCGGCATCAAACCGCACGGATCGTGCGCACGGGGCGTGCGCACAGTTCGTGCGCGTGGCCGGCCCGCCCACCTTCGAGCGGCCGCGTTCCCGGCGTGTTCGAGGGTCCACGCGGTGGCAGCGAATCTGCTCTACGGCGAGGCATGAGAGTGGCACCGCACATACGCGCCAGCGTGACCGCCGACGGCATCCTGTTTCTCGACATCGCCAGCGGCCGGATGTTCAGCGCCAACGCGATCGGCGCGCACATCTGGAATCGTCTGCGTGAAGGCTGGAGCGAAGCCGATGTCGCGCGCGAGATCGCCGGCGCGTCGGGCGTCGACGAGACTCACGTCCGTCGCGACGTCAGCGAGTTCACGGCGGCGCTGACCGCGAGAGGCTTCCTGCTGCCAGAGGATCTCACGTCCCCGGGATCGAGGGCGACGCCATGAAAGACGTCCTGCTGGTGCTCGAAGCGCTCGGCGGGCTCGCGCTCTTCGACCTCCTCGCGCGGCGGGGATTCGCGCGCGTGCACGGATTCACGCGGGCGCTTCCCGTCGCGGGGGAAGCCCGCGATCCCGAAACCGTCGCGCGCGTCTGCCGCGCGGTCGAAGAGGCGTGCGTCTGGTACGTGAAGCGGGCGTTCTGTCTGCAGCGCTCCACGGTCGCGACCTGGCTGCTCCGGCGGCGCGGTGTCGCCGCGGAACTCGTGATCGGGTATCGGCCCATGCCCGTCGATTCGCAT
>DASWVN010000224.1:0-4302 GCA_036401215.1 Vicinamibacterales bacterium | reverse complement strand
GGTACCAGGGTCCGCGGCACTTCGTGATCCGCGGATCGAGTTCGCGGTTCATGTCGATCGGATCCCCGGTGCCCCCGCCGAGCAGCTGCTTCTGCCGCTCCCACTGGATTTTCCAGGCCACCATCGTGACGGCGTACAGCGGGTTGTCTTCGACGACGCAGGCGCGATACAGCTCGTTCATGCATCGCTCGAAGACCTGGTTCGCGTAGGCGCCCGTGAGCAACTCGGCGAACTGCGCATCGCTGAGAACGGACGATCCAAACAGCTGCGCCTGCCGTTCCATGTCGAGCGCCACTTCGACCGCTTCCATCCGCTGGCGGCAGGTCCGCGCCTCGGCAAGGGCCGGCTTGACGACTTTCGTCAGATACTCCTTCTCGAGGCGCCTGAACTCCTCTTCGAGCGAGCTGATGTCGGTCTCCCCTGCCTGCGCAGCTTTTTCGACAAGCCTGGCGACTTCATTTTGTATGCGGTCACGCTCGGCCCTCCAGGTTTGCGCGGCAGCGCTGGCGGGAGTAAGAACCAGCAATGCAGCGAGGAGGCATCCGGCGAGAAGGTGTGAGAGGATTCGACCCTCGGGGATTCCCATGCGTGCGGCCAGTATACGGCAGCGATCGCTGTCGCCGCCGCAGCAGGACGGAGGAGTGATCAATGGGTTACATCGTGGCCATGAGTCTCCTGGCGATCGCGCTGTTGCCGCAAAGCCGGAGCACCGTCGACTTCAGCGGCACCTGGAGAATAGACCTGCAGAGAAGTGTCTATCCGGGAGATGGTCTCGAGGATCACACCCTGGAGATCAAGCAGACACCCGACGCGCTTACGCTCAACTCTCCCAGCTGGAAGTCACCGCTGGTCTATAAGCTTGACGGGACCGCATCCGTTCAGAAAAGCCGCACGTGGGAGAGCGTGACCAGGACACGATGGGAGGGGCAGACTCTGGTCATCGAGACGAAGCGTGTTCACTATCAACCCGCCCAGGAGACAGTGACGACCGACTCCTTCTTTCTTCAAGCGCGAGACGAACTCGTGTCATCCCGATCAGTGAACACGGCTCGGGGGGAACACGGCTTCAAGCTGATCTACCGGAAACAGAAATGAGCAAGCCGGACTAGACCCAACCGTCTTTGAACAAGATCATCGGGCTGGTGCGAATCGCGTTCAGGATCGGCAACGCGACGGCCGTTGCCGCAGCGCCGGCGAACGCTAGAAGGATGCCGCCGAAGGTCCATGCGTCCAGAGCCACTACGCCGTAGAACAGATCGGCGACGACCCTTTCGAGCGCCGCGGCCAGCCCTGCTCCCAGCACGATACCGAGCACGGTCGGCAGGGCCACGCTGCGAAGCACCAACCGCGCAATCGCCTGTCGCGGCGCGCCGAGGGCCAGGCGAATGCCGAACTCCCGCCGCCTTCGCTGAATGATGGACGCCAGGACGGCGCACACGCCGATGGTCGCGACGATCACGGCGATCCCGGTGAGAATCGCAACCAGTCGCGACGCGAACCGTTGAACAAGAAGCCAGCGCGCGACGATCGCCTCGCCGGTCGTGAATCCGAAGACGCGGGTATCCGGTCCAAGGATCGCGCGCGCCTCCGTCGAGATTCGATCGAACGTACGTTTCGCGTCCGAGCTGCGCGCCACGATCGACACCCCTGACACCGGTCGTTGCGTGTGTGCGTAGTAAACCCTTGGACGGAGAGCCGTATCGAAGCCGCCGAACTTCACGTCCTCAACGACGCCGACGACGGTGTTGGTTCCGATCCGACGGTTCACCGCGGGCTGCGATCCCCACAACCGTCGCGCCAGCGATCGGCTGACGATGATGGTGAACGGGCCTTTGACGGACGAGGCATCCGGAGCCAATCGATCCGCGTCTGTGAAGAATCGCCCCTCCACCAGGTCGACATCCATCAGCGTGAAATACCCGGGAGACACCACACTGTAGGCGGCCGACCACGCTCGCAGCCGCGATGTGTTCACCAGCTGATTATTGTGGTCGAAAGAAACCTGGATGACCTCCTCGTCAAAGGGACGATCGTTGATGAGTTCCGCTCCCGAGATCTCCGGCGCGGCTCGCAGCGCCTCGAGCAACGCCGTCGTGCCGTCGAGGATGCGGCGTTCGCGGTCGGCGGGCGTCTTGTCCAGAAAGAACAGGGTCGCATCCGGAACCGCTCTCACCTGCGCCATCACGAGCTGGTGAGGATCGAAGCCGAAGTCATGCCGCAGCAGCTTCCAGAGGGTACGCCCTGCGACCACCGACAGGATGATCAAGGCAAGCGCGGGAGCAACCTGACTGACGAGAATGGCGCGCTGGTTCCTGGCGCTACCCCGATAATGGCCCGTCCGGATGAAGTCCAGCAGCACGCCGGACCTTGGGTTGGCTCCACGCAGGACAGATCCACACACAATCAGAAACATCAAGAACCCGAGCCCACACACTCGAACCGCCAGAACGCTTGCGTGGGCATCCAGCAGGTCGGGCACGCCGGGAGGCAGTCCCGCGCGGATGGCATTCAGCATCCAGTACGCGAGGATCCACGCCGCCGCCGATCCGATCAGAAAACATGCGATGACTTCTGCCAGGCAGAGACGGACGAGGTCCAGTCCGCTGGCACCCAAGGCCGTCCGGATAGCGAGTTCCGTCCGTCTCCCTTCGATCGACGCTCTGACCAGATTCGAGATATTCGCCGTCGCGATCATCAGCAGCAGTGTTGCTGCGGCCGCGAGAGCCACAACGACTGTCGACAGCGTTCCGGTTACGACCTCACTCAGCGGGACGACGTGAGGCGGCCAGCCTTGCTGCCCCGGTGGATAGGTATCGGCGATTCGACCGGAGAGCTGGTGCAGTTCCGCGCGCGCTTGCGTTGCACTCACTCCATCACGCAGGCGTGCGACGACATCGAACATCCGCTCGGATGAGGGCCGCGCGGGGTGCAGCGACCGTGTCGGCAGCCACATGTCGGTCCCGGTGGGAAAGTCGAAGCCCGCTGGCATGACGCCCACCACCTGCCACGTGCCTGCGAGGGTCGCGAATCGAATGGGCTGCCCGACGATATCGGGCCGTCGGCCAAAGTAGCGCTCCCAGGCGCCGTCGCTCAAGAGCACACCGAGTTCGGTGAGCGGGTGGGACACGGCATCGAACGTCAGCCCCACGGCAGGAGCCACGTCGAGGGTGTCGAAGAAGTGGTGGGACACCGCTCGCAGCGTCACCAACTGACCCGAGGCATCTCCGACGACAGCGCTCGTGCGAGCGGACGACTCGACGGCACTGACCGATTGGACCGTCGTGCTGTGCTCGATCCACGCCAGCACCTCCGGTCCCGTGACGGGTCGAGATCCACTTCCGCCTGGATCGATGGTCCTGACGCTGACGAGTTGCTCCGATTCAGCGTAAGGGAGCGGCCGGAGCAGGACTGTTTCGAGAACGGTGCCGACGGCGGCCCCAGGTCCCATCGCAATGGCCACCGTCGCCACGATACCGGCCGCGAACGCCGGCCGATGTCGAAGCCCCCGCAGTGCGTGGACAAGGTCACCGAACACCGGACTCTCCATCAGCGACATCCTTCAGGGTCATAGGCTTACGACTGAGCCGCCGCTGCTTTCAGTGGAATGAGAAGCGCGTCCTAGTGGCTTATTTCTGATTTACTCGCGTGTTTATATGAGCCCGATGTCACCTGTTGCGTGTGATTGAAACAGGCGCAGAAGTGCTCGGACGATGCCGTGAACGGCGGGTGCTCGGCAGGCATCAAGGCTCGCGTGGCTCGAACGAACCGCCAGGTCCAGACGCCGGTTCGAACAGCGGGCCGTGCCGGAGGACCCGATAGTGTGCCGCTCGGGCCAGGTGCCATCGCGAGTCACATCGCGTCACTCCGATCCGTCGGCGCGGCTGACCTGCAGGTCCGTGCCGCCGGCTGATCGTGTCACTCGCACGAGCCACGGGTTGCAGCAGACTTCGCAGTCCTGCACGAAAGTGCCGCGCACGTCTTCCTCGACGTAGATCACGACATCCTCGCCGCAATACGGGCACGTGATGACGAACTCGTCCATGGTCGGATCCCAGGCACGCATGTGCCGCCCTGGGCTCGTGAACCGTACACGCGAGATGCAAAGCGCTCCCGCGGGGGGCGCGAACTGGGGCCGCCCCGCCCGCCCGCAGGCCCCTCTCTCGTGGCGCGTGCTTTTGGGGCCGAGACTTCCCACCCGTTGTCAAGCCGGCGTGACGACAGCCTTTGTGAACCGCGATGGATCATAGAGTTGTCCAGCTTTGAGCATCGCGACAAGAATTCGGAGCCATCGATCGGCGACGC
>DASWVN010000223.1:0-17981 GCA_036401215.1 Vicinamibacterales bacterium | reverse complement strand
CTGACGCCAGAACGCGCGCGCGAGCTGGGTGTGGACGCAAAGAGCGGCGTCGTCGTCGCCGGCGTCGAACCCGGCAGCCGCGCCGCCGACGCCGGCCTTCGCACGGGGGACGTCATCGAGGAAGTCGATCGCAAGCCCGTGAAGTCGATCGAAGAGCTGCGCTCGGCGCTCGACCAGGGTGACCGTCCGGCGCTGCTCCTCGTCCATCGAGGCGCGACGACCGTCTTCGTCACGGTTGAGCGATAACGTAGGGCGCCCTTTATGGGGCGCCAAAGTGCAGCGATACCGTAGGGCGCCCCTTTACGGCGCCAAAGTGCAGGGATGACGTAGGGCGCCCCTTTACGGGGCGCCTTACCGTCTCTCGAGTCTGAGCGTCTGCGTTCCGCCGTCCATCAGGTTGAACAACGTCGCCGCGTCTCTGAGTTCCGTCAGAAACGCGACGTCTTCTTCCTGTCCTCGCTCGATGAACTCGAGCGCCACCGCGCGATAGGTTCCCGGCGGCAGGTGTGTGATCGTGAAGCGGCCGTCGGTATCAGGACGCGTGACGCGTACGGCGCGAGAGTACGGGAACCACTCAGTCGAGTCATCCGCGAATACGAGCACTGTAGCCGCCGACGTGGGATTGCCTCTGTCATCGAGGACGGTGCCGGCGACGCGTGTCACCTTTCGCGTGACCACGAGCGTTGCGCCCGTGATCTCTTTTCCGCCTGTCGGCACGTCGAAGTGCTCGTCGGTGATGTCCCGCCCGTTCAGCGTGCCGGAGGCGAGCATCCAGTCGTCGGGCAGGCCGGTGAGCCTGAACACGAACGGTCCGCCGAGTCCCTGCATCTTG
Organism: Vicinamibacterales bacterium; assembly: GCA_036401215.1. Lineage (GTDB taxonomy): Bacteria > Acidobacteriota > Vicinamibacteria > Vicinamibacterales > 2-12-FULL-66-21 > JACDCA01. Next base: position 17,149 of record DASWVN010000223.1, on the reverse strand, counting down.
AACGACCAGTCGTCCGCCGCCTGGACGACGCGGACGGTCGGAAGGACCTTGTCGCTCGAGGTCTCGAGCATCACGCGAACTCCGGAGACAGGAAACGGCGGCGGCGTCCCCTCGTCGGTGACGATCGTCCCCGACACCGTGCTGCCTGTGCGATGCGTGAGCACGATCCCGTCGATATCCACCCCCGTCACCGTCAGGACCGCATCGTCTCCGCCCGACATCACCCTGTAGGTCCCGCCCGGAACGTCCTTGATGGTGAAGGACCCGTCGGGTCCCGTCCGGATCGATCGCATGCCGCTGGTCGCGAACACACCCGGGTAGCTGTAGGCCGCCGTGACGGTCGTGCCAGGGACGGGTTCGCCGCGCTCGCGCACGACGACGCCGGAGAGTCGGGCCGTGCGGGCCGACTGGAGGTTGATGTGGAGGTCGGTTCGTTGTTCCGACGGGCCGAGGGTCACCGGTCGTGCCTGGTCGAAGGTGCCACCCGGATAGTAGGTCGAGGGGAAGCCGATGGTTTCACGCTTCTCGTTCCGCCACGTTTCGCTCGATGTCGCGACGACGAAGTAGCTGCCCGGTTGAAGTCCGCTGATGCGATAGTGGCCGCGATCGTCGGTCGTTGCACCGCTCACGATCTGCGGTTCCTTCCTGCCGTTGCGGTAATGGAGCATCAAGGCATCGACACGCACACCAGGATAGGGTTCGCTGAGTTCGTCGGTGATCTGGCCCGCCAGCACACCGGCGCGCGGCATCGCCAGGTCGATCCGCTCGCGCACCTGACCGGCCTGGACGGTGATGGCCAACCCCTGCTCGAACGGCCGCCTCCGACCGTACTCGACATCGACGAACCCGGCTCTCGTGGCGGAGACGTAGTAGGACCCTTCCGGCAGTTCGCCGACCTCGAACTCGCCGCGTGAGTTCGTGTGCGCTTCGGCCGGACGTGTGAAGCCGTCGCGCTTTTCGGGCAGCACTCTGACTCGGGCGCGGCGCAGTGGCTTCCCCGTGTCCGCAGCGGTGATGCGTCCGCGAATCGTTCCGGTTTTCTCGGCGCCGGCATCCTGCGACCGGACCTGCGCGAGAGCGCTCGACGGGATAAACGCCGTCAGAAGTACCGTCAACAGCACGGCCATCGTCATCGCCGGCCTCCCACCTCGATCTTCACCGTCTCCACCATGCCTTCGGCAAGCTCGACCCGTACGCCGTCGCGCAGCCGGGATTGAAGGAACGCCGGATCGACCCACTGGCCGTCCGTGACCGCTGGCGCGGCGATGACGCGATACGTTCCCGCAGGGAGGCGCGGAATCGAGAACCGTCCGCTGTCATCAGGGCGGGTCGCATGGACGAACCGCGAGCCAGGACCCCACAGCGCGCTGTTCTCCGGAAAGGCGATGACCGTGAGGTCCTGTGGCGCTGTTCCCGGAAGGGCGATCGTCTCGCCGGTGATCAGTGCGCCTTTGCGCGAGAGCACGATTTCGACTCCCGTGACGTCCGCGCTCCCCCGCTGGATCTGCACCGGGACGTCCGTGATGTCGCGCGCGCCGATCCGAACGCTTTTCAGCATCCAGTCGAGCGGCAGGCCGACAACCCGGAACAGGTGCGGGCCTTCGAGCGAGGTCGTCCGGAACGTGAAGTCCGGGCGGACGGTGATCCCGCCGCTCTCTCCCCACTGTGGCAGCACGCGCGCAGGATCGGCCGGCACGGGCTCGACCCGGAACTGCAGCGCGACGAAAGGCGGCGCCGTGCCTTCGTCGGTGACGATCCTGCCGCTGACTTCGACGGGCTTGCGCGGGGTGAGCCGCAGGTGCCTGACGTCCCCGTCGGTGAGGACGACGGTCTCGCTGACTCGCTCGTCCGCTCCTCCGGTGGAGACGAGATACTCACCGGGCGCGAGCTTCGAAAACGCGAACGTGCCGTTGGCATCGGTCCTCACCGGCGGGGCTCCCTGTCCGCTGCTCAGCACCCGTCCGCCGATCGTCCGCGTAATATCCGACAGGTTCACGACCTGGTCCGGGATCGGCTGGCCGACTTCGTCTTCGACGACTCCCGTCACGCGCGCGGCGTTGCCGGTGACCAGGCGGAAGTCGAGGCCTTCGATCCCCTGCCCGAGGTTCACCGTGACCTCCTGTGGCTGATCGCTCCCAACCACCCCGGGAAAGTACGTCACGGCGAACACGCGCGTGCTCTTGCCATCGTCGGTCTCCCACACGTCGCTGCTCGACGCGCGCAGCCTGAAGCGTCCGGGCTCGAGGCCACTCAGTCTGTACTCGCCGATGTCGTTCGTGGTCGTGATCCTGGCGGGAACGAGGACGCGGTGTCCGCGGATGAAACGATGTTCGAGCGCTTCGACTCGGACTCCGGGCGCCGCGTCACCAGTTTCATCCGTGATGCGGCCGGCGATGACGCTTCCGCGCGGCAGCGTCATCGCGATCCCCTCCGTCGTGGTCCCCTGGCGCACCTCGATGCTGCGGCCAAGCTCGCGCGGCCGCTGCTGCCCGTACTGGATCGTGAGATATCCGGCTCGCGTCGCCGTGAGGGTGTAGGTGCCTGGCGGCACCTCACTGATCTCGAACTCCCCTCGCACGTCGGTCACCGCGCTGGGGGCGTTGGGAACGGGCCCGTTGAGGGTTACACGCACGCGATGAAGCGGCGCACCGGTCGCGGCCGAAACCACGCGGCCGCGCACGATGCCCGAGGCCGCAGTGCGGGTTGTCGCGTCACGTGGCGGGAGTTGCTGCGGGAACGCGAGCAGCGAGAGGACCAGCACCCATGCGAGCATGGGCGCTGTACTAATTCATTAGTGGCGACGCCGTCAAGCCGGATTCCGCGTGCAATGGATCTGGAACCCCAGAACCCAGAACTCGGGAACCCCCTGGAACCCTCGAGAACCCCTGGAACCCCCTGGAACCCAGGTTTTAATTCGCTTTTACTCGCGTCGCGAGAACGGACTTATCCTCCTGCGAGATGCCTGTGACGGTGACCTTCGTGCCGCTCTTGAGGGCGGCGCATGCGATCCCTTCGAATGCGGTACTCGCGTCCGTCCGGATGCTGTAGCCGTTGATGCCGAACGTAAGCGTCGGACAGGAACCCGAGACACCGCCCGCACTGCCGGCGATCTCGACCTCGCCGCCGATCGCATCATCACGGATCTCGATCTTGCGCGCGTCGAGCGATCCATCGGCCTGGCGTGTTCCCACGATGTGGAGGTCCATGCCGAGGCGCAATTCGTTCAGGGTCTGCGTGTCACCGCGCCGCTTCACGTCGGTGCTGCTCGACGTGCGGACGGTTGTGCCGCCCACAGTCAGCGTCAGTGCCGGCGCCGAACCGCTCATCGCTGTGAGTGTGCCGTGAATGGACGCCGACTGGTCCTGCCCATCATCGTCGTTGTCGGTCTCGTCGTCGTCGCTCGGAATGTTGGTGTTCTGCAGGAAGATGGACGACGCGAGCAGCGCCGTGCCGGAGGCCTGACCCTTCACATGGACGCGATACCCGACCTTCAGGTCGCCAAGCACGCGCGGGGTGTTGCCCTGGCGAATCTGCGTCGATTCATCTGTGAGGACGTCGCGCCCGGCCACCTTCAGCGATCCCGCCGCCGGAGAGACGGCTTCGACGAGGCCTTCGAGCTGTTCTTCCCTGCCGGTCGTTCTCGTCTGAGCCTGCACCGTGAGGGTGCTGCCGGAGAGCGCGATCACCAGCGTGATCTTCTCCGTCGTCTGCACGTTGCTGATCGTGATCGTGGCGGAAACCGGTCCGCTGAATTCCAGCTGGATGTCACCGCTGGGTACGCCCGTCAGTGTGAATCTGCCGGCCGCGTCGAGGCCGGACGAGATCGAGGTGCCGACCACCTTCACGACGATGCCCGGAATCGCGTTGGAGCCGCTCGCCGTGAGCGCGGATGATGCGCCCGACACCGTTCCGGTGATCGACGCGCCGGATCCATTCGGGGTCGTCCCGGGTTCTGTCGGCGACGACGATCCGCCGCAGGCGGCGGTGATGACGACTAAAGCGAGGCCAAGAAAGCGCTTGATCATGCGTCTCAGCTCAGCAACAGGCGTTCCGTTGCGCAGCAGGTCGTAAGGTCATCGCGATCAACCACTTACATTTTTGACGCACCTTCCCGGGCGTCCGCCGATTGCACAACCGTGGCAGGAGTTACACCGTACTGCACAGTCGAACGATGTGGCCTACCATCATTAGAGGAGGAACGAACAGATGGCTGATCCTGCCACTGCACTGCGCAAGGGGGATGCCCTCGTCGTGGTCGATGTGCAGAAGGATTTCTGTGAAGGCGGCGCGCTGGCGATTCAGGGAGGCAACAGCGTCGTGCCGGTATTGAATCGCTGGATCGCCGCGGCCGAACGCGCGAAGGTGCCCGTCTACGCCTCACGCGACTGGCATCCGCGGCGGCATCCCAGCTTCACCGAGTTCGGCGGCCAGTGGCCGGTCCACTGCCTTCAGGACTCCGACGGGGCCGCGTTCCACGACGATCTGGCGCTTCCCTCGTCGGCGATCATCGTCACGAAAGGGGTGCGCTTCGACCGCGACCAGTACTCGGCGTTCGACGGCACCGGCTTCGTCGCGGAGCTTCAGCGCAGCGGGATCAAACGGCTCTGGGTGGGAGGGCTGGCGCAGGACGTCTGCGTCTGTGCGACGGTGCTCGACGCCCGCCGCGAAGGGTTCGAGACGGTCGTCATCGCGGATGCCACGATGCCCGTGACGCGCGAAGGGTCGGAGCTGGCCGAGGAGCAGATGCGGAAAGCGGGAGCGCAATTCGAAACGACGGGATGACTTCGAGACCGATCCTCACAACGGCCTGATCACCCGGGTCAGCAGCTGCCACGTCGGAGACACGTCCTGCGAGCGGATGTAGTCCTCTCGCAAGCGGACCACCCGCGCGTGATAGACGTCCCCCTTCTCGTCCATCGCGTTGACGATGCCGCGGTGGTAGGCGCGGATCGCGAGGTCGACGTCACCCGCCGCATTCAGCAGTTCGCGCTCGAACCAGACGGTCGCGACGCGCGTCGCCAGCCAGGGATTGAAGTAATCAGCTTCCGATAGTGTGAATGCGATTTCGCCGGCCTCTGCCATCTCGGCGAGGCTCGCGCGGCAGTAGTCGGAACACTGCGCGAGCCCGAGGTCGCGATTACCCCACTGGTTCACGTTGATCGAGCGGTGTTCGAACCACGACTCCGCCATGACGATGGATGCAACCGTCGTCGCCAGGCGCGTCGGTGACAGGTCGAACTCCGCGCCAAGCTCTTCGTGCCGGGCCCAGAACCAGATCATCCGCAGGAACACCATCGCCCGGATCGGCTGCGGGACCTGGTCCCAGTCCTCGACTCGCATCTGCCTCCACACGGCCGGACCGGCAAACAGCGGCCGGTACGAGTCGATCATCGCGAGCAGCGCCGGTTCCCGGAACTCCGCCGGAATCGCATCCCAGTCGTTGAAGTGCATCTGCCGCCAGAGACGGTGGTCGGTGCGCAGCGTGTCCACGGTCACGACCCACCGGACCTTCTGCCACGTCGGCGTGGTGATCGTCACCGAGACCAGCCGTCGATCGCTCAGCGCGCGCAGCGGAGACGGCGGAACCGGCGGGCGCGGGGTATTCGAGGTGGTGACGAAGCGGTGCAGATGAAAGAGTCCGGCCGCCAGCCCCGCCAGCGTCATGACGAGCAGGGACCAGAGGACGACGCGCTTCCAGTTCCTCGATGTGCGTTTTGCGTCGGCGGTGGACGGGGTCGCCGCTTCACCTCCAGTAACCACGACGTGCGGTCACCTCTCCCCTTCGACCGACGAGGCGTACGGATATGGGGTGCCAACCTGGCCGATCAACGCCTTCGGGCGTGTAGGTCAGGAGATATCGCGTCTTGAAGGCTGCGACCGTGTTTTCAAAGGCGGAAGCAATCTCCTTGTCGTTGCTGACATGCAGGAGGGTGCCGCCAGTCTCACCGGCGATCGCCTGAAGGAAGGCATATGGAAAAAGCGTCGGATCGCGTTCGAACCAACGCCGCAGATTGGCGTCGAGACCGAAGAAATCCCGTGCCTCGCGCCCACCCGTCGGGCGAGCACGCTGCATCGCGGATACCGCGGTGATCACGACGTCCGACTGCCGCGCCGCCTCTATGACCCGACGGGCATCGAGCCAGCTGGCGGTGTCGGCCCCGTCGCTGAAAATCAAGATGAGCACACGTCCCACCGCATCCTCGCGGAATGCGATCGCACTGAACACGGCATCGTGCAATGCCGTCCACCCGCGTGCGACCATCCCGTCGATGTGCCGGCGGAGCGCGGTGCGGTCGCTCGTCCAGCCGATTTCGAGCGTTACCCGATCACGGATCGTGAGTAGCGCCGCCTGATCGCCGGGCCGTAGCGCGTCCACGGCTGCTCCAGCCGCGTCCTTCAGTTGGCTGAGGCGATCGCCCGTCACGCTCGAACTCACGTCGAGAACGAGGAGCAGGCTGATCGGGACGTCCGCAAACGAGACGATCTCGATTTGCTGTTTGACGTCCATATCCTTCAACTCGAAGTTCCGTGCGGTCAGTCCCGTCACGGGTGTGCCGCCCGACGTCACCGCTACGTCCACCAGGACTGCCTCCGTCGTGCTCCGATAACGCGCCTGCTGGGCAGCCCCGTGGAGCGTCCAGACCGTACCGCAGATGAACAGCAGACAGAGGCGGGTCCTCACCTGCGCGCCTCCGATCTAAGCGTCGTCAACAGTGATTGGATGCTCCAGAACTGACCGTAGTGATAGGAGGTCCAGGGATCCAGCGGCTCCGACGGCGCATCGAAGAGCTGCCGCGTGACAGCGGTCGCCTCACGAACCGCTCCCTGGCGATGCAGTGCCGCCGCGAGGGCCACGTGCGCGCTTTGTGCCGACGGCGCGATCGTCAGCGCTTCGCGATAGAGGGCGACCGCACCGGCAAGATCGCCACTGTCCTGACGCGCGCGCCCGAGGAACAACCGGACCAGAAACGCCGCGCGCCGGTCGAGCGGCTCGCCATTCAGAAGTGTCTCGAGTATGCCGGCCGCAGTGTGTGCTTCGCCAGAAACGAAGTGAACCCACGCGAGCCGGAGACGTGCCTCGGTATCGCCGGTGTTCAACCGGACGGCGTTCTCGAAATATCGACGCGCCATCCCGAGGTGTCGTCTGCGTCTCGCATCCGCGTCCTGGTAAGAGCGAACGCCGAACTCGGGGATGGCCGTCGAGCTTTGATGACCCTGACTGAGGAGGATGTGCGCGGGCAGGGCCGCGATCGCCTCGTGCAGCGAGCCACATGCAAGCAGGAGTGCCGGCAAGGGAACGGAGTGACCGCACGTCTGGGCCAGAATCTCGGACGCCCACCAGAGTTGACCGTCCGACAGCGCCGTGAGACCGATCGCGACAATCCAGCGACTCCAATCTTCGGCGGGGTAATCGCTCGGGGTATCCAGTGCGGAGAAGAGGCGGGCGGCGGCGGCGGCTTCGGTGCGAAACCGGCCAACCGTTTCCTGCCGCTCGTACGTGCGCAAAGCCGCCTCCATATGCAACGCCGCGAGCGCACGCACCAGTTCCTGCGTCCATGGGCGGGGTCCCTGCATGCCTTCCTCGACTTTCAATTTCAGCGGACGCGTCAAGCTGGACGCCGCGAGCTGCGCGAGTCGTTCGTTCAGGGATGGCCTGCGCGCATCAAAGATCCGGAACGCCTCGTCAACCCGCCCCTCGCGATAGAGTTCGGCGGCCCTCAGTTGCTCGTTCAGCAGCGCAGGGAGTTGCTCCTCGCGCACCTGCTGCGCGGGGTTCGCAGAGGCGGTCGAAACAGCCACAACCAGGAGAGCCGCTGCGATGCCGAGGTGGGTCATGGCACCGAGGCTAGCACGGGGGGCACGCGGCCAGGTTGAGTCGCCTTCTCCTGCAGAGCCAGGTCGGAGCAGACCTTGCAGTGTTTTGCAGCGGGAGGTGTTACTGATGAGAACTCGATCATGGATCTGGGCGTGTGCGGCGGCCCTGGTCCTCACGACGGCGTGCAACCGCGAGGAGCCGGCTCAAACGACGACAACGGCCGAGGCTCCGGCGCAGCAGACCGCGCAGTATCCACAAGATGATGCCGCCATTACCACCTCCGTGCAGGCTCGGTACTTCGAAGACGATCAGATCCGCGGCCGCGATATCTCCGTCACGACGAATGACGGCGTGGTCACGCTTCGCGGCACGGTCGATTCCGAAGACCTGCGGAACCGCGCGGTAACGGTGGCGAGCCAGGTCAGCGGCGTGAACAAGGTCCAGGATGAGCTGCGCGTGGGAACGGCAACGGCAGCCACCACGCCCACACGGGATGAACCGAAAGCGCCGGCGACCGATGTTGCGGGCACTTCGGGTGAGTCGGCCGACGTCGAGCCGGCTTGGATCACGACGAAGATCCAGGCGCAGTACTTCACGAACCCGGAGATCAAGCCGTGGAACATCGACGTGACGACGAGCAACAACGGGATCGTCACGCTCGAAGGCGAGGTGGACAGCGCCGATGACAAGGCGGAAGCCGTCCGGATCGCGCGTGGAACCGAGGGGGTGACGCGCGTCGAGGACCGGCTGCGCGTGAAGGGCGAGGCGACGGAGACACCAAGCGGCGCACGCGAAGGCGCTACCCCGGCGACCGGTGTCGCCCCGGTGCCGAACCTGCCGCGCCCCGACGCCTGGCTGACCGCGAAGGTGCAGTCCAAGTACTTCCTCGATGACAGGGTGAAGGGCATGGACATCGACGTGGACACGCAGGACGGCGTCGTCACCTTGTCCGGCACGGTCGATTCTGACGCGGCGCACCGGCGGGCGTTGGCGCTCGCGCGCAACACGGAAGGCGTGCGGGACGTGCGCGACCAGTTGAAGGTCGGCGCCGCAGGGGCTGCCGCGGATGCGGATACATCGCGGACCGAAACGACGGAGTTGAAGCGGCCTGACGAGTGGATCACGGTGAAGATCCAGTCGCAGTACTTCCTCGACGGCGACGTGAAGGGGCATCAGATCAACGTCGATACGCGGAACGGTGTGGTGACGCTGACCGGCACCGTCGCGTCGGACGAGTTGAAACAACAGGCCGAGCAGATCGCGCGCGACACGGCCGGCGTGACGCGGGTCGTGAATCAGCTGAAGGTGGGGTCGTCCGGAGGCTAGCGCAGGCTCCCCCGGCGTGTACGGTCATACGGCCCGGCAGGTCGCCGGGCCGTATGTGTGTGTGCTTGGTCGGGATGACTGGATTCGAACCAGCGACCCCCTGACCCCCAGTTGCTTCGGGACTTTCGGGTTTAGGCCGGAATTCGCAAATCCCTAGAGATTCCGCTCGTTCTCGTGGCCGCTCGTGGCCGCTGGTCGCCCTTCGGAGCCCCAGAAACCCCACCCAGGACACGCGGTGTGTCCCGCTCGGCGGCCTGGTCGAGCGCCCGGCTGATGACCCCCGTTGCCGCGTCGGCGCCACCCCGCGGCAGGAAGTGGAAGTAGGTCCTCCAGGTCTCATTCGGGGAGCGCCCCGCCTGGGCCGCGACGTCGGTCAGGGACACCCCGTTGGCCAGCAAGATCGTCGTGTGCGTGTGGCGCATGGCGTGGGGCGTTCGATAGTCGAGTTCAGCCGACTCCAGGATCGCCTGCCAGGCTCGACGCCTGAAGTTCTTGGGGTCCATCGGCGTGCCGTTCTCTGACGGGAACACCAAGCGCGTGCTGTCTCGGTGTTCGCGCCAGCGGAGGCGCAAGAGCGCCCGCAGACGTTTGTCGAGCCGGATCTGACGGCTCTTGCCGTTCTTCGGCGACGTGAACTTGCCTTGGACCCAGTTCGACCGCACCGTCAGGTAGCGCCCGCGCCAGTTGATGTCCTGGTAGCGGAGCGCAGACAACTCGCCCATCCGCATCCCCGTTTCAATCGCGGTGCGGATGAACACGTGCCACTCGGGGTGCTTGGCCTCGACCACGCGCAGCAGGTGTGCGGCCTCTTCAGCGGTGAAGAACTTCGACGGGTCGTTCGGGTCCAGCACCACGTCGTCGCGGGTGGAGTCCGGATCACGCACCAGCTTCGCCAGGCCCCTCGCCGGGTTGTCGGTGATACCCAGGGAGCGCCGGTAATCGATGGCGAACTTGAACAGGGCCTGGAGCGTGACGGCGATCCGGGTCTTGGTGTTCTCCGAAAGCGGGCGCTTCATGCGGATCGGCTGGAGGTTCTGGATGAACCGCTCGCACACGCGGTGCGTGACGTCGACTACCCGCATTTTGCCCAGGGCCGGGTTGATGTGCGCTCGCACCTGGTCGCGGTAGGCCCGGATGGCGCTCGCCTTCAGGCCGCCGCGGTTGGTGGTGAGCCAGTCGTCGGCCAACTGTTCGACCGTCGTGGCGTCGGACTCCTTCGCTTCGACGGCGGGTTGGCCGTTCTGAATACGAGCCTTGATCCCGACGAACGCGGCCAGGGCCTCGTCGTAGGTCCTGACGTCCGGGATGATCCCGCGGTGCTTCTTGCCCTGGTGCGTCAGGTAGTAGTGGAACGCGCAGTTGCACAGTTCCCACTCCCCCGTCGCCACATGGCTGCACCGCTTCCGGACGCTGGTGTCCTTGAACGCGGGTTTCTTCTTGCGGCTCACCGCACACCGCCCTTCGCCTTGGTGCTGGGTGCAGCCAGCTTCACGCCCGTCGCGCGAGCCAGGGCCTGGTTCGCCCAGGCGTTGAGGCTGAGGCCCTGGGCTTCGGCCTTCTTCCGCATCGCGTCCTTCACTTGCTCGGTAACGCGGAGGACCAACTGGTTCGCTTCCCACTGAGTTCGCTTTGCCTTCTTTGCCATCATCATTCTCCTCATTCATATGCGCCGGGGAACGTTGAGATTCGCTCTGCCTGGCTGCACAAGCAAGTCGCCCCAGAACTCGCCAGAACCCGCGTGTTCGGCGTGCTACAGGCCAGGAATCGCGCCTGATTCCACGAAATAGATCTCCGTGGCGCGGGGTCGGCCGCTGGTGGGCCGCGCCACGTAAGCGACCCGGTCGCCGACGTGGAGCAACCCGACCTCCGCCGCGGTGCCACGCAGATCCCGAGACCGGAAGTTCAGAATCCGGCTGTTGTGGAAGTCGCGGATCAGGCCCTCGCGACCGCCCTTCTCCACCCGCATCACCCAGCCGAATGACACGACACTCATCGACCGATCTCCGGGATGCAGTCCGGTCGCGTGAGAGCCATCGCGGTTCCGAGGTAGCCGCGTGGAGTGACGATCCGCTCGCCGCTTAACCAGGTACCCACGCACAAGCTGTCGAACGCTGTTGGTTCGAGGAAGTCCGACGCGATGACGATGACCTGGGCGCCGTCGGTGGCCTTCACGAACGCGAAGCCTCGTGCGGGGTGAACGTCGGTGACGCGTCCGATGAAGGGGTCGCGGTCCGGATGACGGACGAAGGTGACGTCGTACCCGCGTCGGCCCTTGTGGTGTTCTTCGACGCGGCCGATGTCCACCACGTCATGCCTACGCAGGGTCGCGATCTCGAAATCGCACTCGCGTCGGTCGCAGAACACATGCTCGCTGCTCAGGACGCGTTTTGCGTCGATGTCGCGAGCGAAGAAATAGCTGTAGTGCGGATGGAGGTTGGTGACTGTCGCTCGCATGGCTCACCCCTTCGTCACATCCTCCGCACGCGGCCCGCGGTCGGGGTGAGTGGGAGTGAAGAACAGGGTGTCGCCCTGCTGGAGGTCGGCGAAGGTGAGAGGCGCCACCAGGGCGCTCGCGTGCACGAAGTAGTCGCGGCCGTCATCGGCCCGGAGGAATGCGAAGCCCTTTTCAGCGACGATGGTGCGGACGACCCCGCGCAGGGTGGTGGTGTTGGTGTGCAGCATGTCTGTTCGATCCTTTGAAAAAGGCTCGCGCCTGACCTGGTGCTCAGACCATGCGCGAACGAGCGTTCACGTTGTCGCGTGGAACTACGGAGTGATGATCTGGCCGCCGCTCGGACGCACCGAGACTGAGGCTTCCAGCACGCCGTCGACGGGCGCTTTCGGACCGATGTTCGACACGAAGCCCGAGAAGAGCCAGTTCGAACCATCCGGGAACAGGACGTCGTACTGGTCCTTCGATCCCTCCGCCCAGGCATCCAGCAGACCGTCGGTCGCGTCGTGCGTCGGTTCGTCGGTGGCCAACCAATTGACCATGAACTGCAGTTCGCCCTTCCGACGAATCCCCATCACATACGAGTCGTCATCGCTGTTGTGAGTACTCGTGTCGATCGGCTTGCGGGTGAGTGCAGGAAGCGTGATGTCCTTCACCTCCGCAATCGGCGTCCCGTTGCGCGAGATCTGCGTGCCGTGTGCCGAGATCCCGTTGCTCTCCGCGCCCGTGTTGACTACCGGCATTGCTCTGACCTTTCTGATGTCGTGTTGTCGCTCGTTCACTCCTTCGTGTGGTTGACGCGCCGGTTGCACCTGCCGCTGGCCCTTGTAGCGGTGTGCTAACGCCGGGGACCGGCTGCTCCCGGGCTGTTACGCCAGGCGAACGTTGACCGCCCGGCGCGGATCGTTGGGATCGATGTCGAACGTGACGCGCGGCGGACGCTCGGTGTAAGCCTGCGAGCCGAAGACGATCCCGTTGGTTGAGAACGTCAAGTCCGCGGCCTGCGCATACACGAGATCCGTTGCTGAATGGCCGTCCGGCTGGATGGCAATCGACGCGAGGCGTTCGCGTCGTTGCCCTCCGCCTGACGGTCCACCACCGACGATCTCGTACGTGAGTCGAGGCTTTCGAAGAACTCCGACCATGTCTTGAACTCCTTTCGAGCAGGCCTCCGGCCGGCTCTGATGACAGAGCGATGCGAACGCTCTCAGTTGTCGTGTGGAGGAACTACCGTCGAAGTTCGCGGGCGCGCGCCTGGGCGTCCGCGAGTTGCTGTTCGTACTTCTCGATGGCGCTTGCGATCCGACCGCGCCGTTCCTGGATCCGCGGAACGGACGCATCGACTACATCTCCCAGGAATTCGGCGATGTCATCGATGTCCGCGAGGCCGACGCGATCGGACCCCAGAACCACGGTCGGACGGGCTCCCTGCACTCCGTCCGGGATCGTGGTGATCGCCTTGGCGACCTTCGACATCGCAGCGAGTGCTCCGTCGAGAGTCGTCAACTGTCCCCGCAGCCGGCGGAGTTCTGCCTCCGCGTCGGTGCCCATCTGGACCGCCTGGCGAATGGCGCGGTCCCGTTCGACTGCTTCGCGACGGTTCTTCTCAGCCTGATCGACGCTCGCGATCTCAGCTTCGAGTTCCGCCAGGGCCGCCGCACCGGCTGCAGCCTGGGCTGCGTCCGCGACGGGTTCGTCCGCGTATCTGGATACCTTCATTGCTCTCTCCTTAAAATGGGCTCACGACATCGCGGCCCGAGGTTCTACTTCTTCGCGGCTCGCTTCCGCACTGCCTCGTTGAAGTCCATCGGTGGCGCCGACAGGTCCGGCCTGCTGACGTGGCGTGCAGCCGCTCGGGTCGCCGGATCCACCGCGGGCTGCTCCGGGAAAACGACGCGCGGTGCCGCTGGTGCGCCCGCACGATGCGCGTCGATGGCGCTTTTCATCGAGGGCATCGCTGGTGCCGCTGTCGCGGAACGCTGGGCTGCGGCTTCCGCGGCCAGCGTCGGAAACGCCAGGTCGATCAATTCGAGGGCACGGCGAGCAGCCGTCGAGTTCTGCTCGGCCAGCTTCCCTCGTGCGACCCGCGCCTGGTCGAGAGTCCAAGACGTCTGCGGCGGTGCAGGCGCGGCTCCAGCCGCGGGCTTCACTCCTCCGCATTTCGCGCAACGACAGGTCGAGTTCGTTCGGGGCGACGTACTTCCGACGCGCCCGGTGATACGCAGTTCTCGCTGAGCCATCTGACTGTCCTTTCTGTTTGAGAGTTCGCGGTTATCGCTTCGTCGCTCGCGTCGTAGGTCGAGGACGAGGTGTCGGCCATCGAGCCCTCGTCGGTCGAGGTCCATTGCTCACGGGCTGCTCCCGTCGTTCGCTCCGGAACGGCCTCGTTCGGACCCCAGGGTCAACGGAGTCGAGAATCGCATCGCCCTGAGCCGCTCGCTGGCGTCGACCCTCTGCCGTCATCTCCAGGTAAGAGTCCACGAGCGACTCTTCCAGTCGCTTCTCGCACAACACATCGACGTAGGCTTCTGGTGACGGACCGTCGTAGCCCGCCGCCTCGAAGACTCGGTGTGACCCGTCTGGCATTTCGAAGATCCGCAGCCCCGGACGACTGAACGCCAGGTGCCCGTCGCACTTCACCGATGCTTCGAACTGTTCCTCGGCCTCCCGCTGGATCAGCACTGCGAGTTCGGCCAGGTTCATGACTGGGCTCCCAGCGGCTCGGTGGCCGCGTTCGCGGTGAAGGATTTCTGGTTCAAGCCCTGGTGCTCTTCGAACGCTGCCAGCACACCGTTCTCGTCCAAGACGACCAACATGTCGAAGATCATCGGGGCGATCTCAGCCGTGAAGGTGTGCTCGTCGTTGTAGGCGATGTTCCACGCCTGACGCAGTGCAGCCTCATCACGATCCGGCTTCCCGACTTCCGGGAAGTAGAACGAGTTCGGAACCCACTCGGGAGATCCCAACAGCAACCAGACGAAGAACAGTCGATCACCGTCGATGTGCGCCTCCGGGATGCATCGGTATGCCCTGATGCGGTCGGCCACCAGGTCCGTCTGCTCGGCGATCAGGGCCGCGACGATGTCGCGGAACGTGTCGGGGTCATGCACGTATGCCTGGCGCAGAGTGTTAAAGAGTTCGGTCATCTGCTCACGCGCCTGCCTACCAAAGTCGAGGGTCTCGGGATGGTGGTGCTCCAGATACCGCACCGCTTCATCCCACTGCCGTCGCTTCACCCCGATCAGCGTGAGGTCTCCAGGGTTCGCAAGGCTCGTCTCGCTGAACAAGCCACCCAGGTAACAGTCACGTGCCTCCTCGACCGACCAGTCCTTACGATAGGCTTCGAGCACGGGCTCGCTCGTGACGTAAACCCACTTCTTATACGCACGTCGGATGTAGCCCAGCTTCTCCAGACGTCGAAGTGTCTTGCCCACCGTGCCGTTGTTGCGACCAACTGCCGCTGCGAGTTGTCGACCCGACTGCGGGTGGCGCTTCAACTGCGCGAGTAGTTCTTTGCTCAGTTCCTTCAGCGACATTTCAAGATCTCCCTCGTTGGTCAAAACACCATCGTGCTTGCGTTGTGCGCATCGCCTGGCGAGCGGCCGGGCCGATGATCCCTGGCTCCAGGACCCGCCCCGCGAGCGGGTTGGGTCCCCCTGTTTTCAGCCAGCGGGGGACCCATTTCGCTTGGCCCTGGGACCTGGGCGCCAGGCCGCCCCAGCCCGGGATCGCCGCGCCTGGGGCAACGTCGCCGGCCTGTCGGCCAACGTCGCGCGGCCTTCCACCTGGAAGCGGCCGGCATCACGGGCGAAACCAAGCGCCAGGACACCCGTGTGTCCTGCCAGGAGCAAGCGAGGCCCGTCGTTACGGGGTGATCTGCGCCTCGACCCCTTCACGCCTGGTGAAGGTGCTGGGCGCCAGGGCCCCTGGACCAACCGTCGGAGTGAAGGAGGGCTGGCGGCTTCCCGGGCCAGGCCGTCGGCAACTACGTCAACTACGGCAACGATCAAGGTCCTCTCGTAAGGGTTTTTAAAGTCCCCAAAGACCCTGACGGATGGCGTAGTCGTCGTAGTCGCCGTGAGCGACGGTTGGCCCAGGGACCCGGCGCCCTCAACCCTCACCACGACCCCGGCCCCGTGTCCGAGGCCACGAGCCCCACCCCCACGTAAACGACCCGCTGGGTGTTCGACGCGTCGACCTGGAACCGCTTCTTCATCTGGTCGGTGAACGTGCGCCGGTTGTATGACGGCGGCTCGTTCGCGCCCACGCACCAGCCCTTGTACTTCTCGTAGAGTTCGCCGTCGCGTCCCCGAGCGGTCGGTTGCTGCACGCAGCACTCGGTGAGGAACCTCCCGACTTGTTCGCTCTCGTTCTGGTATTGCTTGGTGGCGAGCAGCACTTCTTCCGGAGGATCGAGGCCCTTCTCGTTCTGCTGCCACGCGAGGCAACCTGCGATCATCCAGTTCAGAATCCCGGGCGCCTCGACGCGAAGTTGGTCCTTCAGCTTCTTGTTCTCGCGACCGTCGAACGTGTTGTTGAACGGCACTAGACGGATGCGGCTCCAGAACCCGAGGCTCGTGTCGTGAATCTCTGGCTTCGCGTTCGTGGACAACCAGAACTTCGCCACGGGCACGAAGTTGAAGAACTCTTGGTTCAAGAACCTGGCAGTAATCACGTCGCGCCCCGTCAGCGTTTTGATGAGCGCTTCGTTCAAGCGCACCTGGTCCTTGTTCGATTCGTTGGCTGTCACGAACCGTTTGCCAACCAGCTTCGCGATGTCGTTCGGGATGGCGCTCGCAGAAAACCTGTGCAGCACCAGCGAGTTGAACGGCAGGTTGTCTGCGTAGTCGCCGAGGATGAACGCGACGGTGGCGAGGATCGTTCCCTTGCCGTTGCGGCCCTCCCCGTATAGCAGCATCAGGCACTCCTCACGACAGTCGCCTGTCAAGGAGTAGCCAAGACTTCGCTGCAAGAACGGGATGATCGCTTCATGGCCCTCGAAGATCTCGGCCAGCATCCCGGTCCAGACGGGGCAGGTGGCCAATGGATCGAAGGCCACGTTGGCTCGCATGGTGATGCGGTCGCCTGGCCGAGCCGTGCGGAACTCACCCGTGCGGAGATCCACGACGCCTTGTCGCGTGCCCAGCAGCCAGGGATCTTGGTCCCAGGACGCACCGTCGTCCGCGAGTGGATACTTGTCCTCCGCCAGGGCGAGGAGGTTGTTCAGACGGTTGCGGTTCTCGCCGGTCTGCGCCCACCGTATCGAGTCCTTGCGGTCGTCTGCGTTCGACATCGCGGCCAACACTTGTCGACGGCGCATCGCCTTCGTGGCGAGCCCGACGACCTGGTTGGTGCGGTCCGGGAGCCAGATCCCGCTCGCGTGGTCCACGATCAGCCAACGATCCCGACGGTGGTCGAAGCGTAGGTCGTCTGCGTGAAGCGAAGCGAAGAACTCGGCGTCACCTGATTCCGTGTTCGGGTAGACCTTCTCGCCGGCCGGCCCGCACGGTTCCGTTGGTTGAATTGCGGGACGACCGAAGGCCGCGCGCACCACG
>DASWVN010000222.1:0-15877 GCA_036401215.1 Vicinamibacterales bacterium | reverse complement strand
CGGGCGCGCGAGAGACACCCGGACGACGCCGAGATCAGCCTGCGACTGGCGAGGCTCGAAGCGCAAACGGGACGTACCGAAGAGGCGATCCGGCATTACCAATCGACGCTTCTCGCGCTGTGGGGCCCCCAGCAGCTCGCTCGCCGCCGCGACCTGCGCGTGCAGTACATCGAATTTCTGCTGGGGAGCAACGAGAACGCGCGCGCCCTTTCCGAAACGCTGCTGCTGGCGGGCGAGATCAGCGACGACGTCCCGTCGCGCCTGCAGGTGGGCGAGCTGTTTCTGCGAGCGGGAGATGCCGCGCGGGCACTGACACAATTCGAGGGCGCGCTCACGCTCGAGCCGCGAAACCGTACAGCGCTCGCGCGCGCCGGCGATGCGGCATTTCAGGCGGGCAACTTCCGTCTCGCCGCGCGATACCTCGCGCGCGCAGACGATGACGCCCGCACGCGCGAGCTGCGGCCGCTCGTCGAGACGATCGTGGCGCTCGATCCGCTGTTGCCGGGCCTCAGCACCGCGGAACGGCAACGCCGCGTGCTTGCCGCCGCCAGTCAGCTCGCCACCGAGCTGGACGGCTGCCGCGCGGACCGCTGCGATCGCGGCGACCCGCAGTGCGCCGCCATCGGCGCGCTCGCCGAGGAACTCGCGTCGACCCGAGCCTCACTGCGCCGCCGCCGGCCGAGCGATGAGTCGGTCGATGCCGGGTTGTCGACGGTCACGGCAATGGCCGAGCGGGTGGCGGCGGTCTGCGGCGCCGAGAGCAGGGTGGTCCGGGCCCTGGGTCTGATCGCCGCCCATCACGGGGTGGGGCATTGAGGCGGCGGATACAGCCGGCGCTGTATCGCCTGCAGCTCCGCGAAAGCCATCTCTTCGCGGCGCTGACCGTCCTCGTCGGGGTCCTTGCCGGCCTCGGCGCCGTGCTCTTCGCGGTCACGATCGATCTGCTCAACCGGGCGTTCTTCGGTATCGATCCGGGCGCGATGCGGCTGTTCACGATGCCGGTGCTCGTCAGCATCGTGGCCGGCATCCTGATGCACCGGACGTTCCGCGGCGTCCGCGGCAGCGGCATCCCGCAGACCAAGGAGGCCTATCACCTGAACGACGGCATGATCTCGCCGATGGTGCCGATCGGCAAGTTCCTCCTGGGAACGCTCGCGATCGGTGGAGGCCATGCGCTCGGACGCGAGGGGCCGTCGGTACAGATCGGCGCCGGCCTTGCGTCGGTGGCGGGCCAGTGGCTGAACCTGCCGCCGGAGCGGGTCCGCGATCTCGTGCCGGTTGGCGCCGCCGGCGCGCTTTCGGCCGCGTTCAACACGCCCGTCGCCGCCGTGATCTTCGCGCTCGAGGAGATCATCGGCGATATGAACGCGACGCTCCTCGGCTCGACAGTCGTGGCCTCGGTCGCGTCGGTCGTGGTCGCGCGCTCGGTGCTCGGCAACGAACCGCTGTTCCAGGTCCCTCCGTACCATCTCGAGCACCCGGCGGAGTTGCTGGCCTACGCGGCGCTCGGCATCGTTGGCGGGATCGTGTCGGTCTTCTTCTGCAAGTCACTCCTTGCGCTCAGGGGAGCGTTCCGGCGGCTGCCGGGATGGACGATCGACTGGCAGCCGGCCATCGGCGGAATCGGCATGGGGCTGATCCTGGTCGTCGTTCCGCAGATGCTCGGCGTCGGATACGACTACGTCGATCGCGCGCTCAACGGGGGATTGCTGCTGGACGCGGCCATCATTCTCGGGGTCACGAAGATCGCCGCAACCGTCGTGTCGTACGCATCGGGCAATCCTGGCGGGATCTTCGCGCCGACGCTCTACATCGGCGCCATGACCGGCGCAGCGGTCGGCATCGTCATGGGACGCGTCGCGCCGTTCGTTCCAGCCGATCCCGGCGCGTACGCCCTCGTCGGCATGGGCGCGGTCTTCGCCGGGATCGTCCGCGCGCCGCTCACGTCGGTGTTCATGATCTTCGAGCTGACGCAGGACTACCAGATCATCCTGCCCCTGATGGTCGCGAACCTCCTGAGCTTCTATCTGTCGCGGCAATTCCAGAAGCTGCCCCTGTACCACGCGCTCCTCGAACAGGACGACGTGCACCTGCCGCCGGCCGCCGGCAGCCCGGCGGCGGAGTCGCGCACGGCGGAGGACGTCATGACCCTTCAGTTCGAGATGCTGCCGGGAGAGACGCCCATTGCCGATGCGGCCGTGATGGCTCCCGCCGGTGATGGCGTTCACCTCGTCGGCGAGGGCCGGGAACTCATCGGCATCGTGGATTCGGAGACGTTGCAGGCCGCGATCGCCGCCGGCCGCGGGGCCGAGTCGATCCGGACGCTCGCGGAGGCGCCCACCGTCCACGCGCACCCGGACCATCCGATCGACGTGCTGGTCGAGCGGCTCGCGCACAGCCACGGCGTGCTTCCGGTGGTCAGCCGGGCCGATGCCAAAACCGTCGTTGGCATCGTCACGGTCGAGCGGATCATGCACGCGCTGCGCGGCGCGGGCGCGCCGCGCTGAGGGGTTGCGCTACACGCGGTCCGCCGCGCCCGTCACGCCGACGTGGCGCGCACAGTTCGCGCAGCAGAACATGCGGCCGTCGGCTTCGATGCCGTGACCGATGATGCGGCATCCGCAGTGGGCGCATTCGGGCGCGAGCTTGTGGATCGCGCACTCGAAGCTGTCGAACGTGTGCGTGCTGCCCCCCGCCCGCACTTCGAACGACTTGTCGTACTCGTTCCCGCAGACATCGCAGCGAGCCATTCCGGCCTCCAGTCAGCGCTTCGCGTACATCCATACCCCGGTCGCGACGCCGGCCGCGACGAGCGCCCGCGTCGCCGGCGATGGCCGGAACCGCGACGTCGCGCCCTTTCCCTCGCCCTGAAGCGAAGGGATGTTGTCGCTCGACTCGTGAGTGTCGAGTTCGTTCGTGACCGCACGCACACCGCGAATGTTCGACACCGTCGTGAGCACGTCCGTGATTTCGCTGGCGAGAATCGGTCCGCGAAGGGTGACGTTGCCGTTCTGCACGTGGACGTCGATCGCGCGCGGATGCGCACTCACGTGGCCGAGCTTCGCCCGCACCCGCTCGCGCAGCGTGTCGTCGTCGACGTGCTCCGGCCGAAGACGCGCTCGCGTCACCGCGGCGACGCCGCGGCCCCGATTGACCACGTCGCGCGCGGTCGCGTCCAGGCCGCCGCGCGTCTTGCGTCCCGCGCGCACGAGCTGATCGCGTAGTAAAGCGCAACGACGATTGCCTGTATCTGGATCCAGCATGTACGCCAGCGCGGCGCCGAGGCCCGCGCCGACGAGCAGGTTTCCGGTGTTCATCTGCTCGCCTCCTGACTGTGAGAACGTGTGCGGAGGTCGTCGATGCAGGGATCGGGCCGGATCAGACGCCCGCGGCGAGACGCCGGCGGCCGCCGCGGACGAGCTGAAGCTCGGAGACGCCGGTCCGGCGGCCCTTCGTGTGGGGGGAAGCGCCCGATGCCTCGGGCGGCAGCGAAGCGAGGGAGGCGGCCAACTGCGGAGCCAGCAGTTCGAGCAACTGCAGGTGGCGCTCCGAAAACGGCATCCACTTCGGCGCGTACACCGCGAGGACGGCGACGAGGCCGCCCTGGTGGACGAGCGGGATCGTGCACATCACGTGCGGCGGTGGAAACTGCTCGGGTGATACGGCCGCCTCGAGAAGCGGTTCCGCATTGAGAAGCGACTGCCGGTTGACCGCCGACCATCCCACGGCGCCGAGCGACATCGCATAGCGGTTGCGCCGCCACACCTCGGCGTGCTGACCCGCGGCATGGCGGGCGACCATCATGTCGCTCGCCTCCTCATACGCATACAGCGCGAGCGCGTCGCAGGGGACCACCTGCTTCACCAGCAGCCAGGCCAGCGCGCCCACGTCGGCGCAGGTCGCCGTCCCGCCGAGCGCACGCGACAGGCTCGTGAACGCCACCAGCTCGTCGAGCGCGGCTGGACCGCCTGCGGCGCCATCCGGCACGGCCGGCGCTTCGACCGCGTTCAGTATCCGCGCGCCGCCGACGGCGCGCGCGGCGGGGTGAACGACGGCATCCGCGGCGGGCATGATCTGCCGGTAGCAGCGCGCGAACGTATCGACCACGAGCGGGTCGTACATCGTTCCGCGCCGCTCGAGCACGATCCGCAGCGCCTCGTCATCCGGCATGCGGCCGCGATACGGACGGTCCGACGTGAGCGCGTCGTAGCAGTCCACGACCGAGAGAATGCGCGCGCCGATCGGGATGTCGATCCCCTTCAATCCATCGGGATAGCCGGTGCCGTCCCAGTTCTCGTGGTGATGGCGCACGATCGGGACGACGGGGTAGGGGAAGTCGATGGCCGACAGGATCTCGGCGCCGATTGGCGCGTGCAGCTTCATCTTCTCGAACTCGGCCGGCGTCAGCCGTCCGGGCTTGTTGAGGATGTGCTCAGGCACGGCAATCTTTCCGGTGTCGTGCAGCAGACCTGCGGCTTCGATCGCCTTGAGGAGCTGCGGATCGGTGATCCCAAGCTCGCGCGCAAGCGCGAGCGACGCTCCCTGGACGCGGCGAATGTGATTGTGCGTGACGTCGTCTTTGGCGTCGATCGCGGTGGCGAGCGTCTCGATCGTCGACATGTAGAGCCGGTCGACCTGCTCGACGTGCTGTTTCGCGTCCTCGAGCCGGCCGAACGAGGAATCGAGCATCAGGTACGACACCAGCAGGACCGGAACGAGCAGCGCCAGCGTGCTGAAGTGGAACTGCTGCAGGGCGACGACCACGAGCAGCGCGACCGACGCGCCGGTCGCATAGCCGGGTCCGAGCCAGATGAAGTTCGAACGCCAGATCTGATACGGACGCCCGCCTGACTGGAAGGAGATCGCGATGGCGATGAGGCCGCTGTTGATGCCGAAGTAGGCCGTAGCCAGAAGCGCGAGCGGGATCAGCAGTTCCTGGACGGGCGCCACCTGCGAGTACAGCGGGGCCACACCGGCCGAGAGAAAGAACAGCGTCCCCGAGATCCAGACCGCAAGCGAGAGATTGCCGAAGTTGAAGAACGCCTGTTCGCGGCTCATGCGATGCCGCCACGAGAGCACGAGGCTGTCGAGGGCGAGCGTCACCGCGCCGGTCTCCGGACCGAACAGCAGCACGCTCGTGAACGCGAACATCTCCGACACCGAGAAGCGCGCCGCGACGGACGGAACCTTGACCGTGAGGCGGCCGCTTGCGAACGTCAGGCCGGCGAAGAAGAGGAACTGCGACGCGGACGCGACCCCGCGGTGCGAGAGCGTCCACGCGCAGTATGCGAAGACCGCGGTGCCAAGCGCTCCGACGGCGGCGACATAGGCGCGCCCTCCGGGGGAGATCGCGCCTCGTGCCGGTTGCGTCACCGCTGTCTATCCGAGTCCGGCGGCATGGCGGAGTTGCCCCAGACCAGATAGCTCGATCCGGTGTAGTCGGTGTTGCCCCACACGAGGTACTGCCCCGAGGGGGACTGGATCGTGTTGCCCCACACCAGGTAATAGCTCGACGACCAGTCGGCGACTTCACCCCAGACGAGACGATTCGCGGGGATCCGGCGCAGCGGGTTCGTCAGCCCGAGCAAATTCAACACTCCCGATTCGGCGGAGTCGAGCGTCGAGAACAGACGTCCAAGGTCGAGGATCGCGAGCGGCTGGATCCCCGTGCCGTCGTAGAGGCGATCGATGAGCAATCCGGTATCACGATAGGTCACGCCGCTCGAGGTCCCGAGTATCGGGTCCACGGCGTTGAGCACCAGCGAGACCGGATCGGTCTTCGCCAGCTTCATCGACGCGGCGAAGTTCACGGTCCCGGCGCCGCCTCCGACCAGGCCGCCGTCATGCACGAAGGTCGCCCCCATCTGGAGCGCGGCCTTCACCTGTGCGGGCGTGAGCCGCGGATTCGCATCGAGCAGCAGCGCCGCGCCGCCGGCGACGACGCCCGTCGCCATGCTGGTGCCGCTCAGCCGCATGTAGGCATTGCGTCCGGATCCGGCGATGTGCCACTGCGGGAAGCTGGACGACAGGAACGATCCCTGCGATTCGAGCGAGACCAGGCGTGTGCCCGGCGCCACGACGTCGGGCTTCACCGCGAAGTCGAATCGCGTCGGACCACGGGAACTGTAGTCGGCGACACGGTCGTCGCGGCGATCCACCGTGCCATTCGCATCGATGGCGCCGACGGTGATCGCCGCCGGGGAGTTACCCGGCGACGTGATGCCTCCGAGCACCGGCGCGCCATCGGGCGTCAGCCCGTAGTTGCCGGCCGAGGCGATCACGACGATGTTCGCCGCCACCGCGCGCGCGACGGCCCGGCACAGCGGGTCGGTGGCCGACGGCTCCGTGACGGGATGACCGAGCGCCAGGCTGATGACGCGGATGTTGTAGCGCGTACGGTTCGCGATCGCCCAGTCGATGCCGGCGATGACGTCGCTCGTCAGCCCCATGCCGTTCCGGCCGAGCACGCGGACGTCCACGAGCCGGACGCCTGGCGCGCTGCCGCCGCGATACCTGTCAGTGAGGCGCGCGCTCGCGGTGGTGCTGCCGGCGATGGCGCCGGCGATGTGCGTCCCGTGACCGAACGCGTCGCCGGAAACATCCGCCTCCCACGAGACCATGTTCACGCGGCCGACGACCCGATCGGCCAGCGCCGTATGCGACGCGATGCCCGAGTCGACGACCGCTACCGTGATCCCGGTGCCGTCGTAACCCTTCGTGCTGAAGAGCCCGAGGAGGCCGCCCGAGGTGCTTTGCCAGACGGATTCGGCCGCGGTGATCCGGTTCGTGATCGCCATGTCGGCGGCCACCGGCAGATCGCCCGACAGGTGGGCGATCGCGCCGTCACGGGCGAGGCGGTCGAAGTCCTGCGGCGAGACGTCGAGGGCGAGACTGCTGCCCAGGTCCCGCCGGAGCAGACCGCGCAGCTTGCCACGCAGGCCACGCAACTCGGCGTCGGAACTCTGGACGATCACGCGGACCCGCTCGCCGCGCGCGCGTGCCGCAAGGAGATCGGAGGAAATCGACGGGCCGCGTTGCGCCGTCGGGAGCACCGGCGACGACCACAACGCGACGAGCACGAGGACGATCACTGCCGGAGCCCTGCGCATCACACACTCCTGTGTTTTCGAGGCAGCGCCCCTCATCGCAAATTCGGCTCCGATCCCGGCGCGGATCCGGTCGTCGGGCTAAACGATTGCTCCTTACGGATTTGGGGGAGTGGTGTCGAAAAGTGTCAGCCGGCGCGGATCGCTGCCGCTGTTCCGTCTCGGCACACGACAGACGAGGCTTGTGGCCAGCACGCCCGCACCGCACGTCGCACCGCACGTCGCACGTGGCACCGCACGCCGCACCGCACGTCGCACGTCGCACGTCGCACGTTTCAAGACGGGCGCAGGCCGACAGAGTGGAGTCGTCAACCACCGGCGCTGCAAAGCCGGTTGATGTCCGGGACCGGAGGAGACCCGTTCATCGTGTGACGTCTGCCGCCCACGCCACGTCACCCCGTGGCCGAGGCAACCCGTGTGATCGCAATGCTCGTACCTGATCGGTTTTTCGCGGATTTTCGGCGAATTTGACGAAATCGATCGATCCTGGGCGCGTTGGGAGCGGCCAACCGGTGATCCGCCCGGCCAATATATTGGCCACCGGTGCTATCGGCGCCGGGGTAGCCAAAAGTCGCCGCTCGAGGCGACTCTGAGTGAGCAGCCTCCTACGCAAACACCTCTTTGTCGTTGGAAACAAAGGAGATAATCAAAAAGGCGACATTCGGATCTTCAGGCTGGTTTCTTGCCTCTCCTATCTGGGCGTTTCGTCGTTCCCTGCCACCGAGCCGGAGGAGTGGTCCCATGTTCACCAGCCCGTCGTCGATGCTTCGCCGTACCTTCGGAGTCCTTTGCGTTGCAGCAGCGCTGCTGGCGTTCGCTCCGTCGGCCTCGGCCGGTCCGCTGTGCTCAGATCTGGGATTTGCGGATGATCCGTTCGACACCGGGAGCGGGGATCCCCCGAGCGGCGACGGCATCATCTGCCGCGACTTCCTGGCCGGTGTGAACAACGCCGCCTTCTACTTCTTCGATTTCGGAACGCCGTTCGAACACCTGCTGCGCGTGACGGTCGATACCGTCGTCCAGAGCTTTGGCCTGGTCATCGAGCGCCTCTTCCAGCCGGCCGGGACGACCTTCGGCGTGTCCGGGTATGCCTGTCTTGCTTATGGGGAAGCGGGGCAATGCGTGCAGTATCAGACGCTGGGCACCCCTCCAGTGCAGGGACCGAATGGCGACTACGACGGGGACGTTCACTGGCTGGTGTCGTGGACGCCGCCGATCGGAACGATCAACGGCGAGATCATCCACGCACCGGGCACGTCGAATACGTTCGGGATCCTCACCGACAACAAGTTCTTCAACGACAACCTGGGTCCGCGCGACTTCGACTGCGACCTGGCGTTCACGCAGACCTGCGGCGAAACGCCCGGCGAAATCCTGCTGTTGAAAGCGGTAGGGGACCCGACGCGTGCGGCCAGCAGCAACAACTTCAGCAGCGTCGTGGTGGTGGAGCCGGTTCCCGAACCGGCCACGCTGGCTCTTCTCGGTCTCGCGGCGACCGGCTTCGCGATCACGCGCCGCCGCAACCGCCGCTAACGGACGGCCTGCGAGGCCTCCGTCAGCATCTGCGCCAGATCCGCGCGGCGTTCGAACCCGGACGCCGCGTTTTCTTTTGCCGCCTCGTCCAGGATCCGCTGCGTATCGCGGAAATGGCGGCGGGCCGTCGTCCCGTCACCCATGGCCTGGGCCGCCTTCGCAGCGAGGTAGTGGGCGCGCGCTTCCAGCATCCGCATCCGGAAATTCTCCGCGCGCGTGAGCGCGCGCTGCGCCTCGGTGGCGGCGCCCGGCACCCGGCGGGCGGTCAGCAGCGCCTCGATCCGGCCGAGCGACGCCTCGAGCGCGAGATACTTCGCCCCGAGTGTTTCCGCCTCCTGCGCAAGACCACCCAGGGTTTCGGCCGCCCGCGATGCGCGCTGCGGATCATGGATGGAGAGCAGGGCCTGCTCGACCCGGACCCTGGCGTTGAGGAACCGATCGCCGACCTTCGCCGCGAGCCCGGCCGCCTCCTCGAGCCGGCGGCCAGCGCCGGCGGGATCGCCTGACAGGCGCAGTCGCTCCGCATCGTCCAGCAGGGCACGCACGACCACCGCCTGGTTTCCCTGTTCGCGCGCCATCGCCAGCGCGTCATCGATCTGGGTCCTGGCATCATCGAACCGTCCAACGAGCATCAGGCTGCGGCCGTAGCCGCCGACGATCTCGGATTGCCAGAAGCTCCGGTCGTTCAGCTTCTGGAACTCCTGGAACGCTTCTTCGCGTGATTTGAGGGCGGCTCCAAGCCGTCCTTGGTATTCGAAGACCGTCCCGACCGAGTACGCCTCGATCGCCTGCGACCGCACGTCGCCCGCTTTGCGCGAGAGGTCCAGCGCACGGAGATAGTTCCGCAGCGCCGTGTCGAACTGTCCCATGCGCACGTACGACTCGCCGATGTTGTGCAGCGTCTGGCTCAGGTCGGTCGGATTGGCCGCTTTCTCGCGGATCGGCAGCGCGAGCTGGAAGTTGGTGAGCGCGTCCTCGTACTGGCCCTTCTCGAAGTAGGCGCTCCCGATGTTGTTCAGGGCCATGGCGGCGCCGGTCTCGTTGCCCAGCTCCCGCTGGATCTGGAGCGCCTCCTTGTAGGCCGTGAGCGCGTCGTCGTACCGGGCCTGTTCGAGAAAGAAGGTGCCCTTGTCGATCAGGGTATTGGCCAGGCCACCGCGCTCGCCGATCCTGCGGCGGATCTGTTCCGCCTCGGTGAAGCTGGCGAGCGCCTCCTTGCCCTGGCCGAGGCGCGCCTGCATCTGGGCGATCTCGGTGAGGCTCGCCGCGACACCCGACGCCAGCCCCAGCCGGCGCCTGATCGCCTCCGCTTCGCGATAGTGTCGAAGCGCGTCCTCGGGATTGCCCAGGTTCTTGTAGGCCACGCCGATCGCCTGGAGCGCGCTCGCGCGCGCGTGATCGTTG
Organism: Vicinamibacterales bacterium; assembly: GCA_036401215.1. Lineage (GTDB taxonomy): Bacteria > Acidobacteriota > Vicinamibacteria > Vicinamibacterales > 2-12-FULL-66-21 > JACDCA01. The sequence continues at coordinate 5,834 of DASWVN010000222.1, read as the reverse complement.
CGCAGCTCGATCGCGAGCGTGAGCGCCGAGTTCAACGAATCCAGCGACGTCTTCGGCGAGCCACGCTTGATCTCGACGCGTCCGGCGGCGAGGAGCGCGTTCACGTCCTTGGGGTCCGCGGCGAGGACCTTCGCCAGCTGCTCGCGTGCGCCGTCGAGGTCGCCGGACGTCTCGAGCAGCGTCGCCAGCTCCAGTCGCATCACCGTGTCGGACGGCGCGGCGTCGACGAGCTGACGGTAGTACTCGACGGCCTTTTCTGTGTCGTTCCGGATGGTGGCGTCCGTCGCCAGAACGAAGTAGCGATCCGCCGGCGCGATCCCGTCACTCAGTTCCACCGCTCGCGACGAGGCGCGCTGGGCCTCCGCGTCGAACCCCAGCTCCCAGTGGGAGAGCGCCAGGCGCGCGAAGGCGAGCGCGAATCCCGTGTCACTCTCGGTGGCGGCCTTGAAGCGCGCGACCGCCTCGTCGTGCTGTCCCTTCCGCGCGAACTCGAGGCCGTCGGCGTAGGCGCGGACCGCGGCAAACGAGCGGGATGGCGGGCCGTGCGGCGCCGACAGCAGCTTCTCGGCGGTCTCGGCCGAAACGATGTTTTCACGAACGCCTCGCGCGAGGGCGTCGACCGCGGTGAGCAACGCGCTCTCGTCCGGTGCAGTGGCCGTCAGGTCGACCGGCGTCGTGCCGCGCTTCAGGTTCTGAAGTGTCGCGAGGATCCGAATCTCGTTGCCCAGCTTGAGGTACGACCCGCGAACGACGGCGTCCGCGTTGGTCAACTCCGCGATCCGGCCAAGCATCGTGTTGTCGACCACCGCGCCAGGGCCGATCTGCAGATCTCCGAGGACCTGGTGCAATCGGTCGCCGCTAACGGAGCGTAGATATTCCGTCTGTCCGAACTCCGACCTGAGAATCTCCGCGAGACTGGGACCGAGTGAATCGAGCGTCGCGTCGCCAGTGGAATTCGTAAAGGGCAGGACCGCCACCGAGACCGGCTGTTCCGGCAGCACCGGTCCCTGCGTCTGCGGCGCGCGGTTCTGCCACATCCAGATCCCGCCACCAACGAGCGCGATGAGCAGCAGGCCGGCCGCCGCATAGAGCGGAAGCGGCTTTCGCGCCGGGACCGGCGGCGCGACGGCCTGGGTCGTCGCCGTCAGTGGCGCCGCCGCGTGGCCATCCGGGGTCAGGCGCTCGAGATCGGTCAGGAGTTCCTTCGTCGACTGATAGCGAGCCGCGGGATCCGGATGCAGGCACCGCGTGATGATCTCGTCGATCGGCACCGGGATCTGCGGATCGAGGGTCCGCACCGAGGCCGGCGCCTTCTCCATCCGCGACACGAGTTCCGACATCGCCGTGCCGGCCCCGTGATTGCGCAGGCCCAGCAGCATGTCGCGGAAGATCAATCCGAGGGCGTACACGTCGGCCCGCCCATCGACGGTCTCTCCCTTGGCCTGCTCCGGGGCCATGTATTCGACCGTCCCGACCACCGCCCCCGCCATCGTCATGGCGAACCCGGTCGCCGATGACGTGGAACGGGCGATACCGAAGTCCATGACGCAGGCATGGTCTTCGGGGTCCAGCATGATGTTCGCGGGCTTCAGGTCACGGTGGACGACGCCCGCCTCGTGTGCCGCCACCAGGCCTGACACGACCTGCCTGGTGATCGCCAGCGCGCGCGGCACCGGGATGCGTCCTTCCTTCTTGAGGACCGTCGCGAGATCAGAGCCGTGAATGTACGGCATCGTGATGTACTTGATGCCGTCGATCTCGCCGAGATCGTGGATGCGGACGACGTTCTTGTGGGTGACCTGTCGGGCGAGCAGGAGTTCGCGCTTGAAACGCTTTTCGAGGTCCGCGGCGCTTTCGGGATCGATCGAGGCGTCGATGCGGATGACCTTGATCGCCACCGCGACTTCGAGCACCTGGTCCCACGCCTGGTACACGGCTCCCATTCCGCCGATGCCGAGGAGCCGGATGATGTGGTACCGCGTTCCGAAGTTCTGCCCGACGGCGAGTGGACCGCCCTCGCGTTGACGGACGGCTGTCGGCGCGGCGAGCGTTTCGCCGTCAGCGAGGGTGGGCGAGGGATCGGGAACCGGGGTCAGAGTGGCGGTGACGCTGGCATCGCCGGCGGATACGGCGCCGCAGGACGGGCAGCGCCCGCCAACCAAGACCGTGTTTCCGCAGTGTCGACAAGACATCGTTCAGAGAACGCGAACCGGCCCCGATTATGCGCCCGTACTCGTTCCCTGACAATACTTTGCACACCGTCCGCGCCTGACCCGGCGCGAACGGTGCGCGCTCTGCAGCTGTGACGCGCTTGCGTCAGACCGTCCTGCGGCCGCTCACCAGACCCACCACGAACAACACGAGGGCGATGACGAGCAGCACATAGATGAAGTTGCCCAGCGTGTACCCGCTGACGAGACCCAGGAGCCAAAGCACCAGCAGGATCACCGCAATCGTAAAAAGCATCGTGTGCCTCCTGCGAATCTTGATGAGCACAAGGCATGCCGACGCCGCAATTCGTTGATTCCATTGGACTGGCTCGACGGCAGCCGTCCAGGTGTTACCGCAGCTTCCACTGGCCGAGCGCATCGATTAGCATTCTCGGTCAGCCGTTCCACGGAGTTCATCACTGATGACGTACTTGAAACGCACTCTGGCTACCCTCACCATCGCCGCGCTCGCAAGTTTGGGCGGTGCCGCTCAGACATCCGTGCCTCAGCCGGCGCAGACGGCGCCCGGTGCCGTCGACGCGTCGCTGCTGTCCGGCTTGCGCTGGCGCTCGATCGGACCGGCGCGCGGCGGCCGGTCGCAGGCGGTCGCGGGCAGCGCGGCGCGCCCGATGGAGTATTACTTCGGCGCGACCGGCGGCGGCGTCTGGAAGACCACCGATGGCGGATTGAACTGGCGTCCGGTCTCGGACCGGCACTTCAGCAGTTCCTCGGTCGGCGCGATCGCGGTTGCCGAGTCGAACCCCGACATCGTGTACGTGGGGATGGGGGAGACCCAGCTGCGCGGCAACATCATCCAGGGTGACGGTGTCTACAAGACGACGGATGCCGGCCGCACCTGGACGCACATGGGGCTCGAGAAGACGATGGCGATCGGGCGCGTCCGCGTCCACCCGCAGAACCCCGACATCGTCTACGTCGCCGCCTTGGGCGATCCGTACGCGTCCACGCCCGACCGCGGTGTGTTCAAGTCGACCGACGGCGGCAAGACCTGGACGCGCGTGCTGTTCCGCGACGAGAAAACCGGCGCGGTCGACCTCGTCATTGATCCGAAGTCGCCCGACACCCTGTATGCGGGGATGTGGGAAGTGTTCCGTACGCCGCACTCGCTCTCGAGCGGCGGCCCGGGAAGCGGGCTGTTCAAGTCCACTGACGGGGGCAGGACGTGGACCGAACTCACGAAGAACCCCGGCCTGCCAAAGCCGGTGTGGGGCAAGCTCGGCATCACGGTTTCCGGCGCGGACTCGAACCGGCTCTACGCCATCATCGAAGCGGCCGAAGGCGGTCTCTTCATGTCGGACGATGCGGGCGCGACGTGGACGCTGGTCAACGACGATCGCAACATTCGTCAGCGTGCCTTCTACTACACGCGCGTGTACGCCGATCCGCAGGCGAAAGACACCGTCTACATCCTCAACGTCTCGTTCTACCGCTCGACCGATGGCGGCAAGACGCTGCGGAGCATTCGCGTCCCGCACGGTGACAACCACGATCTCTGGATCGCGCCGAACGATCCGCGGCGGCTCGCGCAGTCCAACGACGGCGGCGCCAACATCTCGTTCAACGGCGGCGAGAGCTGGACGGACCAGGACTTCGCGACGGCGCAGTTCTACAACGTGTTCACGACGAATCACGTGCCGTACCACGTCTGCGGCGCGCAGCAGGACAACAGCACCGCGTGCGTGCCGAGCACCGGCGGCGAGCTGTACCCGGTCGGCGGTGGTGAGAGCGGCTACATCGCGCCGGACCCGGAAGACACGGACGTGTTCTACGCCGGCAGCTACGGCGGCCTGCTGACGCGGATCAACCGGCGCACCGGCGAACGGCGCAACGTCAACGTCTGGCCCGACAACCCGATGGGCCACTCGGCAAGTGACATCACGGAGCGGTTCCAGTGGACGTTCCCGATCGTCATCGCGCCGACGGATCCCAACGTGCTCTACGTCGGCTCCCAGCATGTGTGGCGCTCGACGAACGAGGGGCAGAGCTGGGAGAAGATCAGCCCGGATCTCACGCGCCACGATCCATCCACGATGGGCCCGTCGGGCGGACCGATCACGCTGGATCAGACCGGCGTCGAAACGTACGCGACCGTGTTCACGATCGCGCCGAGCCCGATCGACGGCAACATCATCTGGACGGGATCCGACGACGGTGTCGTGCACGTCACTCGAGACGGCGGCAGGAACTGGCAGAAGATCACGCCGCCCGACCTTCCAGAATTCACACGCATCAGCCTCATCGGGGCGTCTCCGCATGACGCCGGGACGGCGTATCTCGCCGGCAACCGCTATCAGCGTGCCGATCGCGCTCCGTACGTCTACAAGACGCGCGACTTCGGCAAGACGTGGACGAAGATCGTCGCCGGTCTTCCCGCCGACGATTTCGCGCGCGCGATCCGCGAGGACCCGCAGCGCAGGGGGCTGCTGTTCCTCGGCACCGAGAAGGGGATCTACGCGTCGTTCGACGATGGGGGGCACTGGCAGTCGCTGCGGCTCGACCTGCCGGTCACGCCGGTGCACGGGATCCAGGTGAAGGACAACGATCTCGTCATCGGCACGCACGGGCGATCGTTCTACGTGCTCGACAACATCTCGGTGCTGCGCCAGGCGACGTCGTCGATGACGAACGAACCGCTGGTGCTCTTCGATCCGGCCGATGCGGTGCGTTCGGTCTCGCGCGGCGTGTTCGTCGATTACTACCTGAAGGATGCCGCCGACAAGGTCACGATCGAGTTCCTCAATCCCGCGGGGAAGGTGATCCGCAGCTACGAGAGCGCCGCCAAGCCGCCCGCGGCAGAACGTCCGGCGGAGATGGAAGAAGAAGAAGGCGGCGGCCGTCGCGGCGGGCCGCCGGCGCGAGTCACGGCCACGAAGGGAATGAACCGGTTCACGTGGGACATGCGGTATCCCAACGCGGTGGACTTCCCGGGCCTGATCATGTGGGCCGCGAGCACTCGTGGCCCCGCTGCGCCACCCGGACGCTACCAGGTGCGCGTGACCGCGAACGGGGTCACGAAGACGCAGGACTTCGAGATCAAGCGCAACGCGGCGGTGCCGGGGGTGACCGATGCCGATCTGCACGAGCAGTTCACCCTGGCGATGCGGATCAGCGACCGCGTCTCGGACGCGAACCGCGCCGTGATCCGGATCCGCGAGATCAAGCAGCGCATCACCGACCGGATCGGTAAGACGAACGACAGCAACGTGAAGGCTGCCGGGCAGGCGCTCATCGAGAAGCTGACGGATGTGGAAGGGGAGATCTACCAGCATCGGCTTCGCAGCGGCCAGGATCCCTTGAACTATCCGATCCGTCTGAACAACAAGCTCGCGGCGCTGCAGGGCACGGTGGAGAGCGGCGACTATCGTCCCACCGACCAGGCGTATGCGGTCTTCAAGGAACTCTCGGCGCGCCTCGACATCCAGCTGGAGCGTCTGGATGCGCTCGTGAGGCGAGATGTCGCCGCGTTCAACAAGATGGGCGGAGGGTAGGGATCCGGGGTCCGGGGTCCGGGGTCCGGGGTCCGGGGCTTGCCCGCCGTAGCGCGCAGCGCGAAGGCGGGCTCGGGACGCGGGGGCCGGATTCGACTTGGAAGTTGGCACTTGG
>DASWVN010000221.1:0-3695 GCA_036401215.1 Vicinamibacterales bacterium | reverse complement strand
TGCTCCTGTAGCGCCTGGCCCGCCGGCGCGGGAGGCTACGAAAGACTGCAAACGGAGAGGAGGGGGAGAAGTGTCAGCGCGCGGGGCGCAGTAGCGGACCCAGCACCGAAAGCAGGTGCAGGCCGCCGAGCGTCCGGTTGCTGGACGCCGGGAGGGGCAGTAGGCGAACGGCGCCGGGAGCGCCGGATGCGCGGCAGCTGCCGCGAGCGGAATTCATCCGAAAAATATACCGGCTTTGCAGGGGGGTCGCAACATCGAACGGAATCGCCGCGCATTCCCGCGTGGCAGACTCCGCCCCTTGCCGTTCAGGAGGGACCGTTGGAGCCTGTACGCCAGCCGCTGCCCGGCATCGCCCCGATCACCTTCTACGGGTCGGCGACCATCGCGCTGGGGCTGATCGCCTACGCGGCCCTCGCACCGGAGGCCGCAGCGGCCGTGTTCCAGGCGGCGAACGCATGGATCGTCGCCGAGGCCGGCTGGTTCTACCTGCTGTCGGTCGGCGCCTTCGTGGTCTTCCTGCTCGGACTCGCCATCAGCCCGCTCGGCAGGATCAAGCTCGGCCCCGACGAAGCACAGCCCGAGTACGCCTACGGCACCTGGGTGGCGATGCTGTTCAGCGCAGGCATGGGCATCGGCATCGTCTTCTACGGCGTCGCGGAGCCGATCACGCACTTCGCTTTTCCGCCGGATGCCGAACCGCGCTCGGCGCAGGCGGCACGCGATGCACTTCAGATCACCTTCTTCCACTGGGGCGTGCACGCGTGGGCGACCTACGCGGTGGTCGGGCTCGCGCTCGCGTATTTCGGCTATCGCAAAGGGCAGCCGCTCGTCCTCCGCTCGGCCTTCCATCCGATCCTCGGCGACCGCGTCCACGGACCGGTCGGCGACTTCATCGACATCTTCGCGGTGGTGGGAACCCTCGCCGGCCTGGCGACGACGCTCGGCCTGGGCGTCGCGCAGCTCAATGCGACGATGACCTACCTGTTCGGGCTGCCGCAGACGAACGAGATCCAGATCCTGCTGATCGCCATCGTCACCGTCCTGGCGACCCTCACCGTCGCCACCGGCCTGGACAATGGGATCCGGCGGCTCAGCGAGATGATCATCATCGTCTCCTTCGTCCTGATGGGGCTGATCCTCCTCTTCGGGCCGACGCGTTTCCTGCTGCAGGCCTTCGTCGAGAACATCGGCCTGTACCTGAACGCCTTCGTCTCGCGCACCTTCCACATCTATGCCTACCAACCGACCGACTGGGTCGGCCAATGGACGCTGTTCTACTGGGGCTGGTGGATCTCGTGGTCGCCCTTCGTCGGCATGTTCATCGCGCGGATCTCGCGCGGCCGCACGATCCGGCAGTTCCTGTTGGGTGTCCTGTTCGCGCCGGTCGGATTCAGCTTCATCTGGTTCACGATCTTCGGCGACCTGGCGATCTGGCTCGACGTGAACGTCGCGGACGGCCGGATCTCGGAAACCGTCGCCGAGAACATGCCGATCGCGCTGTTCACGGTGTTCGAGTACCTGCCGTGGCCGACGGTGCTCGCCTGGATCACGGGGCTGCTGGTCGCGGTGTATTTCGTCACCGCATCCGATGCCGGAGCGCTCGTCGTCGCGATGATCACCTCCGAACGCGGCGACGAGGAGCCGATGCTCTGGCTGCGCATCTTCTGGGCGCTGGTGTGCGGCAGCGTGGCCGCCGGCCTGCTCGTGGCCGGCGGTCTCGCCGCCGTGCAGATGGCGGCCGTCATCGCCGCCCTGCCGCTTGCGATTCTCATGTTGATCATGTGCTACGGCATCTGGAGGGTGCTGAACGACGAGGTCGCGTTGGCCACGAGCGGCCGGCTCCCGGCCGCACCGCTGGTGCCGGAAGGGGCCGGCTGGCGCCGCCGGCTCAGCGCCATCGTCAGCCATCCGTCGAGGGAACAGGTTCACGGCTACATCGACACGATCGTCTCGCGGGCGTTCGAGACGCTGGTCGAGGAGTTCGCCAAACGCGATCGCCAGGCAGCGATCGATCGGGTCGAAGACGGCGTGCAGCTGACCGTCCACCACGGCGACGACGCCGAGGCCTTCGTCTACGGCGTGCGCCCGGTGGGCCACCCGATCCCGGCCTTTGCGCTGACCGACGCGGCGCGCCGCGAAGGCGAGAAGCGGCGCTACTACCCGGCCGAGGTGTTCCTGCCCCAGGGCAGCCGTGGCTACGACATCTTCGGCTACAGCGTCGATCAGGTGATCACCGACGTGATCAACCACTACGACCGCTTCCAGCACTACCTCTATGCGTCGTTCCGGAAGTAGCGCGGCGCGACGCGCCTCGCCGGAAGGGGCCGCGTTCGTCAGGTCTTCGGGAGCGTGACCCCGGTCTGTCCCTGGTACTTGCCGCCGCGATCGCGATACGACGTTTCACAGACCTCGTCGGACTCGAGGAAGATCACCTGGGCGCAGCCCTCGCCCGCGTAGATCTTTGCCGGCAGCGGGGTCGTGTTCGAGAACTCGAGGGTCACGTGACCCTCCCACTCCGGTTCGAGCGGCGTCACGTTCACGATGATGCCGCAGCGCGCGTACGTGCTTTTTCCAAGGCACACGATGAGGACGTTTCGCGGCACCCGGAAATACTCGACGGTGCGCGCCAGCGCGAACGAATTCGGCGGAATGATGCAGACGTCGCCCGTGAAGTCGACGAACGAATCGGCGTCGAAGTCCTTCGGATCCACGATCGTCGAGTTGATGTTCGTGAAGATCTTGAACTCGCGCGCCACGCGCACGTCGTACCCGTAGCTCGACGTGCCGTAGCTGACGATCTTGTGGCCGTTGGCGGTGCGCACCTGGCCGGGCTCGAAGGGCTCGATCATTCCTTCGGCCGCCATGCGGCGGATCCAGCGGTCGGACTTGACGCTCATTTCTCGTTCCGGAAGGGCTGCGGGGGTTCGGTACGGGGTTTCGGGCGGAAACGTGAGGGGGCGGCCGGCGGCCCCGCAAACACGCGGGCCGACGCGCCGAATTCCGCGATCCGGATTCTAGCAATGGCCGACCGCCTCCCGATTGGTGCATGATGCCGGTCACACGCGCCGCGAACGGCGCGCGACGAACCTGCCGAAGAAGCAGGTCCGGACCCACCCGATCCCGCCGCGTGGCGCGGCGGGCGATCCGCCCTTCGAGGAGGCTTCATGGAACAAACCGTGACGATGACGGTGAACGGCAAGCCCGTTTCCGCCCGCATCGATCGCCGAACGCTGCTCGTCCAGTTCATCCGCGAACATCTCCAGCTGACCGGCACGCACGTCGGCTGCGACACGGCGCAGTGCGGAGCGTGCACCGTGCATCTCGACGGACGCGCGATCAAGTCGTGCTCGATCCTCGCCGTGCAGGCCGAGGGCGCCTCGATCACGACGATCGAGGGGCTGGCCAACGGCGAACTGCATCCGATGCAGAAGGCGTTCAACGAATGCCATGCGCTGCAGTGCGGCTTCTGCACGCCCGGCATGGTGATGTCGGCGGTGCAGTTACTGAAGGACAACCCGAACCCGACCGAGGAACAGATCCGCGAGGGTCTCGAGGGCAATCTCTGCCGCTGCACCGGGTACCAGAACATCGTGCGCGCGATCGAGCAGGTCGCGACGAGCGGCAACTGACGGGAGGACGCCATGACCGACCTTTCGAACTCGCCCGCCTCGCCCATCGGACAACCGCTCGCGCGA
>DASWVN010000220.1:0-4593 GCA_036401215.1 Vicinamibacterales bacterium | reverse complement strand
GCCACAGAAGAAAACACGGGGGAAACACGGGCGGGAAGGCCACGGAAGAAAACACGGGGGAAACACGGGCGGGAAGGCCACAGAAGAAACACAGGGGAAACACGGGCGGGAAGGCCACAGAAGAAAACACGGGGGAAACACGGGCGGGAAGGCCACAGAAGAAACACAGGGGAAACACGGGCGGGAAGGCCACAGAAGAAACACAGAAGAAACACTGGCGGGGAGGGGTTCCCTTCTGTATTCCCCGTGTTTCTTCTGTGTTCCCCCAGCAGGCCAGAAGCCCAGAGCCGAAAGCCGGAAGTCCGACGGGAGTCGTTACTTCTTGGTCAGCTGCTCGAGCAGCTTCTTCGCCTCGGGCGCCTGCGGAGCGTTGGGTTCGGCGGCGAGGAACGCTTCGAGGTCCGCCTTGGCCTCCGGGAGTTTCTGATCGACGATGTAGGCGCGCGCGCGGTAGTAGAGGATCGACTTGTCGTTCGGAAACTGGGTCGAGAGCCTCGTCAGCAGGTCGATCGCTTCGGGCGCTTTCTGGGCGTTGATGTGATTGATCGCGAGATTGATGAACGCGCGCGGCTCCTTCACCTTGGTCAGGTCGACCGACTCGAGCACCTTCTGCGCCCCTTCCTTGTCGCCCGCCTCCATCATCAGCTCTCCCTGCAGCACCTTGAAGTCGACGTTGTCCGGCTCCTTCTCGACCGCGATCTTCAGATGCTCGAGCCCCTTCGCGGGATTGCCCTCGGCGGCGTACATCGTCGCCATCATCGCGTGGAGCTGATAGACCTCGGGGAACTTCGCAAGCAGGTCCTCGTAGATCGCCCGCGCTTCGGGGATCTTGCCGGCCTGGGCCAGCGCGACGGCCCGCTGATGCTCGGCGTTGATGTCGACCTTCGGGGCCGGCTTGGCGATGGTGATGTCCACGGTGGCCGTGCGGACGTCTTCGGTCAGCGTCGCGGACGCTTCCTTGATCCCCACACCTTCCTTGTTCGCCTCGAGCACCCACTCTCCCGCCGCGAGGCCGTTCAGCGAATACTCACCCTTGTCGTTCGTTTTGGCCGTGAAGACCTCCGGCTGCGCCTCACCTTTCTTGGCGGCGCGGACCACGGCTTCGGCGACGGGCTGCCCGGCCTCGTCGAGCACGCGGCCGGAAATGCGGAGGTTGCCGCGGCTCTGCGCGAGCGCGCTCGCCGCCACGGCCAGCGCCACGATGAGCGCGGAAAGAATACGGAAGACCTTCATGACGGCTCCTTCTAAAAAGACAAAGACCGTCTAGTGTACTGCAGGGATCGGGCCGGGACGTGAGGCCCGAGAAATCAGGAGTCTCGACGTGAGAATGAGCAGGCGACGTAGAGGATCAGCGTCCGAAACGGTCGAAGATATCGACAAGCTCTTTCAGCCGCCGGTCGCGCTCGTCATCACCCTGCTCGAACCCTTCGGGCACGCACTTTTCAACGTGGCTCCGAAGGACGGCGAGGCTGATCCGGTTGAGGGCCGCTTCGGCGGCTGCCAGCTGCTGGAGGATTTCAACGCACAAACGCGGTTCCTCGATCATCCGGCGAATGCCCCGAACCTGGCCTTCTATGCGGTTCAGACGCGTGACCAGCGCCTGTTGCTGCGCGGAGTCCAACATACTCCCTAATACGCCACACTCGAGATAGGTGTTTAACCGTGGAGATGCGTCTTTTCCAGGCCGGTTCGGGTCCGGCCGTCATCGTCATACCGGGGGTCCAGGGCCGATGGGAATGGATGCGCCCGGCCCTGGACTGTTTCCAGACGCGATGCAGGACGGTAAGTTATTCGCTGTGCGGTGATTTCGGCTCAGGTTGCCGGGTCGACCCGGCGCGGGGCTTGGACAGCTATATGGACCAGCTCGACGACGTCTTCGACGCCGCAGGCCTGCAACGCGCCGCCGTCTGCGGGATCTCGTACGGTGGGTTCATCGCGCTGCGCTACGCCGCTACCCGCCCCGAACGGGTCAGCGCGCTCGTGCTCACGTCCGCACCGGCCCCTGGCTGGAAGCCGAGTCCCGCTCAGAGTTCCTATCTCGATCACCCGGTTCGCTCCACGCCGAGATTCGTCCTCAGCTCGCCGTTCAGGATCTGGCCGGAGGTCAAGGCGGCATTTCCCTCGATAACCCGGCGGCTGTCGTTTCTTGCCACCCACGGCTTCCGCGTCGTGACCGCGCCGATGAAGCCGACGCTGATGGCGGCACGCATCCGCCAGCAGCAGGAGATCGACTTCTGCCCGGACTGCGCGCTCGTGCGGGCGCCCACGCTCGTCATCACCGGCGAACCCGGTCTCGATCTCATCGTCCCTGTGGAGAACACCCGCCGGTACCTGGAGATGATTGCCGGCGCGCGCTATTACCAGCTCGAAGGCACGGGACATCTCGGCCTGGTCACCCGTCCGGAGGTGTATGCCTCCGTGGTCGGTGATTTCGTGCACAACGCTGCGGCGGCCATTGGATCGTGATTTTCCGCATTCCGCGTTCCGCGTTTAGCATTGACAGGTGCCTCCTATCAACGATCTGACCGGACCCGCTGGTCCGCTCGAAGCCATCCTCGACGAACCCGACGCGGACCGCACGGGCGCGCCGCATGCGGCCGTCGTCTTCGCCCACCCGCACCCGCAGTTCGGCGGAACGATGCACACGAAGGCGGTGTATCAGGGCGCAAAAGGGTTGACGCGGATCGGATGCGTGGTGCTGCGCTTCAACTTCCGAGGCGTCGGCCGAAGCGCCGGAACGTTCGATCAGGGCGAGGGTGAGAAGGCCGACTTCCGCGCGGCGCTCGAGTACATGGCCGCACGCTATCCGGGCACACGGCTCTGGGCGGCCGGCTTTTCGTTCGGCGCCTGGGTGGCGCTCGAAGTGGGCGCCGAGGACGATCGGGTCCAGGCGCTGATCGGGATCGCCCCTCCGGTGTCCACGTCCGTGTCGGGGATGGACTACACCTTCCCGAACACGCTCGCGAGCACCAAGCCGAAGTTCTTCGTCCAGGGAGAAGCCGACGAGGTCTGCCCGATCCAGGCAATGTGGGCCTTCTACGGCCAGCTCCACGAGCCAAAGGAACTGGTCGTCATCGACGCCGCGGACCATCTGTTCGAAGGGAAGACCCAGGAGGTCGGCGAGGCGCTCGAGGATCTGCTGGCGGACTTCTGATCTTTGTTCGAACGGCGTTCCCTCCATGCTTGGAGTGGCTTTCGGGCAATTTGCGGCAGCTGTCACCACGTACACCGCAGGGGACGCGGAGGACGCAGGGGTATCTTGGGTTGGGACATCGCGATGAACGTCGCCGGGGCGCAGCCGAGCGCTGAACACACCCCCGCTCCAACCGTAAGAACCTCTGCGTTCCCTGCGCCCTCCGCGGTGAAGCATTGAAATGCCTGCCGCAATCACCCAGCCGTCACTATTTCAGTGTTGGTAAGCTGTCTGTATGAAACCGATGGCGGCCGTCGCGGGCATGGTTCTTCTTATCTGCGCCTGCACTGCCGCGCCGGCGCCGAGCGCGCCGGACGTAGCGACGTGGCGCGCCGAGAAGGACCGCTACATGCGCGAGTCGCCGGAATCGCCGGTGCCACCCGCGCAGCGCGCGACATTCGCGCCGCTCCCGTATTACGACATCGATCCGGGCTACCGGGTACCAGCGGCGCTGACCGTTTCGCCTGGCGAGGCCGTCCTCGAGCTGCCCACCTCCACGGGACAGCGTCGCAGGATGCGCAGGATCGGTTCACTGGACTTCACGCTCAAGGGGCAGCAGCTCTCGCTCTCGGCCTTCGTGGACGCGGACACCAACGACGTGTCGCGCCTGTTCGTCCCGTTCGGCGACCTCACCAACGGCACCGAGACCTACGCCGGCGGCCGCTACCTGGATCTCGAACGGACCGCCACCGGCATCTACGACCTCGACTTCAACCGCGCCTATCACCCGTTCTGCGTCTTCAACGCCGAGTACGACTGCCCCTATCCCCCGCGCGAGAACCGCCTCCCGGTCCTGATCCGCGCCGGCGAGCGGCTTTAGCAGCGACAGCCACTCCCACGACAAATGGCTGTGTCCGGTAGAGGGCTTGACGCGAGGGGCGGTAACAGCGATAACGCGAAGGTGATCCGCGCAATCGTGTTCGACTTCGACGGCGTGCTTGCCGACAGCGAGCCGCTCCACCTTGCCGCCTACCAGGAGATCTTCTCGGATTTCGGGATCCCGCTCACACGCGAGGACTACTACGAGAACTTCCTCGGCTACGACGACGAGGCGGTGTTCATGAAGATGGGTGAGCGGCACGGTTGGAACCTCGAGAGGGGGAAGGTGGAGGCGCTCATCGCCCGCAAGACCGAGGTCTACGAAGCAGTCGTCGGAACGCGTGACGTCCTCTACCCTGGTGCCGCGGATACCGTGCGCCGGCTCTCGTCGTCGTTCCCGCTCGGCATCGCGTCCGGCGCGCTGAGGAGCGACATCGAGTTGATCCTGAAAGGATCCGGACTCGAGCGATTCTTCCGCTTCGTCGTGTCGGCTGAAGACACACCCGAGAGCAAGCCGGCGCCGGATCCGTATCTGCGCGCCGCAGACCTCCACGGCCTCCCCGCAAACCAGTGCGTCGCCA
>DASWVN010000219.1:0-16650 GCA_036401215.1 Vicinamibacterales bacterium | reverse complement strand
GTCCGCCCGTCTCGGGACGCATCGGCCTCTGGTCGAAAACCGACAGCACCAGCTACTTCAAGGATTTCACCGTTACACCCAGCTAAGGGGAGCCATGTCGTTCATACATCGTTTCGTCAGTGCAGTCATCGTGATCCTCGTCAGCTGGGTGGCGGCCTTACCGGCCGCCGCGCAGTCGCCCAACAATGCCGGCGTGGTCGTCATTGTCACCGACCAGACCGGGCTCGTCGTCCAGGACGCCCGTGTCACCGTTACCAACGAACAGACCACCGCCTCGCGCGAGACCATGACCGGCGCCGAAGGCAGCGCGTCGTTCCCGGCCCTGTCGCTCACTGGAACCTACGCGGTGACCGTGTCCAAGAGCGGTTTTGCCGACGAGGTTCATCGCGGCATCACGCTTCGCTCCGGCGAGGTGGCGACGATACGGGTGAAGCTCCTTGTCGGTGAACAGCAGTCGGAGGTCATGGTCTATGGGACAGACAAGGGTGTTCGCGCCGACGCTCAGATCGGCCTGGAGTTGGACAGCGAGAGGATCGACGAAACACCCGTACTCGGACGCAAGATCACCACGCTGCCGCTGCTCAACTCGGCGTTCCGGCCCGGCAAGGGTACCGGCGATCTGTTCGTCAACGCGACCTACTTCATCGGCGGAGCGGGCAGCCGCCGCGCGACGACGTTCATGGTCGACGGTGCGAACAATGACGACGGCTGGGGACGGCAGACGATGTTGACGACGCTGCCGCTCGGGTCCGTCGAAGAGGCGGACGTCATGAGCAACGCCTTCTCGGCTGAGTTCGGCTGGACGTCCGGCCCCGCCTTCAACATCGTCACCAAGTCGGGCACGAACAACCTGCGCGGCTCGGCGCTGTATCTGGCGCGGCCCGGTGCGCTGCAGGCCGAGACATTCGGGACCGGCAACTTCTGTCCGCCGTCGGTGCCATCCTGCACGACCCCGTCCACGCTGAACGCGATCAACCCGGCCGACGTTCCCGACGAACTCCATCAGCTTTCGGGGACCATCGGCGGCCCGCTCGTGCGCGGCAAGACCTTCTTCTTCGTCTCAGCCGATTACACCCACCAGGACCGGACGACGCATCTGTCCGATCGCCTGCCGTCCTTCGTACTTGCTGACGGCAGCCTGACGTACGTCGGCAACTATCGCCAGAAGCTCGTGGACGCGCGCGTGGATCACAAGCTGTCGGACACGCAATCGCTGATGTTCCGCGCGAACTACGATCATTTCTTCGATACGAATCCGAACGACGCGGTCGTGGGCAATCGGGCACCTACTGTTGCGCGGCGCTACACGAAAGGATCGCGGTCGGGGCAGGTGAATCACACCGCGGTGCTCGGATCCCGGCTGTTGAACGAAGCGCGCGCCGCCTGGTTCGAGGGGGCGCCGGTCGCTCGCTGGGAGGCGCAGACCCCGTCGACGACCTACACACGCTCGGGCGCGGCGCCGTTCACGATCGGCGAGTCGCGGAGTTCCAACATCACGAGCCGGCAGCTCCAGTTCTCGGACACGCTCTCGTGGTCAACCGGCCGGCACGACCTCAGATTCGGCGGCAGCGTCGTCCGACACACGAGCGGCGGCCATGGACGCGAACCTGGAACGGCCACGCTCGGCACCTTCACCTTCTTCAGCAGCACGACGGCTCCTTTCGATCAACTGACGCTGGCCGACGTGCAGCGGTACAGCGAGCCCGTCAGCTACGGCATCAGCTCGTATGAGATGAAGCAATGGCTGTGGGCGGTGTTCGTGCAGGATCGCTTCCGCGCGAACGATCAGCTGACGATCGACGCCGGCCTGCGCTACGACCGGCAGACGCTGACCGACAGCACGAAGGACTTCGCGCCCAGACTCGGCTTCGCCTGGCATCCCGGCAACGACTCGCGGCTCGTCGTCCGCGGCGGGTACGCGATGTACTATCCGCAGCTGCGCACCAACTGGCTCGCCGACGCACTCACCGGTGGCCTGGACGGTCTGGTCACCTACACGGCGACGCCAGGGCAGACGGGCTTTCCGAGCTGCCTGACCTGCGTGCCGGTCGGCATCGATCCGCGCACGCTGCCGCTCTCGCAGCAGCCGGCGCGGAACATCACGATCCAGGCCGGAAAACGGGACTTCTACCGGGAGCAGTTCGCGCGCTACGGTCTCGACTTCGACCTGCTGCCCGGCTATCCCGACGAGCTGCACAATTCGCGGAGCCAGGTGATGTCGATCGGAGCCGAACGCGAGATCGCACGCGGCCTGTTCCTGGGCGCCGACTACGTGCACCAGCACTGGAGCGACCTGCCCGACCGGATCGATCTCAACGCGCCGGCGCCGTTCGATCGCACCGCGCCCGGCCAGTCGCGGCCGGTCGCAGCCGCCAACGCGACGCGTCCGATCGTGCCGGTCAACGGCGGCGTGCGCACGGTGACGACGCTGATGAATCTCGGCGTGGCGGACTATGACGGCCTCGAAACACTGCTGCGCTACACCGGTGGACGTTTTCAGGGCAGCGTCAGCTACACGCTCTCGAAGGCCACGAACACCACCGAACCCGACGGCAACGGCTTTGGCCCGAACCAGACGAATGTCGCCCGGCTGGGTGAGGAAGAGCGCGGGCCGAGCATCGTCGACCAGCGGCATCGCGCCGTGATTCAGGCGAGCTATGCGTTCCCGTACAACTTCACGGCCGGAACGCTGATGCAGTTCGCCTCGGCGCGTCCGTTCAATCCGGTCACCGGCGAGGACAACGACGGCGACGGTGCGAACAACGACCGTCCGGTGATCAATGGCACCGTGGCAGGCAAGGGGTCGTTCCGTGGCACGGGCACGCAGGACGTCGGCCTGTTCGTCGAGGAACGCCTCCCGTTCGGCGATCACGCGGTGGTGCTCCGCGTGGAAGGCTTCAATCTCTTCAACCACGCGAACATCCTCGGCCGCGGCCAGGACACCTACGGCGACGGCGCCGCGCCGGACCCGACGTTCGGGCAGGTCGCGGCAGCCGGGACGTCGACGAATGCGTTACCCGGTCTGGCCGACATCGAACCGCCGCGGATGGTGCAGTTTCAGCTGCGCTTCCAGTTCTGACGCCGCGGCGGGCTGCCGGGGCACCGCGGCCACCGCGGTGCCCCAGCCGAAGAACCGGGGCCCTGCCTTCACCTGCCGCTTGACCTCGGGTCACGCACTCAGCAGGGCGGAGACGATCGACCGCCACTCCTTTTCCAGCGATCCTGTCGCGGCCGCACGGCCTGCGCGGCGGTACCAATACGAGGCGTTCGAGAGGTCCCCTTCCTTGCGGTGCAGATACGCATGCACCCACGCGCCGGTCTCGTCCTCCACATCCTGCGCGTTGCGGTGCGCCTCGTTCCAGTCCCCGCGCATGTCATGCCAGAGCGCGCGCAGCGCCCCCGACAGGCCGGCCGGATCATCACGTTGCCTGAACTCGTCGAGCGTCATAGTCGAAGTATTATCGAGGGATCCTCATCGTCGATGAATCCTGCCCATCCCATCCGCAACGAAGCGGGTCCAGCCGTCCGGTGCAAGGGGCTCGTCAAACGCTACGGCAACGTGGTTGCCGTCGACGGCCTCGATCTCGAAGTCCGTCCGGGCGAGTGCTTCGGTCTGCTGGGTCCGAACGGCGCGGGCAAGACGACGACGATCGAGATCCTCGAGGGGTTGCTGCGGCCGGATGCCGGGGACGTCGAAGTGCTGGGCATGCGATGGGAGCGTGAGGCCGATCGCCTGCGGCAGCGTCTCGGGATCCAGCTGCAGGAAACGCAGCTCAGCGACAAGCTCAGTGTGGCGGAAGTGCTGCGGTTGTTTCGGTCTTTCTACGAGCAGGGTCCGACCGTCGACGAACTCATCGCCAGCGTCGGGCTCGAATCGAAGCGCGACGCCTGGTACAGCAAGCTGTCGGGCGGGCAGAAGCAGCGGCTGGCGATCGCCTGCGCGCTCACCGGCAATCCGGCGTTGCTCTTTCTCGACGAGCCGACGACGGGGCTGGATCCGCAGTCGCGGCGTCAGGTATGGGATCTTCTTCGCGGTCTGAAGGAGCAGGGGAAAACGATCCTGCTGACGACCCACTACATGGACGAGGCGCACGCGCTCTGCGATCGGGTAGGGATCGTGGATCGCGGCAAGGTGATCGCGCTCGGCACGCCGGTCGAGCTGATCGCCTCGCTCGGCGCGGAGCACATCGTCACGTTCGCGATGCGGGAAGGGGTGCCGGTGCCGGCGGAGGCCGTGCTTGCCGGTCTGCCCGGTGTCCGCCGCGCGGCGGTAAAAGATGGTGGGGGGACCCTGATCGTCGCACGGCTTCACGAGTCGATCCCCGCGCTGCTGCGCGTCGTCGAAGCACCGGACCCGTTCACGCTGCTCGCCACCCACAGCGCCACGCTCGAGGATGTATTCGTCGCGCTGACCGGCCGGCAACTGCGCGACGAGTAGCCGAAAGACCAAGGGGCCAAGGACCAAACGGCCAAGGGACCAAGGGCCAAAGGGCCAACTCCCAAGGGCCAAAGGCCAAAGGCCAAAGGGCCAAAGACCAAGGGCCAAAGGGCCAACTCCCAAGGGCCAAAGGCCAAAGGGCCAAGGACCAAAGAGCAGAGGCCAAGCACCAAGCACCAAGCACCGAGCACCAAGCACCAAGCACCAAGCACCGAGCACCAAGCACCGGGCACCAGGCACCAGGCACCAGGCACCAAGCACCGAGCACCAGCCATGGCACCCAGCACCCAGCACCGCACCAGCACCCAGCACCCGGCGGCACCAGCACGCAGCACTCAGCACTGAGCACTGATTTATGTCCATGCATCCCCTGTGGCAGCTGACGTTGACGCGGTTTCGCGAGTTTTTGCGCGAGCCGGAGGCGGTGTTCTGGGTGTTCGCGTTCCCGGTGCTGCTGGCGTGCGCGCTGGGGCTGGCGTTTCGATCGCAGGGAGAGCCAGAAGTCCTGGCGGGCGTGTTGTCCGGGCCTGGCGCCGCAGAGGTCGAAGCGGCGCTGACGAAGGAACCCGGCGTGCGGGTGCGCAGCCTGAGCAGGGCCGACGCCGACGCTGCGCTGCGCAATGGCGCCGTCAGCGTGCTGGTCGTACCCGGTGATCCCGTCACCTACGAACTGGACCCGAGCCGTCCCGAGAGCCGCGTCGCGCGGTTCGTCGTCGACGAGCGCCTGCAGGTCGCGGCGGGCCGCCAACCGGCGGTTCCGACCGAGGATCGCCTCGTGAGCGTGCCCGGCTCCCGCTACATCGACTGGGTCGTTCCCGGACTGCTCGGCATGAACATCATGGGCACGGGCATGTGGAGCGTCGGTTTCTCCGTCGTCCAGGCGCGGACGCGCAAGCTGCTCAAGCGCCTGATGGCGACGCCGATGCGCCGGAGCCAGTATCTGCTCTCGCACATGCTGTCCCGCCTGATCTTCCTCGCGCTCGAGGTCGTCGCGCTGCTCGGCTTCGCGCGACTGATCTTCGGGATTCCGTTGGAAGGATCGCTGCTGACACTCGCTGGCTTCTGCCTGCTCGGGGCGATCACGTTCTCCGGTCTGGGGCTGCTGGTCGCGAGCCGCGCGCGGACCGTCGAGGGGGTGTCGGGCCTGATGAACCTGGTGATGGTCCCGATGTGGATCTTCTCCGGCGTCTTCTTCGCGTCCGACAATTTCCCCGAAGTGATGCAGCCGTTCATCGCGGTGCTGCCGCTCACCGCGCTGAACGACGCGCTGCGAGGCGTGATGATCGACGGCGCGGGCATCGCCGCGTTGATGGCGCCCGCGGGTGTGCTGGTGGCGTGGATGCTCGTCAGCTTCGGCGCGGCGCTGAAGATGTTCCGCTGGCTGTAGCGACGGGGTCAGCTGCCTCCAACCCATCGCAGAATCTGCAGCGCGACCGTGTGGATGAATTGTGAAAACTAGGTCTGGACCTAGTCGCTCGCCTCACCACTCGTACGCCGGCAGCAGACGGTCGCGATCGTACGGCGGGTCCTCGTGGGGCGGCATCTCGTCGTCAGGCCAGTCGATCAGCCACAATCGCCGATCTTCCTCGTCGGCGTAATACTTCAAGTGCAGGTGAAGATCCTCGTTGCTGCCGCGTCCGATCATATCGAGGTGCCATACGGTGCCCTTATCGGTCCCCAACTCGTCCATCTCGTCCGGCAGCAGTTCGTTGTGGAGCAGTTCGTACAAGGCACGGTCACTGAGATGGTTCGTGCGTTCGAGAAAGACGCCCAGCGTGGCAAGGCCGTTGATGATTTCCCACAGCTTGTCGGTGAGCGCGGCGTCTGACAGCGTGGCCGGCGGGGGAACATCGATCCCGATCTGCTGGAGTTCGGCGGTCAGCGTCGTCGTGCCCGCACCTTCGACGGCCAGAACCTGCCGAAGGAATTCGTTCTGCAGCTCGAGCGGCATCTCGTCTGCCAATCCGAACACGCCGCCGCGCGCCAGGACCTCCTGCTTCAAGCGCTCGCTCTCGGCCCGCAGCGCCGCTTCGTCCCGCCTGCCGTCATCGTTCTTCGCCATGTCGTCCGCCTCCTGACGACGACGATGAGCCCGCCAGCGACGGCTGTCAAGACGGTAGAAATTGCAATGCGGTGCTGTGCATCAATTGCGGAAAGTCATCCCCGGGACGAGCACGCCCTGCCCGCTCACGTCATCTCCGAACAGGCGCCTTCGCGATCAGCACCTCCAGGCCGGTGACGTCCCTGCCCTGGACGAACTCGATCGGTCTGTCGGTGACATCCAAGCCGTTGTGGCGGATCGCCTGCACCGTCCAACCCGGTGAGTCGATGACCACGCGAATGCGGGCCGGCAGTGGCCATGTTGCGAATTCGAAGGTCAGGTCTGGCCCCACGATTCCCCCACGTTGCGGTCCGGGGTTGCCATCCACCGGATCCGGGAAGGCGCTGACGCGCACCGTGGCGACATCGAGAGCCACACGGTCGGCGGCATCGATCACCAGCCGCCCGCGGCCTCGCACCATCTGCAGCGGGACCACACGAACGCCGGTCACGTCCGCATCGGTGATTGTGACTTTCGCCTGCGAGATCCTGGGCGTCACGCCCCGAGGCGGCGGCCACTGAGTCTCGCGAAACTGCAGAAAGTACGTGCCGGGCTGCAGGGCCGGCGCGCGAAACGATCCGTCCTGCGCAATCCGCAGCACACGCGTGTCGAGGCCGAAGAACCCGTCGCCATGCGTAAGTCCCATCACCCCGCCTGCGACGGGATGGCCGTTGGATCCGATCACAACTCCGGAGACCGTGCGGACAGGTGCCGGAAGCAGCGTGATGTCTGCAGTCGGGGTGACGCCAGGAGCGACCCGCACTGATCTCGCGTCGGCGAACGACACGGCGCCGGGGTAGAACGTGTTTCCGAAGCCGCTCCGCTTCGGGATGCCACGCGCGTCGTGGGAAGGGTTGTGCGGCAGCGCGATCACGAAGAACTCGCCGGCATACAGCCCGTCCAGCCGGTACTCGCCCCGGTCATTCGTGACGCTGCGCAGTCGCGCGTCGACAAAACTGAAGGTTCGGCCAGGCACCGCCGCATTGTGGAGCGCCGTGACGAATACGTTCGGCACGGGCCGTCCGTCGGGAGCGAGTACGCGGCCGGTGATCGCCATCCCGGGCCGCACCCTGTCCATCCCTTGTCTGGCCTGCACGAAAGGAAGGTCGGTGATGCAGATTGCGGAGGCCCCCAGGCAGACGCACCACCCGAGTGCGCGAATCACCGCCGGACCGAGATCCGATGCGCGAAATGGTGACATATGAGATCCAGCGATCCGTCAGAGACCTTGGCCGAACACGTCGTCGAGATCCAGATCCGCCCAGGTGCGGTCGTCGATGTAATCGTCGGAATCAGCAGACCGCGCCAGTGATCGAAAGTAGCCGGGGATCGCCGCCATGTCGCGGTCCCGCGACACGGTCGTCCCCCATTCGGCGCGAAGACGTGCACGCAGCCTTCGTCGCCCCCACCAGGAATGCGCCACGGAAGCCGCCATCAGAAGGGCCACACCGATCCCCGCGGCGGTGAGCATGCTGAGCAATCGGGTGGATTGTAACCGTGATACAGTGCCCCGCCGCGACCCCCTATGACCATTCGCGATGCGCTTGCCAGCCTCGAACGGGACCTGCGATATGCCGTCCGGGCTCTCGGTCGAACGCCGGGTTTCACCGTCGTCGCAGTCGCATCCCTGACCATTGGCCTTGCGCTGACCGCTGTCACCGGAGCGGCGGTCAATGCTTACCTCGTCGAGCCGCTCCCGTACGCGGACGCCGAGCGCCTCTACCGGGTCCGCTACGCGCCGCCAGGGCCGTGGGAGCCGCGAGGAATGTCGTCGCTCGACTGGGGATCGGTGGCAGACGTCGTGGCGTATCCGATTACATCCAGCGGCGAGACGTTCTATCTCGCCGCCAGAGGACCGGCCCAGGCGGTGAGAGGCCTGCGTGTCGGCCGCGGCTTCATCGAGGGGCTGGGCGTCAGGGCGGCACTGGGGCGCACGCTCGAGCCGGTCGATTTCGATCCTGCCGGCGAGCAGCCGGCGATGATCGGCCACACGCTCTGGCGAGACCGCTACGGTGCGGATCCAGGCGTCATCGGTCGCATCATCCGCCTCGAGACGGAGAGCGGGGGGACGGAGGTCGAGCGACTGCGCGTGGTCGGCGTGCTGCCGCCCGACTTCTACTTCGGGCGCGACAGCAGCGAACGGCCGGACGTGCTCCTTCCTCTGATGTCACCGGCCCGCACCTACATGGTGAGGCTCCAGACCGGTGTGCCGGCCGAAGCGGCCGAACGGAGGATCACCGACGCGGCACGGCGGGTGGCTACCGACCTGCCGCCGGACTGGAGCGGTGTCCAACTCGAATCGGTTCGCGAGCTGTACGTCGCACAGATCAGGCCCGTGCTCATGGGGGTAGCGGCCGGCTGTGCGCTCGTCCTGCTCATCGTCTGCGCGAACCTGACCGTGCTGATGTTGTTGCGCGCAATTCGGCGGCAGGGGGAGTTCGCCGTCCGCGTGGCGTTGGGCGCGACGCGCTGGGATCTCACCAGGGTGTTGCTCCTGGAAGCCGGGTGCCTGTCCCTGGTTGCGATCGCTCTCGCGCTGGCGGTAGCCATTCCCGCGGCGAGTGTTCTGGCGCCGCTCATCGAGCTTCGGCTCGGACGCCCCGCACCGGGCGGGGAGTCCGCGATCGCGATCCATGTCGGCGTGCTCCTGATCGTCGCCGGGATCGGTTTGATCCTGGCGGCCGTCGTCTCGCTGCTGCCGGCGGCCATCCCCTGGCAACGCCTGCAGGCGTGGATGATGCGGCGCGACCGCTGGACGGACCCGGCTGGACGACCGATGCGACACGTCCGATCGACGCTGATTGCGCTCGAGGTCGCCGGCACCCTCGTCCTGCTCGTCGCGTCGGGTCTGGTCATGAGCGCGACGATCGGCATGCTGCGGACCGATCTCGGGTTCGAGCCCGACCGCCTCGTCCGCGCGCGCGTCGTGCTGCGCGCGAGCGACTACCCCGATGCCGAGGCGTTCTCACGGTTCTACCGCCAGTTCGCCGACCAACTGGACGGCATGCTGCACGCGCCGGTGACCTTCACCAGCTGGCCTCCATTCGTCGAACTCCCGACCGAGATGGTCGAGGCGGTCGGCCAGGCAGGGCAGGGCCTCCCGGCGGGCGTTCTCAGTGTGAGTGAGGGCTACTTCGCAACGTTCGGGATCGAATTGAGGAGCGGCAGGGACTTCAGCGACCGGGATACGACCGGTGCAGATGCAGTCGCGGCCGTGAGTGAGACGCTTGCACGGCGGCTGTGGCCGGATGGCGCCGCTCTGGGCAGGCAGGTGCGCGTCATCGAGCGAACCCCGGAAGGTCCTCGTGCAGGTCCGCGGCGGACGGTCGTCGCGATTGCGGCAGACGTCCGCCACACCTACGGCGACGCGGCGCTGAGTGACGTGTACGTTCCGGCGCTCCCTTCAGGCCGGTTCGGATCCTTCTACGTGCGCACGGATCGATCCCTGGCTGTGATCCTGCCGCAGCTTCGAGCGGCAGCAGCGGCCATCGATCCTCGTGCGACGATCGATCTGCCGAGATTCGTCGCGAGCGAGAATCGCCAGCTCGCTGGCGTTCGCTTCCTCTCGATGCTGCTCGGCAGCTTTGCCGCGGTCGCCACGTTTCTCGCCCTGCTCGGTACCTACGGCGTGACGGCATATGCCACTGCGCAGCGTGAGCGCGAGACGGCGATCCGCATCGCGTTGGGGGCGCCGTCAGCTGCAGTGGTCCGGCTGTTTCTCGCCGAAGGCAGCAGGGTTCTGGGGGCTGGAGTTGCCGTCGGCCTGCTTGGCGCGATCGCGGCAGCGAGATCGCTCGAATCGCAGGTCGTCGGTGTCAGCGCGTTCGACCTCGGGACATTGCTGCCGATCGCCGGCGCCTTCGCGATAGTCGCCGCCATGGCGATGTGGTGGCCGGCCAGGCGGGCGTCGCGGCGAAATCCGCTGGATGCGCTAAAGAGAAGCTGAGATTCCGGGCCGGTCTACTCGATCCCCGCGACGTCAAGGCCTCGCGATCGGGCCGCAATCGCCTGCCGCTCATCGTGCGTCCAGAACTCCAGGGCTTCGCGACCCGTTTCCGCGATCAGCACCTCTGCGCTCGCGACGTGAATGGCGTCGATCGTACGGAGGTTGACGGCGAAGGACGCCTGAGCCCGTTCGAGAACCGCTTCGTCAACCGGGAGCAGGTCGAGCATGCCGAGCATGATCCCCAGCTCCTTCCGCTTGACCGCCGTCTCCGCGTCGTCGAGGTGGCCGAGCAGCCGTTCGCGATCGACAGCACGGAACGTTTCCACCGCCACGATACGGGACGACACGATACGATCGCCGGGTTGCAGCGGCACGGCTGGTCCGGGTTCCTGAAAGAGGATGCGGAGCAGCGCACTAGCGTCGACGTACTTCACCTGCATCCTCGCGGACGTCCTGCAACGAACGCTGGATGTCGACCCGACGCCGTGGCTTCGAAATCCGCAGCCTTCCCCAATCCTGGGACCCCAGCCGGAGGCGGCCTTGCGAAGCCAACCGGTCGCGCCAGGATCCGGTCGCGCCGGCCGGCGGACCGATCTGCGCGAGTGGCTCGTCGCGATCCTTGACAAGAATCTGCGCGCCTCGCGAGGCCTGCCGCAAGTATTTGCTCAGGTTCGCCTTGAGTTCGGTGACCTTTATGGCCTTCATGTCCAGATTATAGGGCCAGCATGCCCTGAGGATGCCGAACGTGCACCGCCCTTTCGACCAGATCGTGAGCCACAGTTCTGCGTGGCGGTACAATTCAAGGCTGCATGCAATTCATCTACACCATGAAGGGGCTGGGAAAGATCCATCCCCCTGACCATGTCGTTCTCAGGGATATTTGGCTGTCATTCCTTCCCGGCGCGAAGATCGGCGTGCTCGGCCTCAACGGCGCGGGCAAGAGCACGCTGCTGCGCATCATGGCGGGGCAGGATCAGGACTTCGTCGGCGAAGCCTTCCCCGCGCAGGGAATCAGCGTCGGCTTCCTCGAGCAGGAACCGAAGCTCGATCCGAAGAAGACCGTCCTCGGTAACGTCGAGGAAGGCGTTGCGGAAATCAAGGGACTGCTGACGCGCTACGACGAGATCAACGCGAAGTTCGCCGAGGAGATGTCGCCGGAGGAAATGGACAAGGTCCTCGAAGAGCAGGGCCGGATCCAGGACAAGATCGAAGCGGCGCAAGGCTGGGACCTCGATTCGCGTGTCGAACTCGCGATGGACGCCCTGCGGCTGCCTCCGGGTGACGCCGATGTGACGAAGCTCTCCGGCGGCGAGCGCCGCCGAGTCGCGCTGTGCCGGCTGCTGCTGCGCTCGCCCGATCTGCTGCTGCTCGACGAGCCGACAAACCATCTCGACGCGGAATCAGTCGCATGGCTCGAGCGCTTCCTGAAGGACTATCCAGGCACCGTCGTCGCGGTCACCCACGACCGCTACTTCCTCGACAACGTCGCCGGCTGGATCCTCGAACTCGACCGCGGACACGGCATCCCGTGGGAGGGCAACTACTCGTCCTGGCTCGAGCAAAAGCAGAATCGACTCGCGCAGGAGGAGAAGGCGGAGTCGAAGCGGCAGCGGACGCTGCAGCGTGAGCTGGAATGGATCCGCATGTCGCCGCGCGCCCGCCAGGCGAAAGGGAAGGCCCGACTCAACGCCTACGAACAGCTGCTCAGCGAGGACACCGCCCAGAAGGTCGAGCAGGTCGAAATCTACATTCCGCCGGGCCCTCGCCTTGGCGACATCGTCATCGAAGCACGTGACCTGCGCAAGTCGTACGGCGACCTGCTGCTGATGGACGACGTGAACTTCACGCTGCCGCGGGCGGGGATCGTCGGCGTCATCGGACCCAACGGCGCCGGCAAGACGACGCTGTTCCGGATGATCACCGGGCAGGAGCAGCCGGACGCCGGCACGCTACGGCTCGGCGAGACCGTGCAGGTCGGCTACGTCGACCAGTCGCGCGACGCGCTGAGCGCCGACAAGTCGGTGTGGGAGGAGATCACCGGCGGCCAGGACGAAGTCGAACTCGGCAAGCGGACGGTCGCGTCGCGCGCCTACTGCTCGTGGTTCAACTTCAAGGGACGCGACCAGCAGCGAAAGGTCGGATCGCTCTCCGGCGGCGAGCGCAATCGCGTGCATCTCGCCAAGCTGCTGAAGGGCGGAGCCAACCTGCTGCTGCTCGACGAACCGACGAACGATCTCGACGTCGATACGCTCCGGGCGCTCGAAGAGGCGCTGCTCAACTTCGCCGGCTGCGCCGTCGTCATCAGCCACGACCGCTGGTTCCTCGACCGCATCGCCACGCACATGCTGGCCTTCGAAGGGGACAGCAAGGTGGTGTGGTACGAGGGGAACTACGAGGATTACGAGGCGGACCGCAAGCGGCGGCTCGGCGCGGAGGCCGACCAGCCTCACCGCATCAAGTACCGGAAGCTGACTCGGTGAGGCGTGTCAATGCTGAATGCTGAATGCCGAATGCTGAAGGTGTTTGGTATTGGCGTTGTGCTGCTTGGAGCCGCGCTGTTCACCGCCTGTGAGAGCGGCGAACGCGCCCGGTTCATCTCTATCGCGACCGGCGGCACGGGGGGCGTGTACTATCCCTACGGCGGCGGAATCGCGAAGGTGCTCAACGAGAACCTTCCAGACGTCCGCGCGACCGCGGAGGTGACCGCGGCATCCGTCGACAACCTGAAGTTGATCCGCGACGGCAAGGCCGACATCGCGTTCGCGCTCGCCGACACCGTCGCCGACGCGGTCAACGGCCGCGGCGCGTTCGAGGGATCGCCGGTGCCGGTCGCAAGCCTGGCGGTCCTCTACTCCAACTACACCCACGTCGCGACGCTGGCGCAGAAGGGCTTCACCTCGATCGCCGATCTCCGCGGCAAGACCGTGTCGACGGGATCACCGGGCAGCGGCACGGAGGTGATCGCGTTCAGAGTGCTGCGGGCCGCAGGATTGAACCCCGATACGGATCTCACCCGTCAGGGGCTCGGCGTGTCGGAATCCGCGGGAGCGCTGAAGGACGGCAAGATCGACGCGTTCTTCTGGAGCGGCGGCCTGCCGACGGCGGCGATCCAGGACCTCGCGCACTCGCAGGGCATCAGCCTTCGATTGCTGCCGACCGCGGACCTCGTGCCCGCGTTGACGGCCGAGTACGGGGATCTCTATTTTCCACTCGAAATCCCGACCGGGGCGTACCGCGGCATCGCCGCGCCGGTGCAGGTGATCGGCGTCGCCAACGTGCTCGTTGTCAACGCCTCGATGCCGGAGCAGCTGGCCTACGACATCACCCGCGTGATGTTCGAGAAGCAGCAGGAACTCGCCGCGATCCACCCCGAGGCGGCCAAGCTGTCGCTCGAAACCGCCACCACGGGATCGCCGGCCCCATTCCATCCAGGGGCCGCACGGTATTTCCGGGAGAAACAGGTCACGCGACCGTAGGGCGCGGCTTCAGTCCGCGCCAACTGGTCTAAAGTCGGCGTGTCCTCATGACGGTTCCCTCGATCGATACCCTCCCGGCGGAGGAGTCTCCCGTCCGCCGTCTCGATGGCCCGGCGGGCCGCGTCGCGAGCGTGCTCGCGGTCGGTCTCTCGCTCTATGCGCTCTACTGGGTGCTGTTCATCGTCCAGCCGCAGGTCTACCGCGTCAGCTTTCTGCTGATCGCCCTCGTCCTGAGCTTCCTGCTGTTCCCTCGTGTGCGCGGTGCGCAGGCCGGTGTCACCGCGCTCGACTGGACCCTGATCGCGGCCTCTATTGCCGCGCTCGCGTGGCCGCTGATCGACTTCGAAGCGTTCATCTATCGCGCCGCGGATCCGCGAACGATCGATATCGTGCTCGGGACGGTCGCCGTGGCCGCCGTGCTCGAGGCCACGCGCCGAACGGTCGGGTGGATCCTGCCGGTCACGGCGATCGCCTTCCTGCTCTATGCGTGGTTCGGTCCGGCCCTGGACCGGATCGGGCTTCCGCTGCTGGCGCATCGAGGCTATCCGCCGGACCGGCTGATCGGCACGCTCTACATGACCCTGGAAGGGATCTTCGGCGTGCCGCTCGACGTCGCCGCGACCTACATCATTCTGTTCACGATTTATGGCGCCGTGCTCGAGGGGTCGGGCGCGGGCCGCTTCTTCATCGACTGGGCGATGGCGGCGATGGGGAAGTCGCACTCGGGGGCAGCACCGGGACGCACCGTGACGGTTGCGGGATTTCTCCTCGGCACGGTGTCGGGCAGCGGAGTGGCCACGACGGTGATGCTGGGATCGGTCTCGTGGCCGCTCCTCCGGCGCGCCGGGTTCAAGCCCGAAACCGGCGGTGCCATTCTCTCGGCCGCCGGCATCGGCGCGCTGCTGTCGCCGCCGACACTCGGCGCGGCGGCGTTCCTCATCGCCGAGTTCCTGCGCATCTCGTACCTGCAGGTGCTCGTCATGGCGACGATCCCGACGTTGTTGTACTACCTCTCGATCTTCCTGATGATCGAAGCGGATTCGCGACGCATGGGCGCGATGGCCGCGCCGGTGGAGACAGCGGGGCTGGCGGCGTTGACGAAGCGCTACTGGTATCACTTCACCTCGCTTGCCGCGATCGCGGTATTGATGATCGTCGGCTTCTCCGCGTTTCGTGCCGTGTTCTGGTCGACGATGCTCGCGGTCGCTCTCAGCTATCTGCGCGCTGAATCGGCCATGACGCCGGTCCGTCTATGGAACGCGTTGCGCGCGGGGGCGACCGGGGTGCTCGGAGTCATCGCCACCACGGCGACGGCAGGCATCATCGTGGGAGTCGTGACGCTCACCGGGCTCGGTCTGAAGATTGCCGGCCTCATCGTCACGTTCGCCGGCGGGCAGCTGTTTCTGACCGTGCTCTACTCCGCGTTCGCGGTGTGGATGCTGGGCCTCGCCGTACCCGTCACCGCGTCTTACATCATCGCTGCCGTCATGGTGGCGCCGGCGCTGGTGCAGAGCGGCGTCGCGCTCCCGGCGGCGCACATGTTCATCTTCTACTACGCGGTCCTCTCGGAAGTGAGCCCGCCGACGGCGCTCTCGCCGTTTGCCGCGGCGGCCATCACCGGCGGCAATCCGTTCAGGACGATGATGCTCACCTGGAAGTACACGCTGCCCGCCTTCGTCGTCCCGTTCGCGTTCACGCTGACGCCCGAGGGGGCGGGCCTGCTGCTGCAATCCCCCGGAGCGGGGGTCCTCTGGACCACGCTTACCGCCGCCGTTGGCGTCGGCGCCTTCGCCGCCGCGTTCGGTGGATGGATCTTCGGGCCGGTCACCATGCTGCAGCGCGTGCTGATGGCGATCGCGGGTGTCCTGCTGTTCTTTGCAGATCTGCGCATGGATGTGACAGGACTCGCGCTCTGCGGGCTGGTGCTCGTCTTGCACGGTTGGGCTGGCATCCAGGTTCGAAATCGAAAAAGCCGCGGCTAGGCGCGGAAATCCGGTTCGAACAATAAATGCGGGACTGTCGAAAAGTGGCACCAGTGCCAAAAAGTGTCGGAAATCCGGCCAATTCCTGTCGTTTGCGCGACGCGCGCGGGTTCACGCTCATCGACCTGCTGTTCGTGATCGCGCTCATCGGGCTGCTGTGCGTGCTCGCGCTGCCAGGCTTTCTTCGCGCGCGCGGGGCCGCGCAGGCCTCGTCCGCGCTG
Organism: Vicinamibacterales bacterium; assembly: GCA_036401215.1. Taxonomy (GTDB): domain Bacteria; phylum Acidobacteriota; class Vicinamibacteria; order Vicinamibacterales; family 2-12-FULL-66-21; genus JACDCA01. Next base: position 486 of record DASWVN010000219.1, on the reverse strand, counting down.
GGCACGATGCGCGCGATCAACAGCGGGCAGCTCAGTTACGCAATCACCTGCGGTCTCGGTTTCTACGCGCCGGACCTGCCGACGCTGGGGGTCAAGCCTCCCGCGTCCCCTGACGCGTTCCTGCCGGATGGCTTGACGACGGGACCGACGATTCTCCGTCACGGCTACTCGTTCACGGTGACCGGCACGCCGCTGGCCGGCGCACCGGCGACCTGCAACGGCCTCGGCGTCGGCCAGGCGGCGCCCGGCTACGCCGTCACCGCCGATCCCATCGATCTCGGCTCGACGGAGCGCTTTTTCGGCACGAACGCCGAAGGGATCCTCTACGAGCACACCGCAACACTGATCGGCGCCATGCCGGAAGCAGGCCCCCCGGCCGCCGGCATGCCCATTCGCTAGGGGCGTCGGAATTGCACCCGCCTTCGCGCGTCGCGCTTCGGCGCGGCAGGCCCGCCTTCGCGCTTCGCGCTTCGGCGCGGCAGGCCC
>DASWVN010000218.1:0-4288 GCA_036401215.1 Vicinamibacterales bacterium | reverse complement strand
CGTAGACGTCGCTGCGTTCGATCGTGATGTCCTTGGTCAGGTTCGGGTTGTCTTCGAGGAAGACCAGCGCGGTCATCACTTTCGTGATGCTCGCGATCGGACGCTTTTCGGTGCCGTTTTCCTGCCAGACGACCTCGCCGGTTTCCGGATTGAACGCGATCGCCGCGGCCGCGCGCAGATCGGGCACCTGCTCCCCGTTCTCGTCGGTCTTGAACCGGGGCGTCATCGCCTCCTTGAGGGCGGCGTTGGCTGCGCGCACTCGGGCGGCTTCGCGGGCCTTCGCGGCGGCGCGGGCCCTGGCCAGACGTTCCTTGCGGGCCTGCGCGGCGGAGGCGGAGTAGGCCGGCTTGGTCGCGGGCTTCTTCTTGGCGGTGGTGGTGGTCTTGGCGGGCGGCTTGGCCGGGGTCTTCCGGGTCTGTGCGTCGAGCGACGTAGGTAGACAGACGGATATTCCCAGCAGCAAAGCGGCCAGACGTACTACGTTCAGAGGCTTGGACACGCGCACGAATCCTCCGAGACGACAGCGGTTGGCTGGGACGCAACCGTTGAAGCGTTTGTGGAACCAGCGCAGTGTAGCAGACGAACCCCTGCGGCTGCAACTACTTGCGCGCTTCACCCCGCCGGTGATCCGGACGCCGGGCAGCTCATCCCCCAGGGACCCTGCTGCCGCGTCGCATTCAAAAGATCGGCCGATCGGTTGGTCGCTTGATGGACAGTCGCCATCGGACGGGTCCACCGATGGACCGATCGAACGATGCGGACCGTTTGCGGGCGGCATGTGCTATTTTTCGGGGGCTTGGATCCGAGACAGCAGAGCGAATACCAGACGATGCGCGAGACCATCCGCCAGCGTGGCACGGCGCGGATGGTTCTCGTTCCGGTGACTTTTATCGGCTGGGCTGCAACCGCGGCCGCCACCGCCGCGGTCATCACGGTGGCGGTCAGCACGCTGGTCCCGCTGATGGTGCTGGCGGCAGGGTTCGAAGCGATCTTCGCGCTCCACATGAACGTGGAGCGGATCGGCCGGTATCTGCAGGTCTTTCACGAACGCGAGGGCGGCTGGGAGCATGTCGCGATGGCGTTCGGCAGACGCTTCCCGGGCACGGGCCCCGATCCCCTCTTCGCGCAGCTCTTCGTGTTCGGCACGTCGGTGAACTTCCTGCCCGTGCTCCTGATCGGCGAACCGGCCGAAATCGGCGTGCTCGCAGTCGTCCACTTGATCCTGATCTACCGGATCCGCACCGCCCGCGCGGCGGCGGCGAGGCAGCGGTCGGAAGATCTCGAGCGCTACGAGCAATTGAGATCCGACCTGGGTTACTGATCCGCACGACGCCCCGCGACTGTCGACAAACCAACCTCGATTCAACTTTTCGTTCCACGCATTCCGGAAATCGGGATTCCCGCGGAAACGATTCTGCTCCGGGGCGCACATCGCGCTGGTGGAGAACAGAAATCCCGAACAATCCGGCGCGCCGGCGCGTGGCGTTTTGTTGTGACTCGTCGGTATGGGAATTGCTCAGTGCGCCCTCGGGGGCTGCCATGATGAGTCTGGTGCGGGTGCTCGGTTTCACGACGCTCGGGTGCGGGTGCGTGACGGGTCGGTATCGTGAAGTGGCGACGAACCGCGAGATCACGTACATCGAAGAGAAGGGTTCGAGCTGCGACTGCACCTCGCACCGGCGCAACCACACGGTCTCGGCCGCGCGGCTCCCGGTCGCGCCGTTCGCCGTTCGCGCATCCTGACGCGCGAACGGGTGCCACCCGTTGGAGGGGGCAGGCGGGCCGCGCGTCAGCGAGGCACGTCTGCCCCGTTTTTCTGTACACTCTTCTCTCGAAGAGCAACTCCCGAAGCTCCAATTTCCAGTTCCCAGGTTTCGCGTGCATCAAACTGTCCGCATCCCGCAGCCGTTCGAGACCATCGAGACAGGGCGCAGCACGCTGCGGTTCTACCGCGGTGACTGCCTCGACGTGATGGCCGCGCTCCCCGAAGGGGCGGTCTCCGCGATCGTCACGTCCCCGCCGTACAACCTGGGCATCCAGTATCGAACCTACGAGGACACGCTTCCGCGAACCGAGTATCTCGAATGGAGCGCGGAATGGATCGCCGCCGCCGGACGGGTCCTGGATCCGGGCGGGTCACTCTTTCTCAACGTGGGAGCGAAGCCGACGGACCCGTGGACGGCCTTCGACGTGGCCCAGGCCGCGCGGCAACATCTCGAACTGCAGAACACGATCCACTGGGTGAAGTCGATCGCCATCGACAAGCTCGCGTCGAACGGACACGGCGCCACGTCGGTCGGCCACTACAAGCCGATCAACAGCGACCGGTTCCTCAACGACTGCCACGAGTTCGTCTTCCATTTCACCCCCGGCGGCCGGACGCGGCTCGATCGCAAGGCGATCGGCGTCCCGTATCAGGATGCGTCGAACATCGCGCGATGGCGCGCCGCCGGTGACAATCGCCGCTGCCGCGGCAACACCTGGTTCATCCCGTATCAGACGATCCAGAGCCGCGACAAGGATCGGCCCCATCCGGCCACCTTCCCTCCCCGCCTCCCGGAGTACTGCTTCAAGCTGCACGGTCTGAGCCGGATGAAGCTGGCGATGGATCCATTCCTCGGCCTCGGCTCGAGCGCCATCGCCGCCGCGCAACTCGGCATCGACTTCATCGGGGTAGAGATTGACGCTCATTACCTCAAGGAAGCTGTTTCGAGGGTTCGAGCTGCTTTGGGCTGACGGGTTGTCCGAGCATTCCCGTCAATGCTGAATGCTTCGGTCGCTTCGCATTTCTCAATGCTGAATGCTGAATGGCAAGCCCGATACTCATTCAGCATTCGTCATTCAGCATTCGTCATTGACCGTACGCACGAAGAGCCCGGCCGCTGCAAGCGAGCCGGGCTCTTCGAATCTACGCCGAACGATCGATCAGTTGAACGAGTAACGCAGGCCGAACTGGATGCGCCAGACGTCGCTGAGGCCGGCCGACTTCTCGTGGGTCCGCGACATCAGCTCGCCGTTGATCGCGCGGAGACGATAGAGCGAGCGTCCCTGTGCGTCGGCGCCCTGCGGCTGCAGCGGCTGGTTGTGCACGAGGCGCTCCCCCACGCCCCAGTCGCTGTTCAGCAGGTTGCCGACGTTGAGGATATCGACGCGGAACTGGAACCCGTGCCGGCGTCCGCCCAGGTTCGCGAAGACCTCCTGCGCGACGCTGAAGTCGATCCGCTTCACCATCGGCAGGAAGACCGCGCCGCGCTCGGCGTACTGGCCGCGCCGCTCGCTCAGGTACGGATCCTGGTTGATGTAGGCGTCCCACGCGGCGGCCTGTTCCGCCGCGGTGAACGTGCGGCCACCGGTCGTGTAGGTCTGGAAGTTCATCTCCGACTGGTCGCGGTGGATGTAGATCAGGTCGTTGCTGGTTCCACCATCGCCGTTCATGTCGCCGCCGAACGTGTAGCTGGTGTTCCCGTTCGTGTACGAATCGAAGAACACCGAGAAGGTCGTCTTGCCGAAGTTGAAGTACTCCGCCGTGTAGGAGCCGGCCATGAAGAACCGGTGTCCGGGCGATGCCAGGGCGTAGGCGAGGCCAGGAAGGTTCGGGTCGCCGGAGTGCTGGTTGTTGTTCCACGAACCGAAGGCGATCGAACCCGGATCGACCGTGTTCTTCGACTCGGCGTAGCGATACGCGGTCTTGAACCAGAAGCCGCGCGAGAACAGCTTCTCGGCCGAGAACGACGCGTCCCACGAACGCCCCTCGTTCTGGTTCTTGAGGACGATGGCATTGGCCACGTGCTGGTGGATGCGGGTCGCGGCGTTGCCGCCGACCCAGCGCGGACGATTGTCGGCGCCGACGAAGGCGCTGTTGGCCGGCGCAAGGTTGGCGTTGATGTAGTAGAGGCCGTTGACGTCGCGGCTGTACATGAACTCCGCGGTCGTACTCCAGCCGCCGGGCAGGCGGTGGTCGATCGCGATGTTGTTGCGCCAGAGCTGCGGGAACTTGAAGTCGGGATCCGTGAGCGCCAGCTCGTAGCTCGTCGCCGGGTCACCGGTGACGGTGCTCGGCTTGTAGTGATCGGGGTCCGGATGGAACGGCCGCAGGGTGGTGTTGTCCAGTTGTTCGAAGCCGGTGAGCACGCCGGTGTTGCCGATCTGGTTGGAGATCCAGACGTAGGCCGGACGTCCGGTGAAGATCCCGGTGCCGCCACGCAGCTGGGTGTTCTTCGTGCCGAACACGTCCCAGTTGAATCCGGCGCGCGGTGACCAGTGCAGTTGCGGGTCGGGCAGCTTGGCG
>DASWVN010000217.1:0-8624 GCA_036401215.1 Vicinamibacterales bacterium | reverse complement strand
AAATCGAAGTCGGGGCTGATGGCGAGCGCGCCGCAGACTGCGGCGAGCGAGTACGATCCGGCACGTAGTGGCTTCCGGCGAATGGCGTCCGCGGACCAGCCAATCGCCAGTCCCGCGAGCGCATGACCCAATGGACTCGGCATTCCGTCTCCGAAAACTCAGATCGCCTCGAGAACGTTCTTCAGGGACGTTCCGCCGCCAGCACGACGCTCGTGTAGACGCGCTGGCGATCGATCGCGAGCCGTCCGTCGATGACGCGTCCTTCGCCGAACTCCGGTGAGAGCGGCTCGAGCAGGACGCCGCGAAACGTGCCGTCCGATGCGTCGATGTCGCGGACCTCCAGCGCGTGGTAGTAGAACCGTTTACGCACCAGCGGGTACAGGCATTTGAACACGCTCTCCTTGATGGAGAACAGGAGGGCGATCCTCAACGCGGGCGCGAGCGCGCTTCCCCCGGCGTCCCGCTCCTGTGGCAGCGCCACGACCCTGGAGATCCGCCCGGCGCATCCGTCGTCGATCCGTCGTTCGGCGTCGATGCCGAGGCTGAGCGCATCAGCCGTTCGCGCCACGGCCGCCCAGACGAAGCCGTCCTTGTGGGTGATCGATCCCGTCAGCCCTTCGGGCCAGAGCGGCTCGCCGGCGGCGCCGCGGCCCACGGGAGTCGCCAGCGGTCCGCCTCGCAGCGAGCGGACGGCTGCCGCCGCGCACTGCCGTCCGGCTTCGAAGTACTGGCGGTGATCGTCCACGGCCAGGGTCCCCGCGCAGGACGACACGAACGGCGGAAGGATGCCGGGTCCAGGCTCCATCCTCGTGTCGAGCTCCATTCGCTCATCAGTGTACGTCCTCAGCTGGACCGAAACGGGGACACTCACCGTTCCTGTAGAATCAACGACTTGCGGAAAAGGTGACTGTCCCCTTTTTCGGGTGGCAGCCGCAGGGAGTGACAAAAGTCTGCTCGCGGGGGGATGTATCAAAGGGGTCGGGGCGGGATGTTACGCTTGGCGCGGTGTTTTCGGCCTCACGGGTGGCGTGGCCCTTGCTGCTCCCCTCATGACCCATGCCGGAAGGAGGAGACAAATCGATGAAAGCGTGGACCATCGTTACGCGCTTGTTCACCGGGTTCTTCCGAGGCTGGTCGTATGACCGTTGGGACCCGCCATACCCCGGGGACGGCATCTAGCATCGATGATCGATCTGCACCTTCACACGACCGCCTCGGATGGGCGGTGCACGCCTGAAGCGCTCGTTCAACTCGTTCACGACAAGGGGATCCGCACGATGAGCGTGACGGATCACGACACCATGGCCGGCGTCGAGCCGGCCGCCGCGGCCGCACGGGCACTCGGGGTGTCGCTGATCCCGGGCATCGAAATCACGTCGGTTCACGGCGGCAAGGACGTTCACGTCCTCGCGTACTTCCTGCCGCGCTTGACCGACGAACTCTCGGCGCTCCTCGCGACCCAGCGCGAGAACCGCACGGCCCGCGCCCGGATGATCGCCGACCGCCTGGCCGCCGTCGGCGCGCCCATCGACGTCGACGCGCTCATGGCGTCCGCGAAGGCGCTCGGGGGCAAATCACTGGCCCGTCCGCAGATCGCGCAGGCGTTGATCGCCGCCGGTCATGCCACGACGGTGGCCGACGCGTTCGAGCGCTTCCTTGGCGAGGACGGCCCGGCGTACGTACCGCACCACGGTGCCTCACCGGCGGAAGTCGTCCAGCTGATCAACCGCGCCGGCGGGCTCGCCTCGCTCGCGCATCCGGGCTACACGAAGAAGGACGAGATCGTTCCGGAACTCGTCGCCTCCGGCCTCGGAGCCATCGAGGCGTACCACAGTTCGCACGACGAGGCCGCCACGCGTCACTACCTCGAGATGGCGCGGCACTACGGCCTCGGGGTGACCGGCGGCTCTGATTTCCATGGCGAGGGGACCCGCCGCTCCGAGTTCTTCGGGGTTGTCGGATTGCCGGCCGCCGAATTCGCGGCGCTCATGGAACAGGCCGCGCAGGCCTCAATCCCGCGGTAGTCGCCGTCCTTTTCCAGGGCCCTTCGCTGACTCGCGTTCGTACGCGCCGACGTCGTACGCCGCACCCTGCGGACGCCTGACACCCACACGATCGGTGCTCACGAGACTCAGGGCCACGCCGCGATCGACCCCCGGTGCATTCGCCGCGAGCCGGTAGTCGTGCGTTGCGGGATCCACGAACGCCTCCGGTCTCATCGTCAGGTTCGATCGGCTGCCGATCCCGAGCGGCAGCGACGCGCCGGCCACCGCGACGTTCTGCACATCCAGCACCGATCGCGGCGATGAGGCGCCCAGGAGCAGCCGGCCGATGCCGGCGCCGAAGGTGCTGTTCCAGATCCTGAGGCCCTGGATGTTGTCCTCATAACGCACGGCGGTTGCGACGTCGTACACGACCGCGTTCTGCAGGCGGACGTTCGCCGGTGCGCGCAGACGAAACGCGATCTCGGATGCATGGACCGTCACGCCGTCGACGACCGCGTTCACGCGTTCCTTGATGTTGAAGGCGGCCATGTTCGAGATCAGCCCGTCGCGGAACCCGAAGGCGTCCGTGTTCCGGATCACGAGATTCGGAACGGCGCCCGAGCGCGGGGTCTTCGTGTCGACGCCGTTCTCGCCGGGCACCACGCCGGCCGCAAATCCATTCTCCGCGGACGGCAGCGGCGCCAGCCAGAAGCGGCAGCCCTCGATCGTGACGTGGTCCCAGCCGGGTTCGGCTCTCCCGGGATCGATCTGAAACGCATCACCGGAAAAGGTATGGACCTCGGTGTTGCGGATCGTCAGCCGGCGTGCGGCGCCGGCCACGATCCCGTGGGCGTCGGTCCGTCCGTTTGCCGCGTTCAACGTGTGATGGATCAGGGAGTTCTCGATCAGGACGTCGGCGGGCGATCCCATGTCGATGCCGTCACGGGACGTTCGCCGGACCTCGGTGTTGCGCAGCGTGAAGCCGTGGGCGGCGTCCGCGACGCGCACGAGATCGTCGGCGCCGTACTGGCCGTCGAGCACCAGTCCTTCGAGCGTGTGGTAGGCATGCGCGACCGTGACCACGCGTCCCGCAGTCGTGACGATGACGGAACCACGGCCTGCGCTGGCCCGCACCACGACGGGCCGATCGACCGCGCCGTCGCGCACGGTCCGCAGCGACTCCGCGTAGGTTCCGGGCAGCACATGAACGATGTCGCCAGGCTGGGCGATGTCGAGGGCATCCTGGATCCGTCCGAAGGGTCCGGAGCGGTTTCCGGTTCCTCGTCCGTCAGGAGCGACATACCAGTCCCTTGCGAGGGGAGGCCCGGCCGTCGCGAACGCCAGCGCGGCAACGGCGAGGCCGCTTCGTGCCAGGTGGCCCAACCAGCGCATCGTCATACGGATGCTACCGGGCGTCGTGTCTCACTTCGATCTGCAGCGTCTGCCGCAACCCTACACCGCGGCGACCGGACGCCCTTCTTTCATCGCCGGCGCGCCGAGCTTGAACACGTTCGGCGCCGGGTGCTTGATCGCATTGCGCGTATCGACGACGAGGTCCGCGTGCTCGACCATCGCCGCGTAGTCGAACACCTTGTGATCGGTCAGGATGGCGACGCAATCGAAGGAGGCCAGCGTCTGCGCATCCAGCGTCGTCAACGACTCCAGCTCGAAACCGCCGTGCGCCGGGTCCAGTTTCGGCACGTACGGATCGACATAGCTGATCTCCGCGCCTCGCTGCTGCAGCATGTGCATGACGTCGAGCGCCGGCGACTCCCGCATGTCGTCGATGTCGCGCTTGTACGCCACCCCGGCGATGAGGATCTTCGCGCCGTTGACGGACTTGCGCCGGGTATTGAGGGCGTCGGCGATCTTCTGGACCACTGCCATCGGCATCGAGCCGTTGACCTGTCCCGCCAGCTCGATGAACCGGGCTTCGAAGCCGCTCTGCTTCGCCTTCCATGAGAGATAGAACGGATCGATCGGAATGCAGTGCCCCCCGAGACCCGGACCGGGGTAGAAGGGCATGAAGCCGAAGGGCTTGGTCGCCGCCGCCTCGACCACTTCCCACACGTCGATGCCCAGCGTGTCGCACATCAGCGCGATCTCGTTCACCAGGCCGATGTTCACCGCGCGGAACGTGTTCTCGAGGAGCTTCACCATCTCAGCTACGCGCGGGGAGCTGACCGGAATCACCGTCTGGATCGCCCCGCCATACAGCGCCGCGGCAAGCTCCGCGCAGTCGGGTGTCACGCCACCCACGACCTTCGGCACGTTGTGCGTGTTGAACTTCGGATTGCCCGGGTCGACGCGTTCGGGTGAGAACGCCAGGAAGAAGTCACGCCCCGCGATCAGCCCGTTTTTCTCGAGGATCGGCCGGACCAGTTCGTCGGTCGTTCCGGGATAGGTCGTCGATTCGAGGATGACGAGGGTGCCCGGGTGCAGGTGCTCGGCGATCGTTTCGACCGCACTGATGACGTAGGACATGTCGGGGTCCTTCGTCTTCCGCAGCGGCGTCGGCACGCAGATGTTCACGGTGTCGACGTTGGCCAGCTCGGCGAAGTCGGTCGTGGCCGTCAGCCGTCCCTCCGCCCGGAGCGCGGCGACGGTGCTGCTCGAAACGTCGGGGATGTAGGAGGTGCCGGCCATGATCGCCTCGACCTTCGCCGGATCGAGGTCGAGGCCGACGGCGTTGTAGCCGCAGCGGCCGAATTCGACCAGCAGGGGGAGGCCAACGTAGCCAAGACCGACGACAGCCGCGCGGGCGGACCGGTTCTCGATGCGAGCTTTCAGAGCGGGGGCGAACGGAGACGTCATACGTGTGTGTTCCTGGAACGGACTGGCAGTTCAGTCGGTGCGTACGGGTCGAACAAGCGCCCTCAAGGCGGCGCCGAGTGCGGTTGGATTGTGCCTGATCTGGCCACAGCTGGTGATCGTGGCCAGGCCGGCGGTGACGAGCCGGCCGCGCGTGGCAGTCAGCGTGAGACCTTCGGTGTCGATGGGACGTGCTCCGTCAGCAGCATAACGCGCGACCGCCTCCGGCGCCAGCGGGCCATGGTTGACGAGCACGTAATCGAAGAGATCGAAGCCCGTATGGTCCCGGATCACGGCGAGGTGGTCGTCGAGGCTGTAGTCGTCGGTTTCGCCCGGTTCCGTCATGAGGTTGGCGACCAGCACGCGGGTCGCTTTCACGGCTGACATCGTGGCCGCGATCCCGTCGACGAGCAGGTTGGGCAGGATGCTCGTATAGAGGCTCCCCGGACCAACGACGATCAGGTCGGCGTTGACCAGCGCTTCGATGGCATCCGGAACCGGACGGACGGGATGATCGAGCGAGAGCCGGCGGATGCGTCCGCGGCGGGCGGCGATGGCGCTCTCGCCGCGCACGTCGGTGCCGTCCTCGAAGGCGGCGCTGAGATGCACACTTTCCAGGGTCGCCGGCAACACCTGTCCGGTGATCCCGAGCTGCGTGCCAAGACGTGCAATGGCGCGCAGCAGGTCCCCTTCGGTCGTGCTCATTGCCGCGAGCAGCAGGTTGCCGATCGGATGTCCGGCTTCGCCGTTCTCGCCTGGCAGCCGGTCGTGCAGGACGTGAGCGAGCGCCGAGGGTTGGCGGATCAGCGCCGCCAGGCAGTTCCGAATGTCTCCCGGAGGCAGCACGCCCAGGGATTCGCGCAGCTTGCCGGAACTCCCGCCGTCATCCATGACCGTGACGATGGCGGTCAGCCAGTCGGAACTGCGCGGCGGCAACTGGTCGCGGTCGCAGGCCTCACGAAGTCCGCTCAGGACCGTCGGCAGGCCCGTTCCACCCCCAATGGCGGCAGCCCTGAACGGCGCGCCGGGGTGAGCCTCGTCGAACGAGCGGACCATGAGGTCTGCGCTTTCGCTGGTGGGCTGGGAAAGCATCGGTGCCGATCGCAAGGGCAAACCATGTGCCCGCGAATGTGCAGCGAAATCGCACGATCGAGCGAGAAAACTCTTCCGGCCGCCCGGAAAAAGTCAACCCTTCGGATGTTTTGACAATTTTGCCAGCCGGTTTCGAGCAACAGGAACGCTCGGTGGCGCACGAAGAACGCCAGGCTGGCCTCGCAGAGAGTCAGGTCGACCCGCCCCTGGCGCGAGGCACGTCGATCGATCATGAGCGGGAATTTTCTACCTGGTTACACGGTTCCGACGCGCACCTTCGGGTCGGCGGCCGGCGCGTTCGGGACGGGCCGTTCGAACGACGGGTGCGTGTGCTGAAACACCTGCGCGCCAGTCGTTTCGACGCGCAGCGTATAGGCAATGGGCAACTGGTCCAGGAGGGCACCCACGGCCTTCAGGAGCGCCGGTGCAAACGCGTTCTCATCCTCGGGGGTGAGCGAGGAAATGAAACGGATTTCCATAAGCCCAACAATTCTGCAATCCGCGTTCCCCAGAAGAACTCATGGATTTCATCAATGTATTCGCATTAGGGCAATCGAGGTAGTTCCACGCGGCGACGACAATTTTCTCCGAGACTCGTCCCTCCGAATGTTGTGACAAGCCAACAAAACTGAACTCGCGGTGTATGTTCGCTTTGAGGGCCATCGCCGTTTCATGAGAACAACACGTGAGTAACCCAACACAAAACCTTGACAGTCATTCCACAGGCGGGATAATGTCTGCCTCCCTGCGAACAATGCGATCCTCAAGCGACCCCCTTTATCTGATTGGCGCCAGCCGGGCCATCGATGCAGTGCGGGAAGAGATCCACTACGCGGCCCGGTGTGATGCGAAAGTTCTGATCACGGGCGAGAGCGGCGTCGGCAAGGAGATCGTCGCTCGTCTCATTCACGCCTCGAGCTCCCGCGCGCATCATTCGTTGATCACGGTGAACTGCGCCGCGCTGACCGAGACCCTGCTCGAAACCGAGTTGTTCGGGCACGTTCGCGGCAGCTTCACGGGCGCCTTCCGCGATCGCAGCGGCGTGCTGGAGCAGGCCCACCGCGGCACCGTCTTCATGGACGAAGTCGGGGAGACGACGCCGCGCATGCAGGGGCTGCTGCTGCGATTCCTCGAAACGGGTGAGATCCAGCGGGTCGGCTCCGAGCGGACCGACGCGCGCGTCGACGTGCGTGTCATCGCCGCCACGAACCGGAATCTCGTGGACGCGGTGGCCGCCAAGGCCTTTCGCGACGACCTCTATTACCGGCTGAACGTCATCCAGGTGCACCTGCCGCCGCTGCGCGAACGCATGGACGACGTTCCCGCGCTGCTGACGCACTTCCTGAAGGAGTTCGCCGCGCACTACCAGGTGCCCGAGCCGGCCGTGACGCCGGAGGCAATCGCCGCCCTGATGACGTACTCGTGGCCGGGCAACGTCCGGGAACTGAAGAACGTCGCCGAACGCCTCGTCGTCCGAAGCCGCACCAGCGTCATCGAAGTCGCGGATCTCCCGACGAACCTGCTTCGCAGCGGCACTCCTCCCTCGTCGCCGGTCGCGGTGCCGCTGGTCGGACGACGCACGGCCGACACGCTGTACGAAAAGGTGGTGGTCAACCGTGAGTCGTTCTGGTCCGCGGTCTACGCGCCCTTCATGTCGCGCGACATCACGCGTGATGACCTGCGCTCGCTCGTGCGGAAGGGGCTCGAACAGACCGGCGGCAATTACCGGGTGCTCACCGAACTGTTCAACATGCCGGCGGGGGACTACAAGCGCTTCCTCAACTTCCTGAGGAAGCATCAGTGCCACGTCGCGTTCCAGCAGTTCCGCACCATCCAGGGACGGCCGGTCGGCATGCCGGCGGAAACGGTCGCCGATCACGACAAGGTGGTGCGTCCGGCGGAGTGGAAGAAGCCGGCATCGGCATAGGGCGCGGCTTCAGTCCGCGCCAGCCGCCCGTGCCGAGTATTGGCGCGGACTGAAGCCGCGCCCTACGAACAGTCGTCGATCAGATTGAGCAGTTGCTCGGCGCTGATCGGTTTCACCAGATAGCTCGCGCCGACCCTGGCCGCCTCGGCGCGCAGGACCGGATCGTCGTAGCCCGAGAACACCACGATCTTCATCGCGGGGTTCCGGTCGCGCGCGACGACGGCGAGCTGGATGCCATTGAAGGCGCCGAGCCGCACGTCGGTGATGAGGACGTCGAAGCTCTCCGACAACAACTGTTGCCGCGCCTCCTCGAACGTCCGGCAGGCCGTCACATCACACTCTCCGCGCTCCAGCGCGATCTTCAACGCGTCGAGCAACGCGGGTTCATCGTCCACGATGAGTACCCGGTGGCGTGTCGAGGCGTTGGGCGAAGTCTCCGTCACTCTCTGATCCTGATCGTCAATGCTGCTCGCGGATCGCAGATCGTCCATCACATTCTCTCGCGACGTCATCGGGCCGCAGCCTGAGCCCGATCCGCTGGATTGTCGCATCGTAGTCGAAGATCGCGCGGACGGATCGTGATCTCCGAACGGATCGCGCAAAATTGGGAAATGAACTCGGTCAGCGTGAGGCAATCAGCGGCTCGGATGATGGTCGGGGAAGATGTCGCGCCCGCGGATGATCTCCGCGACGTTCTTCAACGTGCCGACAAACGGCATGGCGTTCAACCCCGTATCGAGCGTGCCGCTGATGACCCCCTTCCGGCGGACGGTCGAGAAGATCGTGGCCGCCGCAATGATCGTCCCCAC
>DASWVN010000216.1:0-7877 GCA_036401215.1 Vicinamibacterales bacterium | reverse complement strand
CAAGCTCCGTGATCGGCGCCGGCGGCGGCAGGACCAGCATCAGGACGAGGGCGGCGATCCCTGCGAGCAGGCCCGCCACGTGCCGCGGTGTGAACACCGGGGCGTTCACGCGCGCGCGGCCGCCCAGCGGAATGCGAGGAGTTCGAGATTGGCCCGCAGCGCGCGCACTTCCGCGATATCCTCCGGCTCGAGCGAGCGCGTCGGATGCCGGGTGCGGGCGGACGCGATGATCCCGGCGTCGAGAAGGTTCTGCTTCATGACCGCCACGCCCATGCCGGGTTGCAGTTCGTACCGAATGAGGGGCAGCGCCCGCCCGAACGCGTCGCGGGCCGCGGCCTCGTCGCCGCGCGTGTGCGCCTCCCACATCTGGACGAACAGATCGGGCATGTCGCTGCCCGGCATCGTGCCCACCGAGCCGCGCGCGAGTTCTTCGAGGAGGAAGTTGCCGTTGAGCCCTCCGAACAGCGTGAGGCCGTCACCCGCGAGATGCTTCAGACGGCTGATCTTGCGCGCGGTTGGCGGCGCTTCGACCTTCACCAGGCGGACGTGGTCGAGTTCCCGGGCCATGCGCGCCAGCAGGTCCGGCGTGATCGGGACCTGCGTCATCAACGGCGCATCCTGCACCATGATCGGGATCCGCACGGCGCGGGAGATCGCCGCGAAGTACTGGTAGACGCCCTCTGCGTCGGGCTTGAGGTAGTGCGGGGGCAGGATCATCAACGCGGCAGCGCCGGCCGCTTCCGCTTCCTTGCTGAGCGACACCGCCAGATCGGTCCCGGTGGCGCCGCTGCTGACCACGACCGGCACCGCTCCGGCAACCTCTTCGAGGATCACGCGGGTCAGAAGCCGGCGTTCCTCGTCAGAGAGCGTGTAGCCCTCGCTGGCGTTGCCGAACAGGCCCAGACCGTGCACGCCTGCATCGAGGAGGAACCGGACGAGCCGCCGCTGACTCTCCAGATCCAGCGTGCCGTCGGCGTTGAAGGTGGTGTTGACGATCGGAAAGATGCCGGCGAACGTGGTCATTGCTGTTTGGAAATTCCTTGGGGCTGCGATTCGAGGTTGCTGGTGTTCTCGCCGTCCAGGTTGCGAAGGTCCCGCACGAGGGACTCGGCGGCGCGCAGGATGTGATGACGCAGGGCCGCGGTGAGCGCCGGCGCGTCACGCCGGGCGAGCGCGTCCACGATCGCCAGGTGCTCGTTGCGCTCCGAGGGGAGCCGGGTCTTCCAGCTCGCGTCGCCGAGGTGGATCCTGGCGATCTGGATGTGCGCGTCGAGCCCTTCGTACATCTGAATGAGCCGGCGGCTGCCCGACAGGTTGACGATCGTCTTGTGGAACTCGACGTTTCTCGCGGCGTGACCGAGCTGCTCGTCTTCGTCGTCTCCCTCCACTGCCGCTTCGATCTGGCCCGTCAGGGCCCGCAGCCGGGCGATGTCTTCGGGGGTTGCGCGCTCGAGCGCCTTTTCCGCGGCGAGGCATTCCAGCGCGCACCGGATCTCGAACGCCTCCGCGACATCGTCGGGTGAGATCGCGGTGACGAAGGTCCCGCTTCGCGGACGGATATGGATGAGGGATTCCGCTTCGAGGCGGGTGAGCGCGTCCTTCACCGGCGTCAGGCTGACGCCGAGTTCCGCGGCGAGCTCGTGGACGTTCAACCGCTGGCCTGGCGCGAACTTACGGGCAAGGATGGCGGTGCGGAGCGCGTTGTACACCGAGTCGCTGGTGCGCTGCCGCGACAACTGAGGCAGGCGAGGAGCATTCACGTGCCGGATCATACGCGAAAATCCCTTCGGGGTAAATCTGAAATTTTTTACTTTACATTCCAAATATCGCACAATAAGATTCACGCGATACCGCCGGTGCCGATCCGGATCCCATGAATTTCAGTGTTCCTGGAGAACAAGGTTTGATGATGCTCGAACGACTCCGTCGCTTTTCGCTCGTGTGTCTGCTGATGGCCGGCACGGCTGTTCCGGCCCTCGCGCAAGGGCTTCAGACATCCATTGTCGGATTGGTGCGTGACTCGTCGGGCGCGGTCATTCCCGGCGTCTCCGTGACCGTCACGAATCGGGAGACGGGCGTGGCCCGCACCGTCGTCACCGACGCCGCCGGCAACTACCTCGTGACCTCGCTCGTGGCAGGGACGTACGACGTCTCGGCCGAGTTGTCAGGCTTTGCCACGGCGGTCCGCCAGAACGTTCCCGTGCAGACCGACGTGTCCGTCCGCGTGGACTTCACCCTCCAGGTCGGCGGCCTCGGCGAGACCGTCGAAGTCCAGGCGCCAGTCGATACCCGGATCCTTCGCACGGAGGACGCCTCGCTCGGCGCCGTCATGACCGAGAGTCAGGTGCAGGGGCTGCCGGTGAAGAACCGCAACTTCATGGCGCTCGCGCAGCTCGTGCCCGGCGCGACCGAAGCGCTCGAAGGCAATCAGAACTCGCTCGGCCGCACGCAGCCGCTGAACCTGTCGGTCCACGGTCAGCGCCACTTCGACAACAACATCCGCCTGGACGGCGTGAGCATCATCTCCGGCTTCGCCAACGGCAGCACGTTCATCCCGTCGCTCGAATCGCTGAAGGAAGTCAGCGTCCAGACCGGCCAGTACGGCGCCGCTTACGGTATGTACTCGGGCGCGCAGGTCGACATGATCGTCAAGTCGGGTCAGAACACGCCGCACGGGAGCGCCTTCATCTACCACCGGAACGACGAGCTGAACGCGCGGCGCTTCTTCGACGAATCCGATCCGCCGCCATTCGACTTCAATCAGTTCGGCGGAACGATTGGCGGCCCGATCGTGCGCAATCGCACCTTCTTCTTCTTCGGGTACGAAGGCACCCGCAGCGACAGGCTGACGACCGGGACCGCGACGACCGCGACCGAGGCGATGCGCCGCGGCGATTTCTCGGAGCTGTCGACGACGATCCGGGATCCGTACACGCAGGAGCCGTTCCCTGGAAACATCATCCCGGCCAACCGCCTCTCGCCGGAGGCGCAGGCGCTGTTGCAGTACATCCCGTTGCCGACGCGCGCGGGGCTCTCCGCCAACTACGTCGCAACCACCGGCAGCAAGGACCGGGAGAACCAGTACTTCGGCCGCATCGACCACCAGTTGTCGCCCTCGACATCCCTCTTCGGCCGCGTCGCCATTCGAAAGGCCAACATCGACAACGTCCAGCTGAATCCGAACTTCAAGAGCTTCGGCCAGCCCGAGAATCAGAACTACGTCATCGGGCTGACGCGTGCCGTCTCGTCCCGCTGGTTGATCGATGCGCGGGTTTCGTACGTCCGCGAATCCACGCCGAACCAGACCGGCAGGGAAGGCACCGACATCGATCCGCTGCGTGACTTCGGGATCAGCGGTCTGAACCTCGACGATCCGCTGCTCCGGGGGATCCCGTCGGCCGGCATCACCGGCTACATGGGGACGGGGGAGACGTTCGCGAATCCCCGCCTGCTGTACGAGAACCCGGCCGTCCAGGCGAGCACGGTGCTCAACCTGCCCGGACATTCGCTGCGCTTCGGCGCGGAAGCGTTTCGCCGCCGGAACGATTTCTTCTCGGTCAACGCGCGGAACCAGGGGGCGTTCTCGTTCACCGGTCTGCTGAGCGGCAATGCCTTCGCCGACTTCATCCTTGGTCTGCCGGATTCGACCGGCCGCATCCCCAACGTCGCGCGCGTGTCGCTCCGGCAGCCGCACTTTTACGCCTACGCCCAGGACGACTGGCAGGTGGGGCCGAACCTCACCGTCAACGTCGGCCTGCGGTACGAATATGCGGGCTCGACCGAAGATGCGCTCGGGATCGCGCGCAACATGAACCGGCAGACGCTGGAACTCTTCCCGGCGCCGGGCGAGACGGCGCCGCTGCACGATGACCACCACGACTTCGCGCCGCGCCTGAGCGCGACCTATCGCTGGAACGACGACACCGTCATTCGCGGCGGCTACGGGCACTACCTGACGCAGCCGACCATGGCGAACGTCGCGCTGACGTTCCGCAACCCGCCGTTCAATCGCGAGGACGTGTTCAACACGGTGCGCACCAGCCCGACGCTGACGCTCGCGAACGGATTCCCCGAAGGCAGCCTGGCCGGCAGCACCGCGACCCCGACCATCACCACGATCGCCAGCGACTACGGTCCGGGGACCGCGCGGGTCTGGAGCGCGAACATTCAGCGGCGGCTGCCCGGCGGATGGGTGGGCGAAGTCGGGTATGTCGGTTCGAAGACCGTCGATCTCGACTACGCATGGACCTACAACACGCCGCCGCCTGGGCCGGGCGCGGTCCAGTCCCGCCGGCCGCATCCCGACTTCGGCGATATCCGCGTGTTCGACACCGACGCCGAAGCCGAGTACAACGGTCTTCAGCTTCGGGCGCAGAACCTCGACTTCTACGGCATGAACGTGCTCGCCACCTACAGCTGGTCGCGCTGTTACGACACACGGAGTTCCCCGGCGACCAGCACCGTCGGCACGGAAAGCCAGGAGCCTCAGAACCAGAACGACCGGTTCGACGGCGAATGGGGCCGCTGCGCGATCGACTTCCGTCACGTGATGAAGATGAACGCCGTCTACCGGCTGCCGTTCGGCGATCGCCTCACGGGTGTCGCGCACACGCTGCTCGCCGACTGGCAGGTGGGCGTCGGCGTGAACCTCCACACGGGCGGCCCGTTCAACGTCACGATGAGCGGCAATCCGGCCAACACGTCCCGCGGCACCATCCGGCCCAATCTCGTGGGTGACCCGGACCTGCCGCGCAGTCAGCGGACGCTCGATCGCTGGTTCAACACCGACGCGTTCTCGGCGCCGGCGCCCTTCACGTTCGGCAGTGCGCCGCGCAACGCCGTCCAGGGCCCGGGGACGAAGCTGGTCGACCTCAACCTGCAGAAGAAGCTCAACTTCCACAACACGGGGCTCGAGTTCCGGCTCGACGTCTTCAACCTGTTGAACACACCGCAGTTCAACGCGCCCGGACGCGTCTTCGGCACGCCGACCTTCGGCCAGGTCACGTCGACGGGTCCGGCGCGTGAAGTGCAGCTCGGCCTGAGGTTCACGTTCTGATGCTGCGTCGCCGCACGTTCCTCACTCAGGCGGCCGTTGCGGCCGGCGCGACGATGATGCCCGTGCCGCTGTTCGCACACCCGAAGGTGCAACAGGCCGTTCGGGGAACGAGTCCGCTGCGCATCACCGCGGTGGAGCCGATCGTCATCCGCGCCCCGAAGGGGGAAGGACCACCGGCCGGCCCCGTCGTCCTCGGCGACGTCGGGGCGACGACCGGCGGCAAGGGACTCTGGAACCGTCTCGATCACGCCAGCCCGTCGCGCACGCCGGGCGTCGAGCAGGCGACGCTCGTCAAGATCACCACGGACCAGGGGCTCATCGGCTGGGGCGAGTGCCACGCGCCGGTTGCCCCGACGATGCAGGCGCAGATCATCCGGGACCTGTTCGGCCCGCTGCTCGTCGGCCAGGATGCGCGGCAGGTCGAAGCGCTGTGGCAGCGGCTCTATCAGAGCGAACGCGTCCGCGGCTATTCGACCGGCGCGCACATCGAGGCGATCGCCGGCATCGATCTGGCGCTGTGGGACATCCTCGGCAAGTTCGCGAACGCTCCGCTGTATCAGCTGCTCGGCGGCGCGTACCGCGACACGATCCCGACCTATGCGACCTTTTCGGGCACCTACGTCGGGCGGGACAAATCGTCCGCCGTCGTCGACGCGGCGAAGAAGATGGCGGCCTCGGGATTCACGGTCCTGAAGCTGGCGCTCCGCCGCGGCCCCGACAGCGACGAGTTCGCGATGGTCAAGGAGATCGCCGCGGCGATCGCGCCCGATGCGCAGGTCGCGGTCGACGCGCTGGGCGCCTTCCATCTGAACGAAGCGGTGCGCATGGGGCGTGAGCTGGACCGGATCGGCAACATCGCCTGGTTCGAGGACGCGCTCCTGCCCGACGACCTGCCGAAGTATCCCGAACTCGCACGCTCGGTCGACACCGCCATCTGCACGGGGGAGATGCTGTCCACCCGCTACCAGTTCCGCGATCTGTTGATCGATCGAGGAGCCGACATCGTGAACCCGGACGTCGGCCGCGCCGGCGGGATCACGGAATGCCGGCGCATCGCGTGGATTGCCGACGTGTTCGGCGCCCTCTGGTCGCCGCACGTGAGCACGGGCACCGCGCCTTACATGGCCGCCTCGATCCACATGGCGGTCTCGTCGCCCAACTGCGCGATGATGGAGGTCTACGACGGCAACAAGCAGGATGGACCGTTGGGGAACCGCCTGTTGCAGGAACCGCTCGAGATCGGGCCCGGATTCGCCAAAGTGCCGGAACGCCCCGGGCTCGGCGTGAGCTTCGACGAGCAGGCGCTGGCCGCCATCAGGGTCGGGTGAACCGCATGTCCATCACGTCACGCATCGATCACACCTTCACGCGCCGGGCCTTGTTCGGCACGGCGCTGGCCGCCGGCGCCGCGGCGTTGCCGGGTCCGAGCCTTCGCGTACAGGCCGCCGCGCGCGACCGTCAGGATCGCCTGGACGCCGCACGTCCGCTGACGATCCGGTCCGTCGAGGCGTTCGTCATTCGCAATCCGCCGAAGCCCGTTGCGCCCGACGAGCCGCTGGAACTGCCGCCGGCCGGCACGCTCACCGGCGGTGTCGGGATCTGGAACCGCCTCGATCACGCGAGCCCGACGAGGTTCAAGGGCTTCGAGCAGGCCGTCCTCGTGAAGATCACCACGGACGATGGGCTCGTGGGATGGGGCGAGTGCCATGCGCCGTCCGCGCCACGTGTGCACCAGCGCGTGATCGGCGACCTCTTCGCGCCCATCCTGCGTGGACAGGATGCGCGGCGCATCAACGCGCTGTGGGAGCGGCTCTACACCACCGAACGCGTTCGCGGCTACTCGACGGGATCGCAACTCGAAGCGCTTGCCGGCGTGGATCTCGCGCTCTGGGACCTCATGGGCAAGGCGCTCGAACAGCCGGTCTATCAACTGCTGGGCGGTCTCTATCGTCCCGCGCAGCCGCTCTATCGCGGGATCGGCGGCTCGACGATCGACGCGCTCGTCGCAGATGCGAAGGCGGCGGTCTCGACCGGCATGCAGATGGTCAAGATGGGCTACCGCAAGGGGCAGGGCAGCGGAGACATCGAGCGTGTGGCTGCGGTCGCGGAGTTCATGAAACCGCACGGGCAGGTTGCCGTCGATTCGCTCGGCGCCTTCAAGCTGTACGAGGCGGTGCAGGTGGGCCGCACGTTCGACAAGCTCGGGAACGTCGGCTGGTTCGAGGATGCGCTGCAGGTCGACGACCAGCCCGCGTATCCGATCCTCGCCGAGAGCCTCGAGACGCCCGTGTGCGCCGGTGAGATGCTGAACAACCGCTTCCAGTTCCGCGACCTGCTGTCTTCACGCGGCGCCGATATCGTCAACCCCGATGTCTGCCGCGCCGGCGGCATCACCGAATGCCAGCGCATCGCGGCGCTGGCCGACGCGTTCAACGTCAGCTGGAGCCCGCACGTCAGCACGGGTACGGCGTTGTACTTCTCGGCGTCGCTGCACCTCGCACTCGCCACGCCCAACTGCATCACCATGGAAGGCGGACGCAAGCTGGAGGGCCCGCTCGGGAACGCCTTGCTCCGCACGCCGCTCCGCATAGAGAACGGCGCGGCCGTGCCGCCCACCGGACCTGGCTTCGGCATCGAGTGGGACGAAGCGGCCCTTGCGAGGGTGACGGCGAAGGACGAGTAAGCGTGCTGCCCGCGGTCTCTGCCATCGATGCCTGCGGGATTGTCGCGATCGTTCGTGGTTCCTTCCTCTCCAGGATCGGCGCCATCGTCGACGCGCTCATCGCGGGCGGCGTGCGCGCTATCGAGATCAGCCTGACGT
>DASWVN010000215.1:0-25881 GCA_036401215.1 Vicinamibacterales bacterium | reverse complement strand
ATCGGGTTCCAGGGCGGCTCGCCGAACCGCTACGAGCGGAACATCACGTCGTCCAGCCTCTATGCCGACGTTTACCTGCTCGAGACGGCGACGGGTGCGGTCGAGCGGCTGACGAAGAATTTCGAGGTGGGGGAGGGAACTCCGCAGTTCTCGCCCGACAGCCGGCTGGTCGCGTTCACGGCCCCAGACAACCTCGACAAGTACAGCATGGGGAACGGCCGCGTCTACGTCCGCGCGGTGGCCGACAGGGGCAAGCCGTTCCGCAAGCTGGGCGGATCGTTCGACGGCGACGTCTCGATCGGGTTCTGGTCGAACGACGGAACCACGATCTACTTCAACGAAGGCTGGCGCGCCACCAACCAGCTCTTCGCCATCGACGTGCAGAAGGACGCCGTCCGTCAGATCACGAATGAGCAGGCATCGCTCTCGGTCCGTCGCGACGAGGATTCAGGCGCGTTCCTCATCACCTACTCGGATGGCATGACGCCGTCCACGATCTTCACCGTCTCCGACATCGCCCAGGTGGCCACGAAGACCGCGTGGAAGCAGCTGACCGATGCCAACCCGCAGGTGCGCGGCTTCGCGCTCGGCGAGCAGGAAGAGATCACGTGGACGTCGAAGGACGGCACGAAGGTCGGCGGCGTGCTCGTGAAGCCCGCCGGTTATCAGAAGGGCACCCGCTATCCGCTGATCGTCGCCATTCACGGCGGACCGGCGTCGGCCGACGTGCTCGGGTTCAACGGCGGCTACAACTCGCAGGTCTACGCCGGCGCCGGCTACGTCGTCCTGCGGCCGAATTACCGTGGGTCCACCAACTACGGGCAGAAGCACAAGACCGACATCGTCGGCAACTACTTCCCGCCGGGATACGACGACATCATGGCGGGCGTCGATCACCTGATCGCGCAGGGCATCGTCGATCCGGACCGGATGGGCGCGCTCGGGTGGAGCGCCGGCGGACACTGGTCCAACTGGATCCTCGTCAACACCGACCGCTTCAAGGCGATCAGCTCGGGGGCGGGCACGTCGAACTGGATCTCGATGTACGCGCAGAGCGACGTGCAGCGGAACCGGCAGTACTACCTGGGCAACAAGCTGCCGTACGACGACTTCGACGCGTACTGGAACCAGTCGCCGCTGAAGTACATCAAAAACGCGAAGACCCCGACGATGATCCACGTTGTCGAGGGTGACCCGCGCGTGCCGAGCCCGCAGTCGGTGGAGCTGCACATGGCGCTCAAGCAGCTCGGCGTTCCGACGGAGCTGTTCATGTATCCCGGCTCGTCACACGGCATCCCCGATCCGCGCAACCAGCTCGTGAAGGCGGTGAGCGAGATGGCGTGGATGGACTACTACGTCCGCGGCAAGGGTGAAAAATTCTCGTGGCGCGATGTGTTGAAGACGCTCGAGGACGAGAAGTCGAAGACGAACTAGTGGAGCGTACAGGCGAGATGTAAAGCGGGTGCGCGGGGCCCCCGGCGCGAACAGCCCCACCCGTCCTCGACCCCAAAAGCACGAGCCACGAGAGAGGGGTCTCCGGGCGGGCGGGGCGGCCCCAGTTCGCGCCCCCCGCGGGAGCGCTTCACATCTCGCGTGTACGGTTCACCAGACAGTCTAGTAGCACGTTGCGCGCTGAATCACTACCGGGGCGGGCGCCCGCCACGTGCCACCCGTGAGCCCGCTGCGGTAGTGATTCAGCACGTACACGTCACGGCTGTCCGCCTTTCTTGCGGATGAGGCCGCGAAGGCCCTTGGGCAGGTTGCGCTCGAGGGCCTTCTTCGCCTCGTCGGCCGCGCGGTTGCGGATCGCCCGCGCGGCGGCATCGCCGGCGTCGAGCCGGACCGTCAGGTTGTCGATCGGTCCGGTGAGCGTCACGGGCAGCGTCACGCGTCCATCCTCCTGCGCCAGCTCATACAAGTCCGTCCCACTTTCCTTCGAGAGGGCCTCCGACAGCCGGACGGTGCCGGCGAACTCCGCCGTCATCGTGTCGACGCGCACGGCGCCCGCGGCGTTCAGATCGACGTCGGCCGAGGTCATCGCCATGTCGCTCGTCGTCAGACGCCCGCCGGCAAGGGCGAGCGTGGCGCCGAGTCGCGAGAAGCGCTCCGATCCGGGGTCTTCGGCGCGGTCGGCCGCCGCCTTGCTGACGCTGGTGAGCAGTCCGCCGCGTCCGGATCCAGCCGTCACCACCGTTCGGACCAGCGAAAGCCCGGTGATCGTGCCGTCGGTGATATCGACGCGCGCCGTCCCGCGGGCGGTGCGCAGCGCTCGTTCCATCTCGAGTCCCGTGCCTTCGAGTGACACGGTGCCGCTCAGCGTGCCCGTGATGGTGCCGGGCGATCCGGCAAACGCCATGAGCGCAGCGGTGTCGATGCCGGCAACCGAGGCGCGCCAGGCGAAGGCAGGTGCGTCCCCGAGCGCCACGTGCATGGTCCCCTCGTAGCGTCCGCCGAAAATCCCGAACGCGAGCGGCTCGAACGTCACGCCGTCTGGCAGGACCGTCGCGGTCGCGGCGAGGCCGGTGAGCGTCAACCCGCCCGTGATGGCGCGGTCGGCCTTCATGACGATCGTCAGGCGGCCATCGACACCGCTCGTCGACGCCGCTGCCGTTATCGACGATGACGCCGCGGCGGTGAAATCGTCGAGGAACGCGAGCAGCCGATCGATGTCGACCGTGTTGGCGGTGGCCTCGAGACGTCCCTCGATCGGCGACACCGACGTGAGGGCGCCGGTCATCTCGATCCGCGTGTCGCCCGCGCTCAAGGCGATCCGGCGGATCTGCGCACCGGTGTCCTGCGGCACGAGTTCGATGTCGCCGTGGAGCGTGCGGTCGCCGCCGATCACGTCCACGTTCCGCAGGACGACTTCGTCGATCGAGACGATCTCGACGGGTAAGGAGCCGGAGCTGCCGGCTTCGCCTGACGGCGCGGCGTTGAAGGGCGGCAGCGGCAGCGTGATCCTGGCGCCGTCGATGCGGACGGCCGCGTGTTCGATCCGCCTGGAAAACAGCGCGCGCAAGCCCGTGCCCAGGTGCATCGAAGCGAGTCGAATCTGGCCGGCCTCGCCGATCGACACGTCGCCGAGATCCATCGTCACGCGAGGGTAAACGGAGACGCCAAGGCTGCCGATCGTCACCGGTTGCCCCAGAGCTGCCGAGACCTGCGCCGCCACCGACGACCGGATATGGTCTCCGGTCAGCACACTTCTGGCGAACAGCGTCAGGCCGATGCCGGCCACCCCCAGGAGTACTACCACCGCGATCGCAACGCGCTTCATGCCGGACCCTTTCCGATTGTGGCGGGATGATATCCCAGTGATGCTCGCATGTCAGACTGCGGGCACTGAAGAGCCGCTGTCGATCGAGCCGGGTTCCGTTCGACCAATTAGCTGAGAACGGAGGAATGATGAATATCGTGCTCTGGATCCTTCAAGTGCTGCTCGCGCTGGCCTTCCTCGCGCATGGGTGGATGCTGCTGGCGCCGCCGCCTGAAATTGCCGCCGCCATGAGTGCCGAACTGCCGCGGCCCTTCTGGGTGTTCCTGGGGATTGCCGAAGTGGCGGCAGCCGTGGGGTTGACGCTGCCGGGCATCACGCGGGTCATGCCGTCGCTCGTCACGTGGGCGGCCGCCGGCGTGATGATCGTCATGGTGTGCGCGACAGTGTGGCACCTCGTGCGTGCGGAGTATCAGTCCGCAGTGATCACACTGGTACTGCTCGCGATGGCCACGTTCACCGCCTACGCGCGATGGCGTCTCGTGCCGATCGGTCCCCGACGCTCGGTAACCTGATCGGCGTCCGACGAACCCCGCGGACGGGCATGAGGAGGCCGCTGCCCGCGGGGGACGATCCGGACGGGCAGGCTCAGGCTTTCGTGGTGACGCCTTTCCCGAACAGCCGCGTTGCGACTTCGTTCAGCATGCCCTTGTCGATGCCGTCGGGCCCGATCGGCGCGGTGAGCTGAGGCTCTTCCGGGTGTTCCGGAACTCGTCCGCCTTCGGGTGGACCGTCGACGACCCGCAGCTCCGATCCATCTTCCGGATGCGGACCTTTCCAGATCTGCGAGATCTCCCGATAGTCGTTGGGGCTCATCCGATACATGACCTGGTGCAGGCCGTTCGCCTCGAACTTCTTCGCCTCGGGGAAGCGCTTGTTACTGATGTCGGGGATCGGCAGCAGTTTGCCGACGTCGACGCCCGAAAGCGTTTCGATCGCCTTCGCGTAAGCCACGATGTGCGTCCCGCCGCGGACGAGCAGGTAGCCGACCATCTCCCGGGCGACCGGGTCGTCGACCATCTCGTAGACGCGGATCTTGTTCGCGCGCGCTCCACACTCGAGGAAGAAGTTGTGGAGAAGGTCGAGCTTCAGATTTCCACTCGAGAACACATACGTTCCGTTCCACGGGTTCCCCATCGAGTCGATCGGCAGAGCCGACTGACCGCTGGCGATGAAGTGATAGTGGTTGCGGGCGTCGGTCGCCACTTCGAGCGGAGTGTTCGAAGGATCGCTTCCTCGTGTAGTCGATCCCGTCAGCAGCATGTTGATAGTGTGACTCACCAGTTCGATGTGACCGTACTCCTCCGCCGCGATGTTCGCGATGAGGTCGTAGAACGGTTTCATCTGCGAGCGGCCCCGGAAGTTGAACGACTGAAACGTGTAGTTCATCAGGGTGGACATCTCGCCGAATCTGCCGCCGAGGAGTTCCTGGACGGCGGACGCGGAGTTCGGCGACGGGTGCGCGGGCGCGGGCAGCTCGATGGCGAGCCGGTCGATACGAAGAATCATGTGTAGCTCTCCCTTGGTGAGATGCGTGTGATCGGGCCGACTGGTGCAACCGGGATGCCGACGTTCGTACCATCGCCGTCACACCGTACGACCTGAACAATCAGCAGACGCACGTCAACGTGCCCGGGTCCCCGCGAACCATACTCGCCGGTCGGCGAGGCGTTGTAGCATCGAGGGATGCTTCCACACGACGACCTCGCGGACCTGGAGTTCCCCCCCGACGACATGCGGCGCATGACGCGTGCGGTCGCGGAGCGGGCGATCGAGCACATCGCCACGCTCTCGGGCCAGCCGGCCTGTGGCGACGTGCACGTCGAGGACCTGGCGCGAAGCCTCCGGGAACCCGCGCCCGAGGGACCGTCAGCGCTCGAGCCGTTGCTCGACGCGCTGTTCGACGAGTGGATCCCGAGGTCCTTCACCGCACCCGGTCCCGGCTACCTCGCCTATATCCCGGGCGGCGGACTCTTTCCGGCCGCGCTGGCCGATTTCATCGCCAATACGACCAACCGCTACACCGGCGTCTGGCAGGCGGCGCCGCTCCTGGTCCAGCTCGAATCGAACGCGCTCGACTGGCTTCGTGACTGGATGGAGTTTCCGCCAACGACGCGCGGGCTCTTCACGACCGGCGGCTCGATGGCAAACTTCAATGCGATCCTCTGCGCGCGTGAACGCCATCTCGGCCGGGACATCCGCCGCGGCGTGATGTACACGTCCACGCAGGCGCACCATTCGATCCTCAAGTCGGCCCGGCTCGCCGGCGTCTTCGAGGATCGCGTGCGCAGCATCGAGGTGGACGACGAGTTCCGGATGCGGGTGGACGCGCTCGCCGAAGCCATTCGGCGCGATCGTGCCGACGGGCTCACGCCCTTCCTCGTGGTGTCGTCGGCGGGGACGACGAACACGGGCGCGGTGGATCCGCTCGACCCGATCGCGGATCTCTGCGCCGCCGAAGGGTTGTGGCATCACATCGACGGCGCGTACGGCGCATTCTTCTACATGGAACCGTCGCTGCGCCCGCTGCTGGCCGGTCTGCCGCGCGCGGACTCGCTGACGCTCGATCCCCACAAAGGCATGTTTCTGCCGTACGGAACGGGGGCGCTGCTCGTCCGCGAGGGCGCGGCGCTCCGTGCCGCGCATCATGTGCCTCATGCGGGATACCTGCCGACACTGCCCGACGAGGACGAGTTCTACGATCCCAGCGTTCACGGGCCCGATCTGTCGCGCGGCTTCCCGGGCCTTCGCGTGTGGCTCTGCGTGAAGCTGTTCGGCGCGGCACGGTTCCGCGCCGCGATCGCCGAGAAGCGTCAGCTGGCCCTTGACGCGGCGGCGCGGATCTCGCGCATCCCGGGGATCGTGATGGACGCGGAGCCGCAGCTGTCGCTCTTCGCGTTCCACGTGTCGTGGCCCGGCGCCTCCCGCGAAGACGAGAACGCGGCCACCAGAGCGCTCATCGACGGGGTCACCGCGCGCGGACGCGTCATGCTGACCGGGTGCGTCGCGGACGAACGGTATCTCGGGCGTGTCTGTGTGTTGAGTTTTCGCACGCGCGAGGATCGCATCGAAGCCTGCGTCGAGGACGTCGCGGCCGGGGCGGCGGCGATCCTCGGCCACGCGGCGAGTCGCGCATGAGCGTGAGCGTTGCGCCCGCAGGTCGGATGTTCTCCGCGCGGACCCGCAACGCCGTACTCACGTTCCACATCGCCGTGTCGGTCGGGCTGCTGGGGGACTCGGCCGGCTTTCTGGCGGTGGCGATCCGCGCCGCGAGAGCCGATGATCCCGCGACGGTCATGGAGATGATGCGCGTGCTGAACATGTTCGCCATCGTGTTCGGCATCCCCTTGAGCTTTGCCGCGCTGATCAGCGGGCTCCTGCTTGGCTTCGGCACGAAGTGGGGCGTGGTTCGATATCCCTGGGTGATCGCGAAGCTGACGCTGATCGTGTCCGTGATCGCGGTCGGGGGGGCGGTCATCGGTCCCGCGCTGACCACGATGCTCGCCGGTGGCATGGGCGAGAGTCCACGGCTGGTCGCCGCGGCGGCGTACGACGTCGTCGCCCTCGCGGTTGCCACCGGGCTGTCGGTTTTCAAACCCGGACGACGGCTGCGCTGAGCCTCACTCGGTCCGCAGGACGGTCAGCGGATCCGCGGAGGCGGCGCGCCTCGCCGGCACCGCGGCGGCGACGAGGGCCACGCTCAGCAACAACACCATGCCGCCGGTGAACGAAACGGGGTCCATCGCGTTCACGTTGAGCAGATAGCTTTCCACCAATCGCGTGGCGAACGTGCTCGCGGCGAGCCCGAGCAGGATTCCTGCGGCCGTCAACCGCAGCCCTTGCGCCAGCACCATCCGCACGACGTCCTCGCGTGACGCGCCGAGCGCCAGGCGCACACCGATCTCGCGCAGCCGCAACGTGACACCGTACGACACGAGGCCATACAGCCCGATCGCCGCGAGCACGAGCCCGGCGATGCCGAGGACGCCGGTCACCATCGCCGCGACGCGTTGCGGCAATAGCGCGACGCTCGTTTCCCGCGTCAGGGTGGTGACCGACGGACGTGGCAGCAGCGGGTCGATCGATGCGACGGCCTCCTGGACGGCCTGCGCGGCGGCGGCTTCGCCGCCGTTCATGCGGAGAAACAGCGTCTGATTCGTGCCCCACTGCTGCGCGTGGGGACGGTAGATGAACGGTGTCGACGCCTCGTCGAGCATCGAGTATTTCGAGTCCGCGGCGACGCCGACGATCCTGACCGGTTGGTTATCGGAGACATAGGTTCGTCCGACCGCGTCCGCCGGGCTGCTGTTCGGCCAGGCGCGCCGCGCGAACGTCTCGTTGACGATCGCGACGGCGTTGCTGCCCGGACTGTCGGTCGCGACGAACTCGCGGCCCGTGAGAAGCCGGATCCCCAGGGTCTCGAAGTAGCGGGTATCGACGCTGCCGACCTCGGCCCGCATCCGGATTCGCTGCGTGCTGTCCGCGCCGGAACCCTCAACCGTGACAGTCGTTCCCGAACTCGACATGGTCAGGGGAACGCGATCTGCGTAGGTCACCGACTCGACACCCTCGGTCGCTTCGAGACGGTGGCGCAGCGCACGGTAGAAGGCGCGTCCCCGATCCTCGTCATACCCGTAGGACCGCGTGTCGAATGCCGCCAGCGCAACGTGGCGTGCATCGAAGCCGGGATCGATCGACGCACCGGCGTTGACGGCGCGGACGAACAGGCCGGCGATCGTCAGCAACACCAGCGAGCAGGCGATCTGCGCGACGACGAGGGCGCTCGACGTGAACGTCCGCCGCCCTCCGCCAGCCGACGACGTCCGCAGCAGCGTCACTGGACTTCTGCTGGCGCTGCGCAACGCCGGCAGGATGCCGAAGAGCAGACCGACGCCAAGGGAGACGGCGAGCGCGAAGATCAGCACACGGACGTCCGGCGAGAGTTCGAGCGAGAGCCCCTGGTCCGCAGGGATCGGGAGGCGCTCGAGCGCGCTCGTTCCCGCCATGGCCAGCAGCGTGCCGCCGAATCCTCCGGCCACGAAGAGCGTCAGCGTCTCGGTGAGGAGTTGACGAACGAGCCGTCCGCGGCCGGCCCCAAGGGCCGTCCGAATCCCCATCTCGCGGCGGCGTGCGGTTGCCCGCATCGCGAGCAGGGTCGAGACATTTGCGGCCGCGATGATCAGCACGAGGATCGCGGCACCGAGCAGTACGGCGCCGAAACCGAACAACGCGCGCCGCGCATCATCGGGCAACCCGGTCAGCGGCGTCAGCCGGATGCTGGAGTAGCGGGTGAACCCGTCGCTACCTGCGGCGATCCACCCCGCGGTGAGCGTGGACAGCTCGCTGCGGGCCTGCGACGATTCGATCCCGGGTTGCAGGCGGCCGAACGTCCAGAGCCACGGCTGGTCCGCGAGATCGCGGTTCGGGTGGACATGAGGTTGCGCGGCGAGCGCCACCCAGGCGTCGATCTTCAGCGGCGTGAACACCCCGCGGAATCCGGCGGGAGCGACGCCGATGATCCGGTACGGCCGTCCGTTCACCTGAATCGAGCGCCCGACGACCGCGTGATCGCCGTCGAAATGCGAGGTCCACGTCGCGTGCGACAGGACGATGGACGGTTCGGTGGTGTGGAGGTTGCTGCCCGTCTCGAAGAACCGACCGGCCGCAGGACGTACACCGAGCACATCGAAGTAGTTGGTGCTCACGATGTTGCCGGCGAGACCGTAGGCATCCTGCCCGAGGACGATCGTGAGCGGCACCCGGCTCCACACGGCGACGCCCGAGAGCGAGCGTGTGCTCTCGCGCAGGTGTTCGTAGAATCGGACGGACGCCGACGCACCTTCGGAGAAATCCGGAGTTCGCCGATCGATGAGGACGAGGCGGTCACCGCCGCTCACTCCGGGGAGCGGACGCAGGACGAGCGCGTTCAAGCCGCTGAAGATCGTCGCGACGCCACCGACGCCGAGCGAGATCGCGGCAATCACGACGGCGCTGAAGACCGGACGCGCGAGCAGCATCCGGATCGTCAATCGCAGGTCGGTCAGGAGCGTGTCGCCGAGCGGCAGCCCTGGGCGGACCGTCGCGCGCCCTTCCCGGTGTTCGCGCCAGGCGGCGGCCGTCATCCCGCCAAGCGTTCGCAGCCAGAATGCCGCACTGGCTCTCAGGCCTTGTCGTCGCGCGTCCTGCCGCTGGTCCGCGAACAGGCGCCGCATCTCCTCACCGAAGTCCCTGCGGAACGATCGCGGGAAGAGCCACAACAGCAGGTTGAACAGGATCATGAGATCCACCGTTTGACCGACTGGCGAGTCGCCGGCGCCGAGACCAGCCGGCGAAGCCGGTCGAGTTCGGCCGCCAGCACGCGGCCGCCGAGCGGCGTGATGCGGTAGTCCTTGCGCTTTTCGTCGGCAGCGTTGCGATCGGATTCGGCAATGAGTCCCTCGGACAGGAGGCGCTTGATGACCCGGTAGAGATTGCCCGGATCGAGCACGACCAGCCCGTCGGTGTGTTCCGAGATCGCCTGCACGAGTCCGTAGCCGTGCAGGTCGCCGCCGGCCAGAGCGAGCAGCAGTTCGAGATCAACCGGCTTGAGTGGGAGGAAGCTGCGGGGATCAGGCGCCACCATATAGTTAAATTAACTATACGTGGCGGCTGACGCCAGGTTCCACGATGTCGTGGCTTTCTCGATCGCACGGTACGACACGGGCGTAAAGTATTCGCCCGGCAATCTATCTGCCGAACAGGAGGCGTGGGACATGAGGAACTCTCTTTTGTCGGCCGCCGTGCTTGCAGTCTTCGTTGGAACGACGACAGCGGGGCAGGCCCCCGCGACGAAACCGCTGGACCCGAACCGGTTCGAGCCGGAGATCCGCAAGTTCGAGGACGCGGATCGGATCGCGCCGCCACCCCGGGGAGCCGTGGTCTTCATCGGCAGCTCCTCGATCCGCCGTTGGGACACGCTGGCGCAGGATTTCCCTGGCGTGCCCGTGCTCAACCGTGGATTCGGAGGCTCGGAAGCGTCCGACGTGGTGCGATACGCGAAACGCATCCTCGTCCCGTACCGCCCGGCGAAGGTCGTCTTCTACGCGGGAGACAACGATCTCGCCCGGGGCAAGACACCCGCGCAGATCGCCGCCGACGTGCGCCAGCTCTGGCAGATGGTCGGGCAGGCACTACCGGAAACGCGAATGGCGATCATCTCCGTGAAGCCAAGCTTCGCCCGCTGGGAACTGGTGGCGAAGACGCGGGAGACCAACGACCTCCTGCGGCGGTTCGCCGCAAGCGATCCGCGCCTGACGTTCATCGACGTGTTCACGCCGATGCTCGGCCCCGACGGCAAGCCGATACCAGAGCATTTCGTGGAGGATGGCCTGCACCTGACGCCGGCAGGCTACCGCGTCTGGACGGCCGCACTCGCGTCGTTCGTGCAGCCGCAGCCGCGATAAACAATTCGAAGACAAGCCGCTGACATCATTTGACAGCCGTTGCGCACCGGGATGAGGCAGTCTTACGGCCGCAAAGGAGTCAGCGATGCGCATCATTGGCTTACCGGTTGTGCTGTGCTTTGGACTCGCGGCCGGACTCGCGGCTGCGTCGTGCAGCCGCGAATCACAGGCGGCTTCCGAACCGGAGGTGCAGGCCGCGACGGCGGCATCACAGGAGAAGGGAGGCCAGGAGGAATTCGGTCCCTACGAGCCGGTCGAGAACTGGCCGCAGCCGCTGCCGGACGGATCCGACGGCGTTTCTCACGCGGGCTGGACCTGGGGATCGGTCGGCGGGATCTTCGCCGAGACGCCGGACCGGATCTGGGTGGCCATGCGCGGCGAGCTTCCGCTCCCGGACGGTGTAAAACCGTGGACGCCGTACGGGCTGCTCGAGCCTCCGCGCGGCAATGCCACCGGCAACGACGACGGGCGAAGCGCCACCTGCGAGCCGACCGAGAAGCGGGGCTGGCAGCGCCGCTACCATCACGTCCTGTTCGTGGTCGATCGCAACGGCAAGCTCGTGCAGGAGTGGCCGCAGCACGACAAGCTGTTCGATGCTCCCTGCGGTCGCGGGCCTCACAAGATCAAGATGAGTCCATACGATCCGGAGAAACACGTCTGGGTCTTCGACGATCAACTCCACCAGATCCACAAGTTCACCTACGACGGGAAGCTGGTGATGTCGCTGGGCACGAAGGGCCAGCGAGGACGCGACGGAGGGAAGCTGTTCGACCGTCCGACCGACATCGCGTGGCTGCCCGACGGGACGTTCTTCGTCAGCGACGGCTACGGCGGAAAGCGGGTGGCCAAGTTCGACAAGGACGGAAAGTTCCTGCTCGACTGGGGGTCGGCGCCGAAGGATCCCGCCAATCCTCAACCCAACGAGTGGAACACGGTGCACAGCATCGCGGTCAGCAAGGACCGCCGCGTCTTCGTCGTCGACCGCGGCCATCGGCGGATCCAGGTGTTCGACGAGAACGGCAAGTTCCTCGACATGTGGTCGACGGGCGTGCGGTCGCTGCCCTACGCCCACATCATCACCGACGACCAGCACCTCTGGATCTCTGACGGCGGCACGAACCGGATCGTGAAGTACGACCTGAATGGGAAGTATCTCTACGGCTGGGGCGCGCCGGGCAATCTGCCGGGCCAGTTCCGCGGTCCTCACCAGCTCTCGGTCGACCAGGAGGGGAACCTGTACATCGCGGAGGTCTTCAACGGCCGTGTCCAGAAGTTCAGGCCGAAGCCAGGGGCCGACCCGGCGAAGGTGGTGGGACAAGAGGTCAGACTGGCGCGCAGCAACTGATCGGTCGATCTCGAGCGGTCATCTCCGTGCAGAAGCGCGTGGCCGTCCTGTGTGTGCTGGTGTTTGCCGCGACGGACGCACGTGCGCAGATGCCGCCCGGTGGAGCCACGACGGCCGCTCCGGCGCCCCTGCTGACGCGGGCGCCGGACGGCACCGTCACGGTTCGCGCCACGCGGATTCGAGAGCCGGTGACCATCGACGGGCGGCTCGACGACGAGCCCTACGCGAGCGTGCCGCCCATCACCGACTTCATTCAGCAGGAGCCGGTCGAAGGCGCCCCGGTGACGGAGAAGACCGAAGCCTGGATCCTGTTCGACGACCGCAACATCTATCTCGCCTGCCGGTGCTGGGACAGTCACCCCGAGCGCATCGTCGCCAACGACATGCGCCGGGACAGTCCCAACGTCAACCAGCACGACAGCTTCGGCGTGCAGTTCGATCCGTTTCATGACGGGCGGGGCGGGTTCTTCTTCTACACAACGCCCGTCGGCGGCGTCCGTGACGCGATCACGACCGATGCGCGCGCCAACAACGACTGGAACACCGTCTGGGAGTGGAAGGCGTCACGCTTCGACGGAGGCTGGATCGCGGAGATCGCCATTCCCTTCAAGTCGCTTCGCTATCGCGCAGGGCGCGATCAGACGTGGGGCATCCAGGTCCGCCGCTTGATCCGCAGCAAGAACGAGCGCGTGCACCTGACGCGGCTGTCGGCCGCGTGGGGCTCCGGGGCGTGGAACCGGATGTCGCACGCGGCGACCCTCGTCGGACTCGAAGCTCCACCCGCGTCGCTGAACTTCGAAGTCAAGCCCTACGCGATCACGAGCGTGACGACCGACAACGTTCGCCAGCCGCCGGTGCGTGACGCGGTGGATCCCGACGCCGGCGTCGACCTGAAGTACGGCATCACCAAGAGCCTCACGTTCGACTTCACCTACAACACCGATTTCGCGCAGGTCGAAGCCGATGAAGCACAGGTGAATCTCACACGTTTCGGTCTGTCGCTGCCCGAGAAGCGCGAATTCTTTCTCGAGGGGGGCGGCATCTTCACCTTCGGTGCGATCTCGGGCGGAAACGACGAGGATCAGACGCCCCTGATCTTCTACAGCCGGCGGATCGGCCTGAGCGAGGGGCGGCCGCTGCCGGTCGTCGCGGGCGGACGCCTGACCGGGAAAGCGGGAGGATGGTCCGTCGGAGCGCTCAACATCGAGGTCGATGATGTCGCCGATCTCGGGGTGCCGCAGACGAATTTCAGCGTCCTGCGCGTGCAGCGGAACATCCTGCGGCGCAGCAGTATCGGCGCCATCTACACGAGGCGGTCTCGATCGACGATCACGCCGGGCGCCAACGACGTAGCTGGCGTGGACGCGAGTCTGGGCTTCTTCGATCACCTGAACATCGGTGCGTACGTTGCGAAGTCACAGACCGGCGGCCTCGACGGAGAGGACCTGAACTACCGGGCGCAACTGGTCTACGAAGCGGACCGTTACGGTCTGACGCTCGACCGGCAGGTCGTCGAGGACAACTTCAATCCCGAGGTCGGACTGCTTCGCCGGGAAGACTTCCGCCGCAACTACGTCGACGCCCGGTTCAGTCCACGTACCGCCGCGCATCCGATCATCCGGAAGTGGAGCTACACGGGCAGCTTCGAGTACATCACCGACAACGACAACCGGCTCGAATCGCGCCAGGTCGCGGGCGAGTTTCAAGTCGACTTTCATTCGAGCGATGCCGTCGCGCTGCGCGTCGAGCGCCTGCACGAATCGCTCGTCGACGAGTTCGTGCTCGACGGCGTGGTGATTCCCGCGGCAGATTACAGCTTCACCAACACGGCTCTCTCCTACACGGCGGGCCAGCAGCATCGTGTGTCGGGGACGGCCTCGCTCGAGCTGGGTGGTTTCTTCGGCGGTACCCGCCGGACCCTGACCTACAAGGGGCGCGTCGAGGTGACGCCGCAACTCGGGATCGAGCCGAACGTGTCGCTGAACTGGCTCGACCTTCCCGGAGGAGCGACGACCACGACCGTCGTGAGCGGCCGCGCGACGTTCACCGTGACACCGCGCATGTTCGTCGCGGCCCTGGTGCAGTGCGCCTCGACTGGAGACGCCGTGCTGACCAACCTCAGGTTCCGCTGGGAGTACCAGCCCGGCAGCGAGCTGTTTCTCGTGTTTACCGAGGGGCGGGCGACGCTCCCTCCGCGCGGCGCCGGCCTGCAGAGCCGGGGAGTCGCCTTGAAGATCAACAAGCTCTTTCGGTTCTGAGCGCGGAGACACCTTGCAGACATCGAGGAGACACTAAATGACACCCATAGGCTCCGTTTTATTGCACTCTAACCGCCCGG
This sequence comes from Vicinamibacterales bacterium, assembly GCA_036401215.1. GTDB lineage: Bacteria > Acidobacteriota > Vicinamibacteria > Vicinamibacterales > 2-12-FULL-66-21 > JACDCA01. The sequence continues at coordinate 11,482 of DASWVN010000215.1, read as the reverse complement.
CGACAGCGCCTGCGGCTGGATCGCACTTACGGAGAGGGTCCATGAAACATCACACGGCACTCGTGCTCGCGCTCGGCCTGGCCACCGCCCTGAGCCATGCGCAGACACCGACCTCCTCGTCGTCAGCCTACAAGCTGGGAACGTTCGAGCGTGACGGCCGCCAGTTTGTTGGCATCGTCGTGAACGACACGCTCGTGGCCGACCTGTCCCAGGCCGCCGGCGCGACCGGCTCCGCCGCGATGCCGGCGGACATGAAGGGGCTGATCGCGAACTACGCCAAACTGCGGCCTCAGCTCGATGCCATTGCCGCGCAGATGCTGACGCAGCCGCGTCCCGCATTCGTCCACGAGCTGGCCTCTCTGCGCCTCCGGCCGCCGGTGGCGCCCACGACGATCCTCAATGCGGCCGTGAACTACGTCGAGCACGCGAACGAAATGGCCGGAGCCGCAACCGCGGGTGGCGCCAACCGGCCGGCGCCGGCCCCGTCCCAGCCCATGCCGGGCATGTGGGAGCGGCAGCAGGGGGACACGCGCCACAACCCGTATCTGTTCCTGAAGCCGGCGTCGGTGGTGATCGCCAGCGGTGAAGCGATCCAACTGCCGCCCGGACGCGATCGGATCGACTGGGAGTGCGAACTCTCCATCGTCGTCGGACGGGAAGCGACGCGCGTCCCGGTCGCGCAGGCCGACAACTACATCTTCGGCTACACGCTCCAGAACGACGTCTCGGATCGCGGCGGCCGCGGCGACTCGCGCCATGGTTCGGACTGGCTGATCGGCAAGGGGCATGACACGTTCGCGCCGCTGGGGCCGTTCATCGTGCCGAAGGCGTTCGTGCCCGATCCCCAGAAACTCCCCATCACGTTCACGCTCAGCGGAAAAGTGATGCAGGACTCGAACACGGATCGGATGACGCACAACGTCCGCGAGCTTCTCAGCTTCGCGTCGCACATCCTGACCCTGCATCCAGGCGACATCATCGCCACTGGCAGCCCGGCGGGCGTGGGCGCCGCACGCGGCGTGTTCTTCAAGGCCGGCGACACGTCCGTCTGCACCATCGGCACCATCGGCACGCTGACCAACCCGGTCGTCGCTGCCGGTGGCACGACGCCGTCAGCACGTTGAACCAGACAGGAGCACGGGATGATGACACCAAGCCGACGTCTCTTTGCATCTACAGTTGCCGCTCTCGCGGTTTCCGCTATCGCGCTCCTGCCCGCGCAGAATGCCCAGAAGGGTGGAGGCGACGAGTTCGGACCGTACGAGCTTGTCGAGAACTGGCCGCAGAACCCGTGCGGCGAAGGGTACCAGCAGGGATCGGTGGGAGGCATTTTCGCCGAGTCGCCCGATCGCGTGCTGATCTTCCAGCGCGGCTGCCTGCCGGCGCTGGAGCGGCCGATCACATCCCAGAGTCTCGCGCCGGATCGCAACGCCTCAGGGTATGACCTCTCGCAGAAAGATCCTGAGCGGCGCCCCCGGTGGGACAACGTCCTGTACATCGTCAATCGCGACGGGAAGAAGATCGATTCCTGGGAGCAGCACAACAAGCTGTTCGTTCGCCCGCACAAGGTGCTGATCAGCCCCTACGATCCCGAGAAGCACGTCTGGCTCGTCGACGACGGGGCTCACTCCATCTACAAGTTCACGAACGACGGCAAGAAGCTGGTGATGCAGCTCGGCGAGTTCGGGGTGCCGGGCAACGACGAGAAGCACTTCGCCCGGCCGACGGACATCGCCTGGCTGCCTGACGGCACGTTCTTCGTGAGCGATGGCTACACGAATACGCGTGTGGTCAAGTTCGACAAGGACGGAAAGTTCCTCCTCACCTGGGGAGAAAAGGGCACCCCGCCGAACGAGACGCGGCCCAACTACATGAACACGGTCCACTCGATCGCGATCGACGATCAACGCCGGGTCTACGTGGCGGATCGCGCAAACTCGCGCGTGCAGGTCTTCGACGAGAACGGCAAGTTCCTCGAGTTCTGGCCCAGGATCCGGCGTCCCTATTACATCTACATGTCGCAGGACCAGCACCTCTGGGTGTCGGATGGCATCACCCAGAAGTTCACCAAGTTCGACCTCACGGGGAAGCTCCTGTACTCGTGGGGCACGTTCGGCGCGTTCCCGGGCGGATTCTGGGGCGTGCACCAGTTCAGCGTCGACCAGGAGAACAACTTGTACACCGCCGATGTTCACATTGGCCGCGCCCAGAAGTTCCGGCCCAAACAGGGGGCGGATCCCAAGACGCTGGTGGGGCGGCCGGTTCGTCAGGCCTCGAACTAGGAACGACGACGGTTCTCGAGGAGGCATCGAAATGCGCGCTCAATTGCGACTGCACATATGGATCGTGATCAGTTCCGTCATATTGGCGTCCGCCCCGGCGTGGGCGCAGCAGATGGTCTCCATCACGGGGAGGGTCACTGACGCGGGCGGGCTGCCGCTGCCTGCCGCCACGGTGGTCGTCAGGGAGCAGAACACGGGGCTCAATCGATCGGTCGTCACGGCGGACACGGGCGCCTACACGGTGCCCAACCTGCCACCCGGAATCTACACGGTGACGATCTCGATGTCGGGGTTCGCTGACAGTGTCAGGAAGGATCTCGAGCTGAGTGCCGGCTCGGTCAGTACGCTCGACGTCACGCTGGAAGTCGCCGGCCTCAAGGAAGCCATCGAAGTCACGGGACAGGCGCCGCTCGTGGAGCGCCGGAGCAACACCGTCGGCGGCAGTCTCTCGGGCAAGGAGATCGAGGACGTCCCGTCCAACTTCCGCAACTTCACCGCGCTCACGCAGCTGGTCCCGGGCATGACGCCAAACCCGGCCGCGTCGACGTTCGAAGGGGGCCAGGTCGTTGCCAACGGCTCCCCGTCGCAGCAGAACCTGTATCTGCTGGACGGGATGTACAACAACGACGACCGGCTCGGCGGGAGCCAGGGCACACAGGTGCGGCTGGTGCTCGACAACATTGCGGAGTACCAGGTGCTGTCGAACTCGTACAGCGCCGAGTACGGCGGCGGCGCGGGCGCCATCATCAACATGGTGACGCGCGGAGGCACGAACAACTTCAACGGCCGCCTCTACTCGTACTTCCGCGATGACCGGTTCAACACGAGGGGGCACTTCCTGCCCGACGATGCGCCCAAGCCGGACGAGCGGACGCTGCAGGCGGGCTTCGGTCTCGGCGGGCCGATCGTCCGCAACCGCGCGCACTTCTACTTCACCGTGGAACGCGACGAGGAAGACATCGCCGGCCAGAAGCTCTTTCCGGCGGAGGCCGCGCCCCTGGCGAGAGACTTCGTTGGCGCGTTCACGGTTCGCGCGAACAACTATTTCGGACGCGGGGACTTCCAGATCAACGACAACAACTTCATCAACGCGCGCTGGGTCCTCGAGACCGCCGTGTCGCGGGGAGAAGGCTTCAACACCAACGAAGATACGACCGACGCGCAGTCGTGGGAACGCGACTGGGATCAGCTGTTCAGCATGACGTACACGGCCGTCCTGTCCGATCGCGCCACCAACGTCATCCGGGGCGGGCGTATCGGAGAGGAACTCGCGACGGGGGCACAGGCCTTCTTCGACTCGGACGTCAACTTCGTCGGCTTCGCCGGACGCGATCCATTCTCGATCGGCCAGCGCAACGAGCACCCCAGCTACAACACCGGCCAGGGGGGCTCGATGGTCCGCACCATCATCCGCACCTACGTGTTCGACGAATCGTTCAGCTACTTCGTGCCGAGCCTGTGGGGAGGCGAGCACACGCTGAAGGCCGGCGGCGGCATCAGCTTCAACCACATGTCTCCCCGAACGACCGTCGATTCCGGCATCTTCACGTTCAGGGAGGACCTGCCGTACGACCCGAACAACCCGGCGACGCATCCGACGCAGTTCGACGTGACCGTCGGCCCTCCGGGAGTCGAGGGGTTCGACGTGGTGTCGAAGGACCGGCGGTTCTACTTCTTCGTCGAGGACAGATGGCGCGCCCGCAGCGATGTGACGCTGAACCTCGGGGTCCGGTACGACCGCCAGCGCCAGACGCCTGACGCGAAGATGAACTTCGCGCCGCGGCTCGGATTCAACTGGGATATCGCCGGCGCCGGCACGACCGTCGTCCGCGGCGGGATCGGGAAGTTCTTCGCCTATCCCCCCGTGGTCCTCGATCTCACGCACCAGCAGAGCGGGGTGCTGACGCAATTTCCCACCATCTCGATCAACGCGGCGAACGATCCAGGGGGCGTGATTCTTCGACCGGACGTGGTCACCGATTCGGCTGGAAATCTCGGCGTGGCGCAGCTGAGCCCCGCGGGCCAGGCCGCGCTCAATCAGATCCGCGACCAGGTGCTCGCGGGCTCGACGTTCAACAGGAACCCGCGCATCGACAGCCCTGACCGCAAGCTTCCGTACCAGTGGGCCTGGAGCGTCGGCGTCAGCCGGCAGCTCACCCGCACGTCTGCGGTCACGATCGACTACGTCGGCAACCGGTCCCGCGACCAGCTCGGCGTGATCGACATCAACGAGCCTGTGAACCGTGTGCGTCCTGGCGTCGCGGTGTTCGATCCCGATGGCACGCTCATCCCGGCGGAGGCGCGCGCCACCAACTTCGCGCGCGTGCTCCAGACCCAGACGCGCGATGAGTTCGACGGCGACTACAACTCGCTCCAGGTCTCGTTCGTGCGCCGCCAGGCGAACCGGTGGGGCGCGCGCATCGCCTACACGCTGCAGCACAGCAACTACGTCGGCCTCGGAAACCCGGATGCCCGCCGGGTCTGGTTCGACAACGACCCGCGCGCCGATTACGGCACGTTCACCTCCGACCGCCGGCACGTGCTGGCTGCCAGCGGGACGTGGAATCCCTGGCGATCGTTGACGATCGCCGGCGTCCTCAGCGCCATCTCCGGTTCGGCGATCAACGAGACCGTCGGACGGGACGTCAACGGCGACCTCGACAACAACGACCGGCCGATCGCGGGGATCGACGACGCCGAGTTCCCGATCCGTTCGGATCTCGATCCACAGGGGCGCGCCGTGATCAACGGATTGAGAGGGCCGGAATCGGTGTTGCTCGACATGTCGGTGCGGTATCAGGTGCCGATCGGCCACGGTCTCGAGAGCCTGGACCTGTTCTACGACATCTTCAACGTGCTCAACCGCGAGAACCTGGTGAACCCGACGGGCAACCGGGCCTCGTCCAACTTCATGATCTCGACGGCCGCGCAGTTCCCAAGGCAGATGCAGTTCGGACTGCGGCTCCGGTTCTGAGCACTCGATGAGGACGAGCATGATGTGGAGCGCGGGACGCTCGTGCCTGTTGGCGATTGCGGTGGGGGCGGCGCTGTTCGCGAGCGCTGGCCCCGCCGCCGCCCAGATGGAACTCGCGGTGATCGTCGGCCACGTCCAGGACGAGGCCGGGCAGCCGCTGGCCGATGTCGAGGTGACCCTGCGGCACATCGAACGCGGGCGCGAGTTCAAGCTCAAGAGTGACAAGGACGGTCGCTTCTACCGGCGCGGGCTTCAGGCTGGCGACTACAACATCGTCGTCGAGAAAACGGGCTTTCAGTCGATCAACGACAAGATCACCCTGACGTCTGGGAACGAACGGCGGTTCGATTTCAAGCTCGCGAAGGCGACGCCGGAAGGCGCGGTCGAATTCGTCCAGGCGGTCGAGGCGTTCAACCGCGGGGATCACGAGGCCGCGGCGAAGGGATTCGAGGCGGCGGCCGCCAAGGCGCCCGACCTGCCCGAGATCCGCGTCAATCTCGCGCTCGCGTACCTGCGGCTGAACAGGCTCGAGGATGCGGTCGCTCAGCTCGAGAAAGCGTCGCAGCTCGCGCCTGACGACCCGAAGGTGCTGTTCCAGCTCGGAGGGGCGTACATCGACATGAAGGCCTTCGACAAGGCCATCGCCTCGTTCGAGAACGGTTTGTCGAAAGCGCCATCGGCCACCGATCCGGTGGTCTATGAAGCGATGATCAGTCTCGCCAGCCTGTACTTCTCGGCCGGTCGAATCGACGAGTCGGCCGCGATGTACGAGAAGGCGCTCGCGGCGAATCCGTCCGGTGCGGCGGCGAAGCTGGGCCTGGGCAAGGTCGCGTTCAACAAGGGAGATGTCGACAAGGCGCTCGAGCGTTTCAAGGAGGTGATCGCCATGGCGCCAGGCACACCTCAGGCGGCCGAAGCGGAGGCCTTCATCACTGCCCTCAAGAAGAAAGATGGAGGCATTGGTCACACGCAGCATTGACAGGAGCCCTCCGCGGCGTTAAGGTGCCCGGGCCGGGACGGTGAGTCCAGGATGAGGATCAGCCTACTGCGGCGCCTCGGCGGCAAAGATCCAATCGTCTTCATGAGCCTGGCGCTGCTGTGCGCGACGGTGCTCGTGATCTATCTCCAGCAGCGCGCGCTTCGGGCTCTCGACCGGCAGACCGCACTGATCACCCGGAAGATCGCCGAAGAAAAGGCCGGCCACGTGCTGCAATCGCTGCAACGCACCGTCGACGGCCCCGTCTACAACACGCTCGCCTCCGTCAAGCACCCGCACCTCGTCGATGGACGGCTGGACCTCGTGGTCCCGAAATTCGTGGCCGGGCTCAACGAGTACCCGCATGTGCATCGGTTCTTCGTCTGGCTGCGTCCAGACGACGACGATGACCCCGACCGGGTGTTGTTCCTGGGACGTGAAGCGGTCGAACGCGCCGGGGGTGTGGGCGTGGTGGGCGCGCTGCGCCCGGATCCGGCGACCGGCGAGGTGATCCGCCGGACGGCGCACGAGTACGCCAAGCAGCAGTTGATCTACGGCGCCTACCGCATGGGTGTGGGAGCGGCCGAGTCCGACGTGTTTCTCAGGATCTTTTACACCGACGCGGCCCGGACCAGTTTCTTCGCGGTTCTCGGGTTCACCGTGGAACTCGAGTCGACACGGCGGTCGCTGTTTCCCGCACTCGTGGAGCGGGAGCTTGGCGCGACGCTGGCGTCGGCAGGCGAAGCGCCAGCCTTCTCGCTCCGGATCCACGACGAGCACGGCAGGCTGGTGTATGGCCCGACAGGACCACTGGAGGCGAATTCCGTCCAGCGATCGTTTCCGCTGCTGTTCTATCCTGCTGAGAACATCCTCCCCCGCATGGCGGCAAGCGTCCCCGGACGCCCCTGGCGGCTGACGATCACGCCCATCAGTGATGCCCTGCCGCTCGTCAGCGCGTATACGCGCTGGCAGAGCAATGCGCTGCTCGGCCTTTCGGTCCTGATGATCTTCGTCGCGCTCGGTTTCGCCGTCCAGGCCCGCGCGCGTGCCGCCCAGTTGTCGAGGATGCAGACGGAGTTCGTGGCCCACGTCTCTCATCAGCTGAAGACGCCGGTCTCGCTGCTCAGCGCGGTCGGTGAAACCCTCGACGTGGTGCGGACCCGATCGCCCGAGAAGCTCAACCAGTGTTTGGACATCGTCAAGACCGAAACGACACGGCTGGCGACACTGGTGCAGCACATCCTCGAGTTCTCGTCGCTGTCGGGGAGCGGCAGGCGGTATGAAGTGGAGATCGTCTCGCTCGGACCGCTCGTGCGCGAGACCGTCGAATCGTTCGCCGCGGCGTTCGAAGCGACCGGCTTCCAGATCCAGGTGCAGGAGCACGCCGCCGCGACAGTGGCGGTCGATCCGGTTGCCGTGGAGCAGGCGGTGGTGAACCTGCTCGACAACGCGATCAAGTACTCGGGATCCTCACGGCTGGTGATTGTGCGGCTGCGGGCCAGTGCGTCACATGCGGTCATCGAGGTGGTCGACTACGGCGTCGGGATCCCGCCTGCGGAGCGGGTCCGGATCTTTGAGCGGTTCTATCGCGGTTCGACGGCGGGGCCGGGTCCCAGCGGCTTCGGCCTCGGCCTGGCGATCGCGCAGCAGCTGGTGGCCGCGCAGCACGGGGCCATCGAGGTCGAAAGTTCACCGGGCGGCGGCAGCACATTCCGGATCCTGCTGCCGCTCCTCGAGACGTCGCAGCCCGCGGGACGCGAAGGATGGCGCCGGCGGGCGGCGGCGGATTCCGCCGCGGGCTGACCGCGGCATTCACGTCAGGGTGGAGGCATGATGAACGCCACGATCGATGCCGCCAGGGTCAATCCGTCCGTGCTCGTCGTCGAGGACGAGCCGCACATGCAGTTCCTGCTTTCAGAGAATCTGTCCCTCGAAGGGTACGGCGTGAAATGTGCGGCTGACGCCGAGGGGGCGCTCGCGGAGTTGCGGCGCCGGAGTTATGACGTGTTGATCGTCGACGTCATGCTCCCGCGCATGAGCGGCTTCGAGTTCTGCCGCGAGGTGCGCGCCCGCGGCGTCGTATCGCCGCTCATCATGCTCACGGCGCGCGCCGAAGAAACCGACCGTGTCCTCGGCCTGGACCTCGGCGCCGATGATTACGTGACGAAGCCGTTCGCCGTGCGCGAGCTGCTGGCGCGCGTGCGCGCGCAGATGCGGCGAACCGTCAGCCATGCGGAGTCGCGCGACGAGTTCGCTTTCGGCGACATCCGCATCAACACGCGGCACCGCCTCGTGATGCGGAAGGGGCACCGCATCGAGATGTCGAACCGCGAGTTCGACCTGCTCCGCTACTTTCTGGCTCATCGCGGCGAAGTGGTCAGCCGGGAGCAGCTGCTGCGCGACGTGTGGGGCTACAACCAGACCGTGGTGACCCGCACCGTCGACAACTTCGTGGCCAAGCTCCGTCATCACGTCGAGCCGAAACCACAGGATCCCCGGTACCTCGTCACCGTCCACGGAAGCGGCTATCAGCTCGTCGTGTGACAGCCTGCGGCGGTCTCCTCGGAGCCCGAAGCCGGGTACCTCACGGCTCAGCGGCCGCAATCGCCTCGACCGATGCGCGCCGCGCGCCGATCAGTGCGGAGGCCGCTTCGAGCATCACCCAGATCGCCGCGATGATGATCAGCAGGTCGAGCACGACGAGCAGATAGTTGGCCTTCGCGTACAGCGCCCACAGCTCGTAGAGTGCCGAGAGCCCGGCCATGCTCGTGACGACCACCATCGGGATCAGCGTGTAGCGTGCCGGTCGTCCCTGGCGGACGAGGATGACGCTGATGATGAGCAATGTCATACCGGCCAGCAGCTGGTTGGTGGTGCCGAAGAGCGGCCAGATGATCATCCCGCCCGTGCCCTCTGCACCGCCGGCGCCGAAGGCCAGCACCAGGCAGGCGCCGACGGCGACCAGCGTCGCCAGGTAACCGTTCCGGAGCGGCGCGATGCGATAGATCTCACCCCACTCCTGCACGATGTAGCGCTGGAGCCGGACGCCGGCGTCCATGGTCGTGCCGGCGAAGAGGACGGCCATGACCGTCAGCAGCGTCTGCGCGAAGGCCATCGGTAACCCGACCTCGGCGAGAATGACGCCGCCGCCTTGAACGAACGCGCGGATGCCTCCCTGGCCGAACTCCGAATACGTGGCCTGCCACTCGGCGAGTGACGCAAAACCCGCGGTCGCCGCAATGATCGCCACGAGCGCCAGAGATCCTTCGCCGACCGCCCCGAGATAGCCGATGAATCGTGCGTCGGTCTCGCGATTCAGCTGTTTCGATGTCGTCCCGGAGCCCACCAGGCCATGGAAGCCGGAGACCGCACCGCAGGCGACGGTCACGAACAGCAGCGGCACGATCGGCGGCGCTCCGGCCGGTACCGCCGTGTTCACCGCGGGAGCGACGACCGCCGGACTCGCGACGAACACGGCACCGTAGAGCAGCGCGAGTCCGACGAAGAGCTGGATGCCGTTGATGTAGTCGCGCGGCTGCAGCAGCAGCCAGACGGGCAGCATGGATGCGATCGCCGCGTACAGGAAGAGCAGGAGGATCCACTGTGTGCCCGGCGGCAGCCCGAATGCGCTCTCGGGTAGGGTGATCGGAACCACCTCGCCCAGGTAGATCACGGCGTAGAGCAGAATCGTGCCGACGACCGTCGGCCACAGAATCGGCACGCGCATCCTGTAGATCAGGACGCCGATCACGAGTGCCACGGCGACCGCGCTCCAGACCGGGATCACCGAACTCGGCATCGCGATGAACTCGCGGGCAATGGCCACGGCAAAGACGGCATTGACCATGAGGAGCAGGAGGAAGATGACGATCATGAAGAGCGTGCGCGCCCGCTGCCCGACGACCTCACCCGTCAGCGCGCCGACCGACCGCGCGCCGTGACGAGCGCTCGCCCAGATGGCCCCGAAGTCGTGAACGCCTGCAAAGAAGATCGTGCCGAAGACCACCCACAGGAAAGCGGGAAGCCATCCCCAGACGACGGCGATCGCCGGGCCGATGATCGGCGCCGCACCCGCGACCGCGGTGAAGTGGTGCCCCCACAGCACCACACGGTGCGTCGGCACGTAGTCCTTGTCGTCACGCATGGCATGTGCGGGCGTGACGAAGCCCGGGTCGAGTCTGTAGATTTTCTCAGCGATGAATTTCGAGTAGAAGCGGTAGCCGAGAAACATGGCTGCCAGACCGACAGCTGCCAGGATGCTCGCGTTCATGAAAGGATCTCCCGCGCCGCGACCGGCCATAGCTTGTGAGACCGAGCGACAAGCCCGGCGCGATCATATCCGATCGCGAGGGTGACGGAGCGGCGGCACGATCTTTATACAAGTCGCGGACGTCGGCGTGACATCTCGGAGACAACGTGCAGCCGGGGAGCGGAACGGGCGGCAGCCACTGAGTGCTGCCACGAGGCCCACGGCTTCTTCGCCGCGGCGGCCACGAAGAACACGACGGCCACGAAGAAAGAACACGATGCCATGGGTGTGTGATCGGGGTGAAGTCGGCGATCGTGGCTTGCTGTACGAACCATGAACTGAAGAACAGGGACCTCCTTTGTGCCAGCAGCCGTCGGCGTCGTGACAGCAGGCAAGGGCGCGGTGCCGGGGAGCGGGACGGGCGGCAGCCACTGACCGCTGCCACGAGGCCCACGGCTTCTTCGCCACGATGGCCACGAAGAACACGACGGACACGAAGAAGAACGCGATGACCTGGGTGTTTGATCGGGGTGAAGTCGGCGATCGTGCCCGGGATGCACCAGGGATCAGCACTGCTGCACGAACCATGAACTGAAGAACAGGGACAGTGATCTTTTTCTTCGTGTTCGTCGTGTTCTTCGTGGCCTTTGTGCCAACAGCCGTCGGCTTCGTGACAGCGCGCAAGGGCGCGGCGCCGGGGAGCAGGACGGGCGACAGCCACTGACTGCTCCCACGAGGCCCACGGCTTCTTCGCCACGGTGGCCACGAAGAACACGACGGACACGAAGAAGAACGCAATGACGTTGGTGTGATCGGGTGAAGTCGGCGATCGTGCCCAGGGTTGCGTCAAGGATCAGCACTGCTGCACGAACCCTGAACTGAAGAACAGAGACAGTGATCTTTTTCGTCGTGTTCGTCGTGTTCTTCGTGTCCTTTGTGCCAACAGCCGTCGGCTTCGTGACAGCAGGCAAGGGTGCGGCGCCGGGGAGCGGGACGAGCGG
>DASWVN010000214.1:0-36628 GCA_036401215.1 Vicinamibacterales bacterium | reverse complement strand
GTCGGCTCAGGCGGCGCTGACGCTCGCGCAAACCGCGCACGCGCGCATCGAGCGGCTGCACGGTCGCGGGTCGGCGACGCCGAACGAACTCGACGAAGCAACCGCCGCGCTCCGCCGCGCCGAGGCGAATGCAACCGCCGCCACGGCCCGTGCTCGCGCGGCACGCGCCGGGCTCGATCGGGCTCGCGCCGCTGCCGACGCGGCCGCCACGACCAGATCGTTCACCACGATTACGGCGCCGTTTGACGGCGTGGTCGTCGAGAAGCTGATCGAGGCCGGGAACATGGCGGCGCCCGGCACCCCTCTGCTGCGGATCGAGGATTCGCGCGCGTTCCGGCTGGAAGTCACCGTCGACGAATCCCGGGTACCGCGGATCGCGCCGGGACAGAAAGTCGACGTCCAGCTCGATCCCGGAGCGGCGGGCCGCACGGCCAACGTCGAGGGGACGGTGGACGAGATCGCACGCGCTGTGAGCGCCGATACCCGGGCGTTCCTGGTCAAGATCGCGCTGCCGCCGGTCGAAGGGCTCCGCTCCGGACGCTACGGTCACGCACAATTCCGCGGGACATCGAAACAGGCACTCACCCTGCCCGAGGGCGCACTGGTTCGCCAGGGCCAGGTGACCTCCGTCTTCGTGGTCGACGGCGACCGTGCACGACTGCGCCTGGTCAACGTCAGCGGACGGGAGGTGCTCGCCGGGCTCTCGCCAGGTGAAGTGGTCATCGTCAATCCGCCACCGGATCTCGTGGATGGACGCCGGGTCACGACCGGAGGAGCCCGATGACCGGCCGGTACGGAATGGCGGGACGGCTCGCCGCCGCGTTCATCGACTCACGGCTCACGCCGCTGTTCATCCTCGCCTCGATTGCGGTCGGCGCACTTGCGGTCATCGCCCTGCCGCGCGAGGAGGAACCACAGATCGTCGTGCCGATGGTGGACGTCTTCGTGCAGATGCCGGGGGCGTCACCAGGCGACGTCGAGAACCGCGTCACCCGTCCGCTCGAACAGTTGATCTGGGAGGTGCCCGGTGTCGAGTATGTCTACTCGACGTCCAGTCCCGGGCAGGCAATGGTCATCGCCCGCTTCCGTGTCGGGGAGCCGGAAGAAGAGGCGTTCGTACGATTGACCCAGAAACTCGGAGCCAATCTGGATCGCATCCCTCCCGGAGTCATCGGTCCGCTGGTCAAGCCGCGGTCGATCGACGACGTGCCGATCCTCGCCGTGACGTTGTCGTCGGTGCGCTACGGCGACGATGAGCTTCGGCTGCTCGCCGGACAGTTGCGCGAGTCGATCGCGCAGGTCACCGATGTCTCCGAGGTGACGCTGATCGGCGGACGTCCACGCCAGGTGCGCGTCGAGATCGATCCGGCGCGGCTCGCCGCGTACGGCATCGACCCGATCGCCGTCCACGGCGCCATCGCCGCCACCAACCGCCGGCTCCTGTCCAGCGGACCCGTGACCGGTGGCGAAGCGATCGGCCTCGAAGCCGGCGCGCGCCTGCAGACCGCGGCAGATGTGCGGGAGGTCGTCATCAGCACCGCCACCGGACGCGCCGTCCGCGTCGGTGACGTTGCTGAAGTCACCGACGGCGACGCGGAGCCCACCGCCTACGTGCTGCACCAGACGACGGACACGGGTGCGCGTCCGGCCGTGACGATCGCGGTCTCGAAGCGAAAGGGCACAAACGCCATCGACGTCTCGCATCGCGTGATGGCGAAGCTCGACACGCTGAAGGGCACGCTGATTCCCGACGACGTCACACTGACCGTCACGCGCGACTACGGCGAGACCGCCGCCGAGAAGAGCAACGAGTTGCTCTGGCACATGCTGCTGGCGGTCATCTCGGTTTCGATCCTGATCTGGCTGGCGCTCGGGCGCCGCGAGGCGGCGGTCGTGCTCATCGCCATACCGGTCACGCTCGCGCTGACGCTGTTCATGTTCTTCCTGTACGGTTACACGCTGAACCGGATCACGCTCTTCGCCCTCATCTTCTCCATCGGGATCCTCGTCGACGACGCCATCGTCGTGGTCGAGAACGTCGTCCGGCATGCGCGGCTGCGGACGGGCGAGCCGAACGGACTCGCCGCCATCGCGCTGCGCGCCGTGGACGAAGTCGGCAACCCCACGATCCTCGCCACGCTCGCCGTCGTCGCCGCGATCGTGCCGATGGCGTTCGTCGGCGGCTTGATGGGGCCCTACATGCGTCCGATCCCGGTGGGCGCCTCGGCCGCGATGATCTTCTCGCTGCTGGTCGCCTTCATCGTCACGCCGTGGGCCGCGGTGCGTCTGCTCGGGCGCGGCGCGCGTCACCACCACGAGGCGACCGAGGACGTCTTCACGCGCCTCTACCGGCGAATCATGGGTCCGCTCATCGGGAGCCGGCGGATGCGCCTGCTGTTTCTCGCCGGGGTCGTCGTGCTGCTGTTCGCCGCTGCGGCCTTCGTCCCGCTCGGCCTGGTGACGGTGAAGATGCTGCCGTTCGACAACAAGAGCGAGTTCCAGGTCATGGTGGACATGCCGGAGGGCACGGCGCTCGAGACCACCGCCCGCGTCACCTCCGCCCTCGCCGCCGCGGTCCTCGAGGACGATGCGGTGGTGTCGGTGCAGCAGTACGTGGGAACGTCGGCCCCCTACAACTTCAACGGGCTCGTCCGTCACTACTTTCTGCGCGGCGCGCCGCACCTCGCGGATCTCCAGGTGAACCTGCTCCCCAAGGGAGAGCGTTCGCTCCAGAGCCATGACGTCGCGCGGCGGGTCCGCGAGCGGATCCTGCCGGTCGCGCGCTCGCACGGCGCAACGGTGCAGGTGGCAGAAGTGCCGCCTGGACCACCCGTGCTCCAGACGCTCGTCGCCGAGATCTACGGTCCGGATCCGGATCGCCGCATCGCGCTCGCGTCCGAGATCAAGCGAATCTTCGAGGAGACCGACGGCGTGGTCGACACCGACTGGTACGTCGAGGCGCCGCAGCCGAAGGACACGCTGATCGTGGATGGAGAGAAGGCATCCGCGGCCGGGCTGTCGGTCGCGTCTGTCGCTGCGGTCGTTCGGATGGCGGGCTCCGGGGAGATCGCCGGACTTCTGCACGATCCGGAGGCGCGCGAGGACGTTCCGATCGTGCTGCAGCTGCCGCGCGCCGACCGCACGCTCGACGCGGTCCGTTCGTTGCGGCTCACCGGCCGGCATCCCGTTGCGATCGGCGAACTGACGCGTGTCGAACGCACGCAGGAGTCCCCGAGCGTGTACCACAAGAATCTCCAGCCGGTGACGTACGTCACGGGGGACCTGGCGGGCGGGAGTGAGAGTCCGGTCTACGCGATCCTCCAGATGAACGAGGCGATCGCGCAGCTGAGACTCCCGGAGGGCTACGGGGTCGAGGTGTTCAATGCGACGCAGCCGTTCGACACGTCGCGATACGCCATGAAGTGGGACGGCGAGTGGCACATCACCATCGAGGTCTTCCGCGATCTCGGGCTCGCGTTCGCGGCCGTGCTCGTCCTCATCTACGTGCTCGTCGTCGGCTGGTTCCAGTCGTTCCGGACGCCGCTGCTGATCATGGCGGCGATCCCATTCTCGCTCGTGGGGATCCTGCCGGCCCATGCCGCCATGGGCGCGTTCTTCACCGCCACGTCGATGATCGGCTTCATCGCCGGCGCCGGCATCGTCGTTCGCAACTCGATCATCCTCGTCGACTTCATCGAGCTGCGCCTCGCCGAGGGGATGCCGCTCGCCGAGGCCGTGATCGATGCAGGCGCGGTGCGGTTCCGGCCGATGGCGCTCACGGCGGCGGCCGTCGTCGTCGGCGCCGCCGTGATCCTCTTCGATCCGATCTTCCAGGGGCTCGCGATCTCGCTGATGGCGGGGGAAGTCGCGTCGCTGCTGCTCTCGCGCATGGCCGTGCCGGTGCTCTATTTCATGGCGGCATCGCGCACCCCGATGGCAGCGTCGGCGAGAACGGCGCTCGCGTGAGCGCAGACCAGATGTGTGAAAGAAAGGAGCATCATCATGACCGTTGAACGTGCATTGAGACTCGTCGCCGGAGGGTTCGTCAGTACCAGCGTGCTGCTGGGGATTTTTGTGAACCCGAACTTCCACTGGTTCACGTTGTTTGTCGGGCTGAACCTGCTGCAGTCGGGGTTCACGAACTGGTGCCCGATGATGACGATCCTTCGCCGCGCGGGCGTCGGATGCCCGCTCACTCGGTAGCGGCTTCCGCCGCTGTATGCTACTGACCGGAGGTCCCGTTCATGCCGCTCCGACGATGTCTCGTGCCGTGCGCGGTTGCCGTCCTGCTGACCGTCGCCGCCGCCGCGCAGCAGCAGCGCGATCCGAAGCAGTACCAGCAGGTGCTCGAGAACCCCGATCGCGTCGCCGCGCTGCAGGTGGATCGCGTCGTCAAAGTGCTGGACCTGCGGCCCGGAATGCGTGTGGCGGATCTCGGCGCGGGCACCGGCGTGTTCACGGTGCCGTTCGCGAAGGCGGTGGGGGGCGACGGCAAGGTCTACGCGATCGATGTGGACGGCGGGCTGCTCGCGATCGTCGCCGGCAAGGCGAAGGCGACAGGCCTCGCGAACGTCCAGACGATCGTGGCAGGGGCGACGGATCCGCGGCTGCCGGAGCCGGTGGATGTCATCTTCATCTGCGACACGATGCACCATCTGCCGGACCAGGGTTCGTACGTCCGGCAGTTCGCGAAGCTCCTGCGTCCCGGCGGCCGCGTCGTCGTCATCGATTTCGCGGAGGGCCAGTGGCCCGAGGGGCATCAGCAGTTCGCCATCGCGCCCGGGCTGGTGGATGCCTGGATGGAAGCGGCGGGTTTTCAGCGAACGGCGCAGCACACGTTCCTCCAGACCAACTTCTTCCACGTGTATGAGCGCGCGGCGCGCTGAGCAGGCGGCGGACGGTGATCCCCGCGTCGCCGAGGTGCTGCGGTGGCTCGAGCGCCGCGGAACGAAGCGCAATCGCGACGGCCTGGCCCGCTACGGGATCGTCGCGCGGGACGTCTGTGGCGTGTCGGTCGCCGACGTCAAGGCACTCGGGAAGCGCCTCGGGCGTGATCACGAGTTGGCGCTCGCGCTCTGGGATACCGGCTGGTACGAGGCGCGGATGCTGACCGCGTTCGTCGACGAGCCCGCCCGCGTCACCACGCGGCAGATGGACCGCCGGGCTCGCGACTTCGACAACTGGGCCATCTGCGACGGCATCTGCTTCCATCTGTTCGACAAGACGCCGCACGCCTGGCGGAAGGTCGAAGCCTGGTCGGCCCGGCGCGAGGAGTTCGTCAAACGGGCGGCGTTCGCCTTGCTGGCCGCGCTCGCGCTCCACGACAAGAAGGCCCCGGACGAACGCTTCGTCGCCGCGCTGCCGCTCATCGAGCGCGCCGCCGGCGACGAGCGGAACTTCGTGAAGAAGGGGGTCAGCTGGGCGCTGCGCGGCATCGGCAGCCGCAACGCTCCGCTGCATGCCGCCGCTCTGGAACTCGCGGAACGTCTGGGCGAGTCTGAGAGCGCGGCGGCGCGCTGGATCGGCCGGGACACCGTCAGGGATCTGCGCCGGCCGCTGATACGGAAGCGAGTCGCGGCAAAGTAGAATCGTCCTCGGCTCGCACAGTCCCGGTCCCCGACGACAGAACAGGAGCAGGTGCATGAAGCGCCGCGATTTTCTCGCATCCACCCTCGCCGCGACCGTTGCTGCCGCGGCACGTCCTCTCGGATTTGGCCGCGCGCCGCAGGCAGGCGCGACTCGCAAGATCCTCATCGCCGGCGGCGGCTTCAACACGCCGTTCATCCGCTACATGGCGGAGCTGACCGGGAAGACGCGTCCAAAGCTTCTCTACCTGCCGACGGCGTCGGCCGACTCGGCCACCTCCACGTTGTCGTGGTATCGCAACTGCGCTCCGCTCAACGTCGAACCATCGGATCAGGCGAGCTTCATCGCGAGCACCCGGCAGGACCGTAGCTGGGAGGAGGTGTTCCTCTCGGTCGACGGCATCGTCTGCTCCGGCGGCAACACGCTGAACCAGCAGGCGATCTGGAAAGCACAAGGGATCGACGTGGTGCTGCGCCAGGCCTGGGATCGTGGCATCGTCCTCGGCGGCGCGAGTGCGGGCTCGCTGTGCTGGTTCGAAGAAGGCACCACCGACTCGCGGCCGAAGGAACTGACGATCGTCCACGGGCTGGGCTTCATCAAGGGAAGCCACTCGCCCCACTACGACGCGGAGAAGGATCGCCGTCCGCTGTATCACAAGCTGATCGCCTCGGGCGAGCTGAAGCCGGGCTACGCGTGCGACAACAACGCCGGCATCTACTTCGAGGACAACGACGTGAAGCGCGTCGTCGCGACCCGTGCGGGCGCGAAGTGCTACTACGTGAGCGTGGTGAACGGAAAGGTCACCGAGCGTGTGCTCGAGCCGGAGATGATCTCGTAGACGGCCCAGTTCGGCTCAGGCCTGCTCGCGGTTGGTTCGCTGAAGCAGAGGATGTCGGCGCGTCAGTCGTAGCGCAGCGCCGTGGCGGGATCGATGCGCGCGGCGCGCAGCGCCGGTACGAGACACCCGCACAGCACCGCCAGGGTCACCACGATGCAGGCGACCGCGAGCGTCCAGCCGTCGAGCGCCGCGACGTTGAACAGCAGACTCTCGATGTAGCGCGACCCGGCAACGGCCCCTGCGAGCCCGAGCGCGAGACCTGCGGCCGCGATCACCGCGCCGTGACGCAGGACCATGACGGCAACGTCGCGACGAAGGGCGCCCAGGGCCAGCCGAACACCGATCTCCACCGTCCGATGACGGATCGAGAAGGCCAGCGCACCGTAGATGCCGATGGCGGCGAGCGCGACGGCAAGCGTGCCGAACAGCCCGAACACCGTCGCGCCGAGCAGCCACGAGCGCGCGCGAACGTCAGACAGCTGCTCGAGCGTGCGGACCTGCACGTACGGCAGGTCGGGGGCGGCACTCTGCAGTGCCGCCGCTATGGCCGGTAGCACTTCCGACGCAGACTCGCGTGTGCGCACGAGCAGCGTCTGCGGAACCGTTTCCTCGTCGCCGGTCTCGGGGAGCGGGACGAAGATGTGCGAATCAGCCTGGCTGCCCGGCCGGATGCCTTCACGGAACGGACGCGCAACGCCGACGATCTCGCGCGAGCGATTGCCTACCAGAAGGTGCTGTCCGACCGGGTCCTCGCCCGGGAACAGCTGTTTCGCGAGAGGCTCGCTCACCAGCACCACCGGCGCGGACGCGTCAGCCGCGGTGAATGCGCGCCCCGCCACGATCGGGAGCCCCAGTGTTGCGAAGTAGTCCGGCGAGACCTCGTGCATCGCGTTCATCTGCGCGCCCGCATCCTGCGGCGACCGGCGGATCCCGTAGACGCGGATGCTCCCGCCCGACTCGAGCACCGGCGCAGCGCTGAGCGCCGCTCGTTCCACGTGCGGCAGACGGCGAACACGATCCTCCAGCATGCGGAAGATCGACCCGATCTGCTGCGGCGTACGGACGCTCGATTTCCGGAAGTCGATTGACGCGACGACGACGCGATCGAGATCGTAGGCGAAGTCACGGCGGTAGTTCTCGACGCTGGCGACGAACAGTCCGGCCGCGCCGACGAGCACGAGCGCCAGGCCGACCTGCGCCGAGAGCAGGACCGTCCGCAGGCGGGACCTTGGAGACATCACTGTCTGACCGGTCCGAAGGAACCGTTCGGCGCCTGCTCGCGACGCCCTGAATGCCGGGCCGAGCCCGCTGACGACGGCAGCGAACACCGCCAGTCCCGCAACGACAACGAGCGTTCGCCCGCCCATCAGATCCGCGTCGATCGCCGGAGCGAAGTAGGACCGGACGACGTCCGCGATCCAGCGAGCGATCAGCACCGCCGCGGCTCCGCCGACGGCGGCAATCATGGCGTGCTCGATCAGGAGCTGCGCGAAGACGCGTCCACGACTTGCGCCGAGCTGCAGCCGCACCGCGATCTCGCGGCCGCGTTCCAGTGTGTGCGTCCAGAGCAGACCGGCAACGTTGACGCACGCCAGGAGGAACAGCATGGCGGCGCCGCCGGCAAGCCAGAGTGCCAGCCGGTCGTCCGCCGAAAGGCTGATGCGGCGACTCGCATACATGCGGGTCAACGCGATGCTGCCGGGGGCGAGGGTGCGGTCCGACTGCGGGCGCATGGTGCGCGCGGGGACCTGCCCCTGCACCGAGGCCACCTCGGCCTGTGCCTCGTCGTGACCGAACCCCTCACGAACCCGTCCAATGGTCCTGAGCCAGAATCCACCGGTGGAGCGGAGCATGTTCCTGCCCGTGAACGAGCAGGCCTCCGGCGAAGCGGCCAGAAGAATCCACGCGTCGATGGCACCGAGGCCGATGCCCGTGAAGCGCTCGGGAGCGATACCGATGACCGTGAACGGCCGCCCTGCGATGGTGACCGGCGCACCGATCGCGTGAGCCTCATCGGCAAACCGCAGCCTCGAGAACTCGTGCGACAGCACCACGGTCAGGGGCGCGCCCACATGATCATCGTCGGTCGTGAATCCGCGGCCTCGCCACGGGGCCGCGCCCGCGACCTGGAAATAGCTCGGTGTCACGCACTCGGTGCGGAGCGCGACGGCCTCTGGTCCCTCGCCGAACGACAGGGTCTGCCGCGTGTACGCCGCCACATCGAGCGTGCGCACGCGCTCCTGGAGCTGCTGATACGCGACGTAGTTCGCCGCCGCATCAATGTGAACGATGCGCTCGGGATCGGGAACGTGCGCGGGCGTGCGGAACATGAGCACGTCCACGAGCCCGAACATGGCGGCGTTGGCGCCGACGCCGAGCGCGAGCGTCAGCGCAATGAGCCCGGTGAACGCCGGACGGCGCCGCATCCGGCGCAGCCCGTAGCGGACGTCCTGGAGGAGGCGCTCGACGAAAGGGATTCCGGCGCGATCCCGCCACTCGTCCTTGATCGCCTCCACCGGCCCGAACTTCACCAGCGCGACGCGGCGCGCCTCCTCGGGCGTCATGCCGGCGCGGATGTTGTCGTCGATGTGGAGCTGGAGATTCGCCTCGAGTTCGTCGGCCATCTCGCGCTCCCGGCTGTTCGAGCGGAACAGCGAGGTGAGCCTGACGAGCCACGCGCGCAGCGGCCTCATGACGATCGCTCCGGCGAGAGGAACCGCGACAGGATGTCAGTGGCGAGCGCCCACTCCTTCGTCGCAGCGGCCAGGCGCTTCCGTCCGGCGCGCGTGAGGCGATAGTACTTCGCCTTCCTGTTGTTCTCCGACACGCCCCACTCGGACGCGATGTAGCCTTCCTGTTCGAGCTTCAGCAGCGCGGGATAGAGCGTGCCGTAGTTGAGGGAGAGGCGATCGCCGCTGGTCTGCTCGATGCGGCGCGCGATGCCGTAGCCGTGCAGCGGCCCGAGCGTGTCGAGCGTCTTCAGCACCATCAGCGCCAGGGTCCCCTGCCAGACGTCCGCTTCCTTGGCCATGCCCGCCTCCTATTGGAAGGCCATACGTTGCCACAGGTCCTATGGGATTACAAGAGGACCGCGGACGACGTGCGCTCCAGCGGACCCGTCGAGATCAACTGGTAAGATGCCCGCATGTTCAGATCCTTCTCCGGTGTTGCCCGGCGTCCCGTGAATCTGGCGCTGGCGGCGATCCTCGTCGGAAGCGCGGCTCCGGCCCTGCTCCACGCGCAGGCCACGTCAGCGCAGCGCGCCGCGGAACGGACCGTCCAGGAGGATCCCGCGGCGCCACGGCAGGCGCCGAAGGTGGAATCGTCGGTCACGACCGACCACGTCGTGACGATCAAGGGCCAGCGCGTGCCCTACCGCGCGACGGCCGGGACGCTGCCGGTGTGGGGAGCCGAGGGCGATCCGATCGCATCGCTGTTCTACGTCTATTACGAGCGCACCGACGTGCAGGACCGGACGCGCCGTCCGCTCTTCATCTCGTTCAACGGCGGACCGGGATCGGCCTCGGTCTGGATGCACATCGGCTACACCGGGCCGAAGTTCGTGAACGTCGATCCCGAAGGGCATCCCGTGCAGCCCTACGGCGTCACCGACAACCAGCACTCCATCCTCGACATCGCCGACATCGTTTACGTCGACCCGGTCAACACCGGCTTCTCCCGGATCGTCGGAGACGCCGACCGGAAGCAGTTCTTCGGCGTCAACGAGGACATCGAGTACCTCGCGCGATGGGTCGACACGTTCGTCTCGCGGCAGGACCGGTGGCGCTCCCCGAAGTTCCTCATCGGCGAGAGCTATGGGACGACGCGGGTGTCGGGGCTCGCGGCGCGGCTGCAGTCGTCGCACTGGATGTATCTGAATGGCGTGATCCTCGTCTCGCCGACAGGACTCGGCGTCCAGAGGCAGGGGCCGGTCGGGGATGCGCTGCCGCTGCCGTATTACGCGGCGACGGCGTGGTATCACAAGGCGCTCGGCCCGGACCTGCAGGGGCGCGACCTCGATCAACTGCTGCCCGAAGTGGAGCGCTACGCCATCGACACGTATCTTCCGGCGCTTGCGCGCGGCGGCAGCCTGCCCGAGGCCGACCGGCGGGCCGTAGCGGCGCAGGTCGCGCGGTACTCGGGGCTGGCGGAGCAGGTGGTGCTCGACCACAACCTCGTGATCCAGACGTCGTTCTTCTGGAAGGAGCTGCTTCGCTCGCGCGGTCTGACGATCGGGCGTCTCGATTCGCGCTATCTCGGAGTCGATCGCGCGAACGCGGGGATCACCCGCGACTACGATCCCGCGCTGACAGCGTGGAATCACGCCTTCGCGCCGGCGATCAACGCCTACCTGCGCACCACGCTCGGGTACGAGACGAATCTACAGTACTTCCTCTTCGGTCCCGTGAGTCCGTGGAACCGTGAAGGGGACAGGACCGGCGAGAACCTGCGGCAGGCGATGGCGGAGAATCCCTTCCTGCACCTGATGGTGCAGTCGGGGTACTACGATGGCGGCACCGACTATTTCAGCGCGAAGTACACGATGTGGAACATGGATCCGAGCGGACGGCTCGCGGACCGCATGCGGTTCGAGGGGTACCGCAGCGGTCACATGATGTACCTGCGGCACGAGGACCTCGCGACGTCGAACGAGCACATCCGCGAGTTCGTCCGCACGGCGCTGGAGCGGGCGAAGACGCCGGCGCTGTACCGCGCGCGCTGAACGCTCCACCCGTCCGGCCGGACGTCTACGCTACGCCGCGACAGCCGAGTAATTCACCATCCAGTTGATCCCGAACCGGTCGGTGAGGCTGCCGAAGTAGTCGCCCCAGAACTGATCCGCCATCGGCATCGTCACGGTCCCGCCTTCCGCGAGCGCCTTGAAGATGCGGTCCGCCTCTTCCCTGCTGTCCGGGTGGACGGAGAGGGAGAAGTTGTTCCCCTCGACGCGCGCGGGGCCCATGCCCGGCAGCATGTCGCTCGCCATGAGCATCTGGCCTTCCGGGAGCTGCAGGCCCACGTGCATCACCAGGTTCCTCTGTTCGGGCGTCAGCTCGACGCCGCCTTGCGCGGGCATCGAGCCGAAGCGGTGGATCTCGGTGAGTGTGCCGCCGAGGACCTTTTCGTAGAAGCGAAACGCCTCCTCGGTCTTCCCCTCGAAGTTCAGGTATCCGTGAATCTTCATGTTGCGTCCTCCGTCTTCATTGTCGCAGGATCTTCTCCATCGGGCGTCCCTTCGCGAGTTCATCCACCAGCTTGTCCATGTAGCGGACCTTGCGCATCAGCGGATCCTCGATCTCCTCGATGCGGACGCCACAGATGACGCCGGTGATCTTGCCGGCATTCGGGTTGAGGGCCGGCGCCTCGTCGAAGAACGTTTCGAAGTCCTTCTTCTGGTCGATCTGTTTCGCGAGCGCTTTCGGGCTGTAGCCGGTCAGCCAGCAGATGACCTCATCCACCTCCTGCTTCGTGCGTCCCTTCTTCTCGGCCTTCTGCACGTAGTGGGGATACACGCTGGCGAAGGCCATGGTGTAGATCCGGTGCTTCTTCATGGGTGCCCTTTCTTCGGGGGTCAGACTGGGGTCAGACTGGGGTCAGACTCCAGTCAGACTCACCTTCGACACCATCGGGACCCAGCGGACCCAGTTTCAGGCCGCCGCCGCCCGCGGCTGGCACATTTTGAGTCTGACCCCAGTCTGACTCGAGTCTGACCCCAGTCTGACCCCTCCCTGCCCAGACGCCGGCGAGTGCGCGGCGGGAAGTCTATACGAACCAGGACTGTTCGAGCCAGCGATACAGCACGTGAGCCGTCGCGCGCCACGGCGGGGAGTCGAAGGCGACCACCTCCATCCCCTGCTCGACGATGACCAGCAGACCGCCCCACGCAATCACGGGATGCACGGATCCCCGAACGTAGCGATCCCTGATCGCCGCAATCGGAATCCAGATGTAGGCCAGCACGATTGCAAACCAGAAGTCCGGCGTTGGAACGGACGGAAAGTAGTGACGCCACCGGATCCACGCCGGCCAGACAACGACCAGCGTCGCGAGCAGAAGCCATCGGGCGTGGGCTTCGCGATCCTTGCGCGCAACGATTCCGGCGATCACGAGACCGACGAAAAGGGCACCGGACGTGAAGACGCCGAGCACACTGGAAATCCCGGTGGGACCCGCTCCTGCCGCGGCTTCGCGCGTCGCCTGGAAGAACCCGGCAGGGATCATCGTCACGGCCACACCAATCGCGAGCGGCAGCCCGATCCTCCCGATCTGCCGGTGCAGTTTCACATGCCGAAAGCGAACGAGAAGAGGCTGCGTGAGAAAGAGGAGGATCCAGGCCGCAGCGAATGCGCCGTGAACATGCACGACCGCCGGCGCCTCGAACGTGCCCCGTGCCATCGGAACCGCATACGTTCGTCCGAACCCGACGAGAACGGCGAACAGGACGATCGCGCCCATGGCGCTGTAGAACCAGGATCTGCGCACCAGTTTCCCTATGACGTTCGGCTCAACGACCAGAGTACTGTCCCGGGTGTGCAGCTGACCTCCGATCCGTGGGAGTCGCCCACGACGACATCACCGGAGATCTTCCCTTCCGCAATGGCGCTGTTGCCATGGACAACGCGCGTGCATCCGCGGGATGGCCGTCAGAGGTCGCCGCGTACCGGGTGTTGATCGCCATGCCCCGGACAGTGCCGGAGACTGCAGTGTTAGACGCGGCACTACCGGTGTCGCGCACAAGTTCCATCTCGAAGGTCCCCTCCGCAGCCGACACCGGCCGGACCCGTGAAACGTCCCGATCGGCCGAGACGGTCGCGACGGCGATGACGGCCGAGGCTGCGGCCGCGTCCGGACAGGCGGACACGAGTTGACCGTTCACGAAAACGCCGTCAGGCGCCATGATACTGAGCATGTACGTGCCGGCCGCCAGCGGTGGCGCCAGCGCGGGCGTCGCCGGGGACGGACTGCACCCGTAGACGAGCAGGATAAGAGTGAGAATCGCACGCCTTGGCCGTTGCTCCATCGTCAACATCCGCGATGCGCGAGTCGGGTGCAGCGTCTACCACCCGCCGCCACCACCGCCGCCCGACGATCCGCCGCTGCTCGAGCCGCTGCTGGAACTGCCGCCGCTCGATCCACTCGAACTCGGCGGCGACACGCCTGCCGCCATCGTCCCTGCCGCGGCCGCCCACGACGCGGCCGCGCCGGCGCCGCCGGACCGTCCGCCGGCAAACCCCGTCCAGCCGCCAGTCGATCCGCTGCTCTCGCCGCTCGACCACGACGTCGAGGACGTCGTCGATCGCCCGGCGGAGTAGGAACGTGCGCGTGCGTGCTGCACCGACCAGCTGTCCATCTCCCGCCCGAGTCCGAAGGCGAGCAGCCACGGGAACCACTCGTCGCGCAACGCCGGGCGGTCGGATTCGAGTTCGCGTTCGAAAAACGCGCGCGCCGCTGACAACCGCTTTCGGAACGCGACACCTTCCGCACGCTGACGCGACCGCATCGATGCGACGTTCACGACAACGACGGCGAGCGCCATCGCCGTCACCGCGGTGGCGAATGCCGGGGACACGTCGATGGATCCGCTGGTCGAGTAGATCCACAGGAACCAGTACGACACGCCGACGGCAGCCGCGGCCGGCAACAGCGTCAGCAGCGCCGCGGCGACGCCGCGGTGGAGCGCGCCACGAAAGCTGTGTCCGAGCCCGCCGGCCACCATCATCAGGAAGAGCCCTCCGAAGCCGACGGCCGCAGCGGGTCCGGTGTCGACGCGCCCGCCGAACCACTCGCGCGCCAGCAGCACGCACGACAGGAGCCACAGCAGGCCGGCGAGCGTCCCCGGGATGAACGTCTGCCCGGTCGGCAGCAGTGCGTCGAGCTTTGCGGTCAGCCCGGACCGGATCTCCTCGACAGGATTGAAGCCCGTCTTGCGGTAGTGCCTTTTCACCAGGCTGGTGTCGGTGGTCACGCGGCCGTTGAAGAACAGTTTGTCGATCAGCTGCCGTTCGTAGCCGTCCAGCGACTCGCGATCGACGTCGAGCCGCAGCGCCATCGCGGAACGGCTCCGCACGTCGCTCTCGATCTTCCCTTCCGCTTCGAGCCGCGCGAGCAGTGCCACCACCTCCGCCGATCCGATCCCGTCGTCCCACGCGGCGCCGACGACTTCGGCAGGATGCGCCAGGACATGCCGCCGCAGCCACGCTTCGTCCTCGACCGTCGGGAGCGACGCGAACCGGCCGCGCAGGAACTCGCGCACGAAGAGCCAGAGCACAGCGATCAGCGCGCCACCGATCAGCACCTGCGTGGTGCGGACGATCCCGGGCGTGCGCCTCGTGTCCCGCGCGGACGGCTCCCCTTCGCCGGCGAATCGCAGCGGGACCGTCAGGACGAAGCCGCGTCCAGGTTCGATGCGGTCGGCACGATACACGCTGCGGACCTCGGACTGTGGCTCCCAGGCTGGATCGAGTGTCAGCCGCAGCTCGAAGGCGCGGATCTCGCCATCACGATCCGGAAAGATGAAATCGTGATCGAGCGTGTAGCCCGTCTCGTTCCGAAGGAGGATCCCCGATAGCGCGTAGTGCAGCTGATAGCGGATAACCGTACCGGCGAACGGCGGATCCTCGGGCATGCGGCTCCGCCAGCGCAGGCGATCCGAGTTGGTCATCGCGTAGTCGTCCACGCTGTCGAGCGACACGTCGTGGGTCAGCCGGCGCCACACCCCACCTTCGTCGCGCAGGATGCCGTGGAACCGGAGCGTCTGCCGCGGCCGAAGATTGAAGGTCCGCTCGCCTCCGTTCCAGTCCCCGGTGAAGACCATCGTCTGGGTCTCGACGACGGAGAGAGTGCCGTCGGCTTCGAGCGTGGCCTCGACATCGAGACGATCCCAGTGGAGCTGGCGCTGGGCCAGCGCCGGCGAGGCCAGTCCCAACAGGGCCAGGAGCAGCAGTGCACTGCGGACGCGGATCATGTGGCGAGCGCGGTGATTATGTCACGGCATGCACAGCAGATCGACAGACTCCGCACGACGCCACGCGTCAGTCTTCGATCGTCACCTGAGGATTCCAGACGACCTCCCAGAGATGCCCGTCAGGGTCCTGGAAGTAGCCGCTGTAGCCGCCCCAGAACGTTTCATGCCCCGGCTTGACGATCCTGGCGCCCGCGCGTTCGGCCTCGCGCATCACGTCATCCACCTCCTCGCGGCTGCGTACGTTGTGCCCGAGCGTCATCCCGGTCGCGCTCGGTGGGGTGATCGGGAGGCCAGTATCGTGCGCGATACTGGCGCGCGGCCAGACGGCAAGCCTGAGCCCCGGCTGCAGCGCGAAGAACGCGACGGCCCCGTACTCGAATTCCTGTCCGACGATCCCCTCCGTCCGCAACCCGAGTCCGTCGCGATAGAACCTGACCGCACGATCGAGATCGTCCACGCCGAGAGTGATGACGGTGATCCGTGGCTGCATGAGGCAGCTTAACAGGATGGCCTGTTCCGCGCCCTGGTGAGAACAGCGAGAGGTGAACCCGCTCAGCGCCTCGTCGCGGTCCATTCCACGCCCGTAAGGGTTCCGCAGCCCGGGAAATCGTGAAAGGCCGCGACGCCCTGAGCACGATGGCCCGGCAGAAAGAGCCCATTCACGGCGGTACTCGGTCCCGTCCCGCGTGAGCCGCTCGAAAAGCTGAACGCTCGATACGTGGAGGTCGTGCCCGAGCAGGGGCCTGGAACACAGGTGACATCCGGCGCCGTGGCGACCTGGAGGTCCGAGAACGTCTGAGTCCCCGAGCAGCCATTGAAGCTGTGCCCGACTGAGAGCGTCCTGAGGATCTCATCGGAGGACACCGTGAACGTGATGATCATGCCCTGCGATGTCGTTCCGGTCCACTGGCCTGCGCTCAGTGATGAGGAGGACGGCGACATCGGATTCCTGTTGCCGCAGGCCGAAGCCAGTAATCCAGCGAGTGACATCCACACGAGCGCTTTCGTCGCTGTCGCCATCGTCACGTCCCCACATTCTCGCCCGGCTAACATCACGATCGCGCGCGGCCGCCCACTCGGTGTTCGCTCGAGTTGGTATCCCACCACTCGTCGCGGCTACTAAAAGCGGGCGGTGATCCGCCGACCACCGCCCGAACCGTCACAACCCATCCCGCCCACCGTCAGCGGGGATCCAGCTTCCGTCCGGCGTTCAGGCTGTCGAAGTTCAGGATCGTGTTGAACACCATGAAGTAGCTGCCGATCGTCTCGCCGCGCCAGATCGGGTTGTTGGCGAAGAGCACGACGTGCCCCTGCCCCACCGGCACATCGACGACGACGGCGCGCTGCGCGATGTCGTTGCCGCCCTGGAGCAGGCCTGATACCAGCAGGTTGTTCTGCGTGTCGAAGCGCAGCGCCACGCGCGGACGGTAGGCCGGCGGAATCAGATTGACCGGGTTCCGCTTCAGCTGCTCTTCCGTCGGCAATGCGTACTGCCAGGGCTGCACCTGCTGCGTCGGCGGAAGGGGCGAGAGATTCGACCCTTCATAGGCCGGGCGTCCCTGCACGGTGTCGGGATCGTCGGGGGTGCCGCGCCCGGTGGGACGATCGCCGCCGCCCCCGCGTCCGCCGCGTCCGCCGCCCCGGCCGCCGCCGCCAACGCTGGCGCTGACGCTGAACGTGTCGCCGCTGTCGCTGTAGATGGCGAGCTTGTCGGGGATCCCATACACGATCGGGCTGGCATCGTCGACCAGCTTCGTGCGGAGCAGCGAGCCGACAACGCGCGAGCCCGAACCGGGCTGGTTCGCGTTGACGCCGTGCGTGAGGTTGTTCGTGATGGCGAACTGCGCCGACGAGTCGGCGCCGAGAAACACACCACCCGCTTCCACGAACTTTCGCAGATGGATCAGCCCTTCGTAACCCATCCCGATCCTGATGTCCTCGGTCTGGGCCCAGACCGGAATGTTCGGCGTATCAGGTGTGTTCTGGTAGGGGATCGGTGTGTGCCACATCGGCATCCCGGTCACGGCTCCCTGATTGCCGCCCGGGCCGAAGATGATCACGTCGTACTTCGCGCGCAGGTCCGGCGTGTCGCGAACCGTCTTCGGATCGATGTAGTCGTACGGGATGCCGTAGATGTCGAACGCCTGGCGCCACCAGCCTTCGGTCTGCGTGCTGGTCCACGTGTGCAGAAGCGCGACTCGTGCGGCACGCGCCGCGTGCGTCTTGACGGCCGGAGCGCTCGCAAGGGCATACGCCTGGACGCCGGCCTCTTTCGCCACCCGGTCCAGATCCGCCTGCGCAACGCCTCGGACGATGAAGCTCCCGCGCGCGAACTTCTTTCCTTCTGCTTCGAAGGGATCCTCCGCCACCTGAATATCAGCGTCTTTGAGTCGATACCGCAGCGTGATCAACCCATTGTCGGCGTTGTGGTTGATCGCGAACACGGTGCCCTGCCCCGCCGCACCGCTCGGCGCATGAATCTCGCCGGTGATCTTTTCAACCGGAACGTCGAGGACCTTCGCGTCCACGACGCGCACGGCCTGGACGGCGAACGCCTCCGGGAAGGTCCAACCCGTGTCGTCGTACGGACGCGTCTGCGGATCGTTTGGCGCCCAGTACTGGTAATCGAGGAGCGCGTCGGCGATCCGCGAATACGGCTGGTCCATGCGGACGATGTAGCTGCCGGCGGGGAACTCGCGAGTTACTGTCGCCGGCTTCTCCTGTGGAGGTGGAGCTGGAGTCTCGGGCGCCCCCTCGCCTGCAGGAGCAACACCGCCGCGCCCACCGCGTCCACGTCCGCTGGGAGCCGGACGTGCGGGCAGCGTGGCTGTGAAGGCTGCCGGGGCGCGCGAGATCTCGACCGCCTGCTTCTGCAGGATCCGCAGCAGCTCGGCCTGCGCGCCGGGCCGCGGATCGTTCGCCGGAAACACGTAGGCGGCCGGCCCTTCGGTCTTCGCTTTCAGGATCGAGCGCTTGCTCTTGTCGTAGAAGTTACGAAGGAAGTAGACGCGGTTGGTCGCGAAGTGATTGAGCGAGATCAGCAGACCGGTCTGCTCGTAGTTGTTGTTGTTGCGCAGCGACCAGCGCACGCGCGAGATCGGCGGGTTCTGCCGGAACCAGGTGCGCGCGGTCTCGTTCGGCGAGAGCGTCCGCTCTTCCGTGTCCGCGGACCCGCTGTTGCCAAAGGTCTCATACAGACGGCTGATGCCGTTGTGCGTCGCGGCCATGAACATCAGGTAGCCGGGGGACCAGGTGTCGAACGAGCCCCACGCGTACACACCCGGCATCCCCATCCGCGTCATCTCGTTCACGTTGTTCCACCCGATCAGGTGCCACTCGTTGGTGAGGATCGGATCGAGCCAGGCGTTATAGGGACCGTTGCCGATGGTGTTGTCGTAGAGGAAGGATCCGGACTCGTGCAGGTCGTGCAGCACCTGCGCCTTCCAGCCCAGGTAGGTGTCGAGCACGTTCTGCGACAGCTTCAGCGTGAGCGCCATCGCGTCGCGATTGTTGTCGTGCGCGACGTACTTGCCCCAGAACAGGTTGCTCATCGGCGTGCTCCCGGGGTTCTTCTTGCGCCAGTTGTAGGCGTCGACGATGCGGTCGCGTCCGTCGGTCTCGACGACCGGCGTGATCAGCGTGATGACGTGCTCGCGGATGTTGCGGATGTAGGCGCTCTCATCGACGGCGAGTCGATACGCGAGTTCCATCAACGCGGTCGGCGCTCCGGCCTCCGTCGAGTGGATCGTGCCGGTGATGTAGTAGACCGGCGCCGCGCGGCGCGCGATCTCGTCCGCGGCGTCGTCGTTCATCTTCAGCGTCCGCGGGTCCGCGAGTTTCGCAAGGTCCGCGGTGTTTTCCTTGAACCGCTTGATCAGCGACTCGGACGCGACCGCCACGGCGATCATCTCGCGCCCTTCCTCCGAGGTCCCGATCGAGAAGACCTTCACGCGTGGCGAGGACTTCTCGAGCAGCCGCATGTAGTCGTTCACTTCCTTCGTGTACGGCAGCTTGCCTTCGGCGCCCGCGATGTCGCCGAGCACCGCCATCGGCGTCGGCACGGACTTCGACGCCGGCAGGTAATCCACCAGCGGCGACAGGAAGAACGTTTCGGTCGTGTGCTTCTTGATGCCGGCCGTGTAGGCCTCATCGATCGGCTGGTTCGGATCACGTCCGGGCTTCGCCTGGGCAAGATCCGCGGAGGAGGACGCACGCGGCTGCTGCCGCGATTGCCCGTGGAGCGGGGCGGACAGGAGCGCCGCCAGACACAGGATGAGAACGCGCTTATTGATCATGGATGGGTGATTGTAGCCGGGGTCCGGGGTCCGGGGTCCGGGGTCCGCGGTCCGGGGCCTGCCCGCCGTAGCGCCGAAGGCGCGGAGGTGGGGCCGGGAGCGCTGCTACTGCTTCTTCGGTCTTAGTAGCAGGTCCTGGAAGTCGTAGCTGAAGTCCACGAGCGGCGAGGCCGGCGCCATCTTGACCTGGTCGATACTCCCGTCGGGGTTCAACGAGAAGGTCACGTAGGCGTCGGCGCGCAGCTCACGATCCCGCCACTTCGCGAGGAACGTGTCGTACTGCCAGTGCTCGAGGTCCCCGACCAGCAGCGGCGTCCGCGAGAAGCGGATCGCCAGCTTGCCTCCCTGCTCCTCGATCACGACGTCGCCATACCAGTCGTCCGTGTACGTGCCGGCATACTTCGACAGCGCCAGTGACGGACGAGAGGCGGTGTCGCGCGCGGTCGCGGCTTTGCGCTCCGCCTCGGCGGCGGAGGCGGCCTGTGCGGCGGCGAGCTTCTGATATTCGGACAACCAGTCGGTGTCCGACGCCCCCAGGTAGTGATCCGCGATGTGGAAGGCGATCGAGTCGAACGCCGCGCCCGACTCCTGGTTGGTGAGGACGCTGATGCCGAGGCCGATCTCGGGAATCATCAACACCCGCGACACGTAGCCCGGAAGCCCACCGGTGTGCAGCAGCAGCTTGCGGCCGCGGTAGTCCTGCACGCCGACCCCCAGCGCATAGCCGCGAAAGTTCGGAGCCTGCGCCGCCATGCCGGCGGGCGGATTGCCGATCGGCATCGGCGTGACCAGCGTCGTGAGCTGCCGCCAGGTCGCGTCCGAGAACAGGCGTGATCCATCGGGGAGCCTTCCGCGTGCGAGCTGGACGATCATCCACTTCGCCATGTCGTCCGCATTGGAGTTGATCCCGCCCGCAGGATTGGTGTTGTCGCTGTCAAACGGCGCGATCGCTCGGACGGTGCCCTCGACCTCGGCGTGCGGTGTCGCGACATTGCCGGCCTTCAGAGCGTCAGAGTGACGCACGTTGCTCGTCGTCATCGCGACTTTTTCGAGGATCCGCGACTGCACGAAATCCTCCCACGACTCCCCGCTGATCGTTTCGATGACCTCCCCCGCGACCAGGTAGAGGACGTTGTCGTAGGCATACGCACTGCGGAAGCTCGTGGCCGGCCGGATGAAGCGCAGGCGGCGGACGATCTCCTTGCGATCGTAGGTCGATGCCGGCCACCAGAGCAGATCACCGGCGCCGAGCCCGAGGCCGCTGCGGTGAACGAGGAGGTCGCGGACGGACAGCTCGCGCGTCACATAGGGATCCCACATCTGGAATCCGGGCAGGTAGCGGACGACCGGCGCATCCCATTCGAGCTTGCCCTCCTCGACGAGCAGCCCGAGGGCAGTCGCGGTGAACAGCTTGGTGTTCGACGCAATCCCGAACAGCGTCTTCGCATCCACCGGCGCCGGCTCGCCCAGTTTGCGCACCCCGTAGCCTTTCGCGACCACGACCTGGCCGTCCTTGACGATGGCCAGGGAGACGCCGGGGACCTTGAAGGTCTGCATGACGCGGCCAACGTAGGCGTCGAGGTCCGGCGGCGCCGTCGCGCGTGCCTGCGCACCCGCGCTGACGACCGCGAGCGCAAGCAGCGCCGCAGCACCGACGATTCGTCCCATCGCTCGTGTTCTCATACGTCTGCTCCGTCCCTCATGGCTCGATTGCGCTCGGTCTGGACCGAGCTCGAGCGGTAGCCTACCGCACTCCTCGCTGATGGCTGCCGATCAATACCGCGAGTCGCGTACTGAACGGACGATGGGAGCCCTTATGCGCCATGGCGCCAGAGATAAGTGCGAATAAGCGTCGGCTTGAGCCCTGCGAACGGATGGCGAGAAGCCAGATGCGTGTTCTGAAGGACGACCTCTCGAAGAGCAGAGCCACAGGCCCCCTTTCAAAAACGAACTCATCGAAGACAAACCAGTCGTCCGCCGCCAGGAGTTCGACTGCGGTTTTCAGCACCCTTCTTCCGGCGCTCGTCGCCGCACCGCCAAGCTGGAACCGGCCTAACTAAGCGCTCAATCGACGATCTTCACAGCAAGCTGCCACGAGCCAAACGGCCTGGGCACAAAGAACACGACGAACACCAAGGGAGAACACAAACTGTTCAGTTTTTGTGTTCTTTCTTCGTGCTCGTTGTGTTCTTCGTGGCCATCGTGCCGACAGCCGTCGGCTACGTGTCAGCATCGAGTGAACGTCATCGCGAACATCTCTCCTGCGGTGAGCTTTGTGTCGGCGCCGCTAGTCAGCCACAGGCGGTTCACTCTGATCAGGGGGCCCATGGCACATCCTCCCAGAGCCCTGCCCTAGGCAGGATGCCCCACTCCTCGCAGGACGCCCCGACCTCAAAGCCTCGTTCGTTCACAGGCACAATGCTGAACACCACTTGTCTGTCAACGCGACGCATCGACCAACGGCCATTCAAGAGGGATGAGCCCTTAGGAGCGCCCTGCCAATCGTCTCGAAATGAGTCAACAGGATGTCTGACATCAGCAGCTGGATCCGCTCAGGCCCGCTCGAGCGCTTCGACGAAAAGAACGAGTCCGTTCAGCCGCCGGACGATGACGCGCTGACCTTCGCCCAAGGACGAGCCGTCGATGGTCTCCGCGCGCCACAATTCCCCGTCCACACGCACGTACCCGTCGGGCGCGCACGACGACGTGACCTCGCCGGTCTTTCCGATCATGCCTTCCGGGCCGACCGCACTTCGTGCGTGGAACCATTGAACGTCCAACGCACCACGCTCCGCGGCGATACGGCGCAGGCGACGACCCATCGCCACGTCGTGCGCCAGCCATGCCGCGGTCGAGCCGCAGATCAACAACCGGAGCACGAGTTGTGCATCTGAGGATTCCGTCATTGCGCGAATCATCGCGCCAGATGCAAACGGCAAGAGTGCGAGGACCGCAATCGGCCAGAGCAGCACGTATGGCATCGAGTCCTCGGCGTACAGCACGACGCCGCCACTACGATCGACCCGGCTCTCGACCCGTCGTCCGGCCATCACTCCCGCCCACGTGCCCAGCGCCACGCCACCCAGGACGGCGACAGCGGTGAGACGAGGAGGAGCTTCGGCGAACCACACGCTCAGGAACACCGCCACGACAGCGATTCCGACGTGCGTGATCCCGAATGGGCGCGGTTGCATCGGGTTCGGCGTCCTTCTCATGGTGTTTCGGTTTGCGCCCTGCCCATCGTTCTTCGCCTGCCTGCGCTAGCTTAACCTCGAGGCGCCCTTCAGTATTTCCTCAGAGTTTTTCACACCTTGGATACAGTTCCCCCCTGTAAGCTTCCGCCATGCTTGCTGCGTCGATGGTGATGGCTGCGCTCCTTCAGAACGTCCACGCTGCGGAACCAGCGGCTCAGAGGCGAGACCGGTTCAGCATCGGCGCATCCTTCGGACCTGTGTTGATTACGCCGTCAGTTCTGCCAGGCGCGCGCGTCAGTCTCCCGGTCTCGAGGGTCCTGACTATCGACTTCGATGTCGCATCGAGTCTTTCATGGGGCACGCACGATCGCGACTTTGGCCAGGTCGCCGACGGCCTGAGCATCGGCGGACAACTCAGGTGGGCCCGGAATGGACGCAAGCCCGACGGTACCAGTCGCTACTGGCTGCTCGGGCCCCATGTTGCGAGGGGCACCGACTTCTCCCCGGGCGCGCGACGCGAGCATCCGATCAAGAGCCTGCAGCTCGGTTACGGCGTGGACGCCACGCAAGGCCGATGGCGAGTCGGGGGCGAGCTGAGCGTCGCGGTTGCCGGAGACGGTTACGCGCTCGTGCGCATAGTCCTTGCGCGACGCATGTGAGGCTGCGTGGTCATCTCGCCCGTCGGAATGGCCACCACCATCGTCGCGGCGCGACATCTCCTGAAGGGATCGCTCCAGTCGAACCACGCCGGCCAACGATCCGTCGCCGGCGACCCACAGGGCGTCGACCTCGCGCCATGCCTGCCGACTCAGTGGTCCGAGCCACTTCACGTACACCTCGGGACCGAACGTGTAATGCGTGGACTGCACCTGCACCGACTCGAGCACTCCAAGAGCCGCCGCCGCGCGAGCCTCCTCATCGCCTTCGCGCAGGATGCGTTCGACGGTATCGAACACCGCCTCGAACTCGGAGGTGTCCCCCCGTTCGCAGGACCACCAGGTATCTCGCGAGCTCCGCGGTGTCATTGAAGATGCCCCGCTCCTCGCCGCCCCACCACTCAAGGTGTTCGGCCCACATCGGCGCAAAACCGGGGCACGCCCTCAACAAGGCCGGCATGACGTCATCTTTCGTGATCATGGCGTCATTCGGCGGCCGGACGTCTGTGCGTCGCGAATCGCTCATTAGAAAGTGCCGTCGCGCCGTTCGAACGCGATCCGCCACCGTTGCTGCGGATCGTCGAAGGTGATCTTCGCCGGGTCGAAGGCGTGCGCGTCGAACGAGCCGCCCGCCCACGTCAACATCTCTGCATGCCCGGGGTGCCTTCGATTCCGGATCACCTGAAGAAACTCCGCATACCCCGACGTGCCCCCCACGTCCTCGGAAGGGCAGGCAGCTGCACCGGCGACACATCGAGGATAGGCACCTCCGTCCGCGGGAAGCCGTTCTTCGAACTCGATCGTGTGCTCCCAACCGTCGCCGAAGTCATAGAGGTAGCGCACCGGCCTCGTGCCGTACGTCAGATATCTGCCGATCGGAACCTTCCAACCAGCAACGCAGGGTCGCTCCTCCGGCATCTCGTCGTCCGGAATACCGATCCGCCGGATTCTGCCTCGCTGGTCAACGACCTCGAATTCATGAAGGTGGTAGTCGAGCCAGCCCATCGCATCCTGAATGGCCACGTGCAGATCCCAGAACGAGTACACCTCTGGAACCTGAATACGGCGCCACACCAACGGATCGGTCCTGGGCAGGACGATCAGGAACTGGCAGATGTGCTGGGGCTTCGATGGTCGCTGTGGTCGCGGGATTCGTGCCATGTTGGATATCACTACCAGTACCACAATTCACCAACTCTGGAGATCTGGCCTGCCCTTCACAGCCGCCACCGCTATTTGACTTAGACGCTCGACAGTTCGTTGAGACTGATACGCTGCGCACCGGCAAGCCGCCGAGTTCGACCACTTCACACCGGAGGCCGTTGATCGCAATGAGAATGTATGGCGGGTCGAGGTCTGATTGTTCGCCGGCACGATGGTCGGCTGGCCGTAGCACTAATATGCTACCCTGAAGGCATGACGAAGGAAGTGACGCTGCGTCAGGCCGGGGGCTCCGTGAGCGCCACGCTGCCCAAGGACATGGCCGACCGGCTTCGGCTCGAGGCCGGCGACCGTGTGCTGGCCGTGGAGACGGATCAAGGCATTCTCCTGACACCCTACGACCCTGAGACCGATCGCGCGCTGCGAGTCGCCGCGAAGGCGGCGAAGAAGTACCGCAAAGCCCTTCGAGAGTTGGCGAGATAGGTCGTGGCCAGGCGGCAGCGCGAGCCGACGTGGCTGAGTCGGTTGACTGTTGACGCAATCCACAACGATCAACTTCGCGAACACGGAGGTCTGCCGGGCGTCCGGGACGAAAACGCTCTCGAATCGGCTCTAGCCAGGCCGCAGCAAAAGTGGCACTACTCCGAGCGCACCGACGTCGCCACGCTCGCGGCGGCCTATGCCTTCGGGCTGGTGCACAACCACCCGTACCGCGACGGCAACAAGCGAATCGGCTTCCTCGCAATGATCACCTTCCTCGGGCTGAACGGGTACCACTTCTCCGCCACCGATGCGGAAGTCGTGACCGAGATTGTGGCCTTGGCCGATGGGACCGTGTCGGAGGATGCCCTCACCGATTGGATTCGGCTGCACAGTTCCAAGCACCGGCGGATGCCGTAGATGTCGAAGCCTGGCGCCAGCAGCCTTCAATCTGCGTGCTGGTCCACCTGTGCAGTAGCCTCCCTCGTGCAGCGTCTCGAGGGCGGCGGCGAACGCGCTCGTCGGCGTGACGCAACACGATCCGGTGACGTACGCGCTCGTACCAGCGTGCCTCCTCGTCGTCGGAGTGCTCGCGGCGTTCAGACCGGCGCGTTCCGCTGCACGCATCGCTCCTGCTGCTGCGTTGCGGGATCTATGATTCCGGCGCACCCCGGGTGAGGTGCAGCGCCCGTGGATACCGGCAGCACCGTTCCGAACGACAACTCGGTCTGGGCTGGACCGAGCTACGGAACCCGAATCGCCCAGACGCGCCGCTCGCCGGGAGAGCTGAGTGAGCACTCCAAGGACCATGCACGCGTGCATCAAGTCGGCCTCACCCCGGCGAGGCTCGTGCACGACGACTGCTCGCGTCGATCCAGCCTGACTTCAGCCGCGTTGACTCACAATCGCAGTTGCCGCCGTCGCACCGGCCAGCGCCTACGGAGACTTCGCATAATGAGCATTCGTTTCGTCTCGGACCCGGCGAAACCATTCACCCATGTCGCGCACTCCGACCATGAGGGCGAGGTCACGCACCGGCGTCTCGTAGCCGACATCGCTGTCGAAGACCAGAATCGTCTGGGAATCCTCGGCCAGTGAGTGTTGAAGCCGGGCGGCAGCCGCTTGATCGAGCAAGAGAAGACCGGCAAGCGCGTAGAGCTTCCCGGCCGGCAGCGCCGCCTCGCCGAGACGCTGGAAACGCGAAGCGGCGTCTCGTTGTTCAAACACCACGTTGAACGCCTGCACCTGGCGCTTGGGAGGCATGCCGCCGAACTCGAACACCTGGGTCTGCCGCAAGATGGCTTCCGCGTCCTCTACTGACAACGGCGACGCGAAGCTGCGGCGTGCGTAATCATTGCTGCCAGGTAGCTGTGGAGCCACTCGGCCGGCGAGATCGGGTGCCGCCGGCGGCTCAGGCGCACCGGCAGTCTCGCCGCAGCCGACCGCAATCACGGCGACGACCAGGGCCAACCCGCGAAGGACTTCAGGTCGCATCTGCATTCAGTCAGGGGCCCCATCGAGCGCGGCGACGAATTGCCGCGCCAGCCGCAGCGATTCGGGAAGCGGCAGTGCGCCCAGGCGCAGGCGTTCCATCAGGCTTGACGCTCCCTGGAGACGCCTCGATCCAGTCGTCGTCCAGTGTGGGTCACTCGATTGTAGCGAGCATCGCATCGAGATCATGCCGGGTCAGGACCCGGCCGCGCAGGATGACCCCGTGGATCTGCCGAGTGTTCCGGATATCGACGCGCGGGTCGGCGCGCAGCAGCACGAAGTCGGCCGGCGCACCAACGGCGAACCCAGGCGACGAGGACAGCGGGACATGACCATCAACCGGGATGTGTTGATCCCTGGCCTCGGCGAGGATCGCGCGGTAGGCATCCGCACCAAGCCGATCGTAAATTTTGATGAAATCGAAGCCTGCGCCTTTCAACTGCCGGACGAGAGCACGACCGCCGTCCGCATCCTCAGCGCCCAGACCAAACGGAAGCACCGGCGGACTACCATCGATCGGCGGGGAGCCCCAGATGACGCTCGGCGCGAGTTCATCGGCCTGCGTCCGGGCGCGTTCGGACAGGGCGGTCGCCAGGTGCGTGCCGGCATCACGGATCGTCGTGACCCCGTGGGCGATGTAGAGCGGGTAGTGCCAGGCGCGCCGATCCTCGCGGTGGGCGTGCACGTGCATGTCCCAGAACCCCGGCAGGATGTACTGGCCTCGCGCGTCAACGACCGTGGCTCCGGGAGGCGTCGGCAACTCCGTGTCGCTGATTTCCGCCACCTTGCCGTCGCGGATCACGATGGTGGCTGCACGGGACGCCGCTCCATCGGGATCGATGAGCGTGCCGTTGCGGATGACCAAGGACGCGCCGCCGGGACGAGGGCTACATGCGATAGCCATCGCCAGAAGCAGGAGCAACAGCCGTCCGATCAGCGGTGTCATTCGTGTCTGCGGATGCATTCACCGGCTCCGCGTCGTCCCCCCGAACACCACCGCGAGCGAGCACTCGAGAGTCTCAGGCTCCACCTCCAGGAACCTCAGTTGTCGGGATCGAGAGAAACGACACAGTCTCCTTGTGATGATGCCGTCGCTGACAAGTGAGGGGCCACGGGCGGGACGGATACCAGTGACTCAGCGTCGGACTCGAACACGCCGGTCATCAACAATCCACAACGATCCCGCCACAGACTGAGTCTCGAGAGGGGAAACTACCTGACGGACGAAGCGCAGGAGCGTATCAATCTGCTGGTTCGGCGGACGGAGGACGTTGATGCCAGCGTAATCGGCCGGTGGATACGCACGGATGTCACCGAGGCCGCGATCGTGCGTCACGATCGCGCGCTCCTCCGTCTGACACACCGCTGTCAGTCCAGGATCAGCGACACCGCCGAGCCCCTGCTCGAGGGCGGTGATCACGTCATGACCTGACGCGCGCAAGAGCTCTGCGGCCGTTGCAGGAAGATTCTCGTCGGTCTTGATCCTGAGGGCCACAGACGCTCAATGCGGAATTCAGCCGTGAAGAACGATCGTTTCCTCACGCGCGAGTTCCGCCGCATAGGCCAATGCCGCCACGATCGCTTCCGGCATAAGCGACGGGTATTCCGCCAGAAGACGCTCCTCGGGCACACGCGCCGCCAGGTTGTCCAGCACCACGGTGACCGGAATTCGAGTACCGGCGATACACGCAACACCGTGCATGATCCTGGGGTTCAACGGAAATATGGTCGCGCCAATTCATCGTCGGTACTCCAGCCGCTGACCAAAAGATATCACCTCAGCGACGCCGCCGAGATGAACGAGTCGGTCGAGAGCGACGCCTTCGTGTTGCCGAGCCAGTCCTCCGCGGCCCCTTAATTCTGATCCATCGGACGGACCGGAACTGTCGTCGCCGGATTCGGAAGGACAATAGGCTGTTCGCTGCTGCTCTTCTTCGTCCTCAGCACCTTGGCCGCCTTCGCAACGCGTCGTCGCGCGCCGTCGGCTTTATCACCCTCAATGACTTCGCGCTTGATCACCTCCTGTTTCAACGCCGCTCGGAGTTGATCGTTCTCCAGCCTCACATCAGACAGTCGCCGCAGTTCTCGGCGCACCGTATCGAGTACCGAATCGGAAAGGACCACGGCCGCCAGGTAGAACCGATTCGTCGCCTGGACCTGGTCGTGGGTACGCGTGAAGCCCCGACTTCAGCATGCTTTCGCGGGTGAGAAGAAACAAGCTTTCGAGGTGCGAACCGTTTTTCGCACTGAGTGCGAGCAGGTCGATGTCGAGAACGGCTTCGGCATCAATCGGCTTCGCGAAGATGACGCGGAACACCTTCCAAATGTTGCCGTTCGTCAGTGCCACCCACTCGATCCCCTGGTTCGCCGCGTAGTCGACGGCCTGCTTGATGTGCGCGTCTTTAAGTTCCAGGCCGATGGCCTTCACCTCGATCAGCAGCTGGAACTTTCCGTCGATGCGCGTGGCCAGATCGCAGAAGGTGCCCCGGATGCACAACTCCCGCGTCACTTCGCTGTACTTGTCGTACCAGAACACGTCCGCTAGCAGGTCGGTGACGATCATCGAAGTGTCAGACTCGTTCACGTCTCGAGACTTGGCGGATGCCAGAATCGGTTGGTACTTCCGCAAACCGGTAGATAGACGCTCCGCGACACGATTGGGAATCGCCATGGCTGCTCCTTGGAGAAGCAGAGTCTAGCTCAGGCTGTAACTGAAGGGAAAGAGGGTCATGGCGGCGGCAGGACGATCTTCAAGCTTCGCCACAATCTGGTCCCGTCCCGGGAACGACGGCCCGGGGATCGCCGCAAGCACAAAAAAAGGGCGATGATCCTTGGACCATCGCCCCTCGATATCCACCCGAGTCCCGAGCCCCGAGCCCCGAGCCCCGAGCCCCGAGCCCCGAAAACGCTACTCGATCTCGTCGCGGGTAAACGCCTCCTCGGGCTCCACGAAGTACTCCATCTCCCGCTCCAGCTCCAGCTCCTCCGGAGTTGGCGGCGGCGGTGGCGGCGGCTCGTCGACCGGGATCCGCACGTGGCGGTAGTACTCGAAGCCTGTGCCGGCCGGGATCAGGCGGCCCATCGTGACGTTCTCCTTCAGGCCGCGGAGGTGATCCACCTTGCCTGAAATCGACGCCTCGGTGAGCACGCGCGTCGTTTCCTGGAACGACGCCGCCGAGATGAACGAATCGGTCGAGAGCGACGCCTTCGTGATCCCGAGCAGCAGCGGACGGCCTGACGCCGGACGGCCGCCGTTCATGATCACGCGCTCGTTCTCTTCCATGAACCGGAAGCGGTCCACCTGCTCCTCGATGAGGAATTCGGTGTCGCCCACATCCTCGATCTTCACCCACCGCATCATCTGACGAACGATGACCTCGATGTGCTTGTCGTTGATGTTGACGCCCTGCAGGCGGTAGACCTCCTGGATCTCGTTGACGAGATACGCGTGCAGCGCCTTCTCGCCGAGGACCGACAGGATGTCGTGCGGATTGCTCGGCCCGTCCATGAGCGGCTCGCCCGCGCGGACGCGGTCGCCTTCCTGGACGTTGACGTGCACGCCGCGCGGCAGCGAGTACTCTCTCGGCTCGCCCCCGTCCTCCGGCACGATGATGATCTTGCGCTGCCCCTTGACGATGCCGCCGTGCTTGACGGTGCCGTCGATCTCGGAGATCACGGCCGTCTCGCGCGGCTTGCGCGCCTCGAACAGTTCCACCACGCGCGGCAGACCGCCCGTGATGTCCTTCGTCTTCGTGGTCTCGCGCGGGATCTTCGCGAGCACCTGGCCCGCGAACACCGGCTCGCCATCCTCGACCATCAGGTGCGCGTGCGACGGCATGTGATACTTCCGCATCACCTTGTTCGCCTTGTCGCGAATCTCGATGGTCGGCTGCTTCTTCTCGTCCGGGCTGTCGACGACGATCTTCCGCGACAGGCCCGTGACCTCGTCCAGCTCCTCGTGGAACGTGAGGTCCGAGACGAGATCCTTGTACTTCACCACGCCCGCATCCTCGGTGAGGATCGAGAACGTGTACGGATCCCACTCGACCAGGACGTGCCCCTGCTCGACCGCCTGCCCGTCACGCACCTTCAGGCGCGCGCCGTAGACGATCGGGTAGCGCTCGCGGTCGCGCCCCTTGGCGTCCTGCACGATGAGCGATCCCGTCCGGTTCATGACGATCAGCTCGCCGGCCGTCTGGTCCACCGCGTCGGCCTTGGCCTCGACGACCTGCAGCCCCTGGTAGCGGACCGTGCCGGCGTGCTTGGCGTCGAGCGTCGACTGCTCCGAGACGCGGGACGCGGTGCCGCCGATGTGGAACGTCCGCATCGTGAGCTGCGTGCCCGGCTCGCCGATCGACTGCGCCGCGATGACGCCGACCGCAAGGCCGAGTTCCACGAGACGGCCCGTCGCCAGGTCGCGGCCGTAGCACTTGGCGCAGACACCGCGGCGGCTGGCGCACGTGAGGACCGAACGGATCCGGACCTTCTCGATGCCGCCTTCCTGGATGTCTTCCGCCTTCTGCTCGTCGATCTCCTCGTTGACCTCGACGATGACCTGACCACCGATCGGGTCGACGATCCTCTCGAGGCTGACGCGGCCGATGATCCGGTCGCGCAGCGGCTCGATGATCTCGCCCGACTCGACGATCGCGCGCGCCTCGATGCCGTCCATCGTGCCGCAATCGAGTTCGTGGATGATGACGTCCTGCGCCACGTCCACGAGACGACGCGTGAGGTAGCCCGAGTCCGCGGTCTTGAGCGCCGTGTCGGCGAGCCCCTTGCGGGCGCCGTGCGTGGAGATGAAGTACTCCATGACCGCGAGCCCTTCACGGAAGTTCGCGGTGATCGGCGTCTCGATGATTTCGCCCGACGGCTTCGCCATCAGGCCGCGCATGCCCGCCAGCTGGCGGATCTGCTGCTTCGAGCCTCGCGCGCCCGAGTCAGCCATGATGTAGACCGGGTTGAAGTTGCGGCCCGTGCGGTCCAGCTCCTCCATCCCGACGAACATCTCGTCGGCGATCTTCTCCGTGACGTCGGACCAGATCGCGATGATCTTGTTGTAGCGCTCGCCGTTGGTGATCGCCCCTTCGAGGTACTGCCCTTCGACCTTGATCACCTCGTTGCGGGCGTCGGTGACCATCTCCCCCTTGCGCTCGGGAATGATCAGGTCGTCG
Organism: Vicinamibacterales bacterium; assembly: GCA_036401215.1. Taxonomy (GTDB): domain Bacteria; phylum Acidobacteriota; class Vicinamibacteria; order Vicinamibacterales; family 2-12-FULL-66-21; genus JACDCA01. The sequence continues at coordinate 4,788 of DASWVN010000214.1, read as the reverse complement.
ATGCCGATCGACAGCCCCGACCGCGTCGCGTAGGTGAACCCGAGGTGCTTGAGCGAGTCGAGCATCTCGACCGTGCGCTCGAGACCGAAGTTCAGGTGGCAGTACTGCACCACCTGCTGCAGCCCCTTCTTCTTCAGGAGCCCGTTCACGAACGGCATCACCGCCGGCACCGCCGCGTTGAAGATCACGCGGCCGACCGTCGTGTTGATGATCTTGTTCGTGACGTGCTGAACCTCGGCCTGCAGCACCGCCTGGTCGTCGCGGGCGACGGTCAGGTCGAGCAGCTCGCCGGTCCAGCGCAGGCGGATCGGCGTCAGCGTCTCCAGTTCGCCCGCCTCCAGCGCCAGGATCACATCGTCCGCATTCGCGAAGACGCGTCCCTCACCCTTTGCCCCCGCCTTGGACTTGGTCAGGTAGTAGCACCCGAGCACGATGTCCTGCGACGGGATCGCGATCGGCTGACCCGAGGCCGGCGAGAGGATGTTGTTCGAGGACATCATCAGCACCGATGCCTCGATCTGCGCTTCCGGCGCGAGCGGGATGTGGACGGCCATCTGGTCGCCGTCGAAGTCGGCGTTGAACGCCGTGCAGACGAGCGGGTGGATCCGGATCGCCTTGCCCTCGACCAGCACCGGCTCGAACGCCTGGATGCCCAGACGGTGGAGCGTCGGCGCGCGGTTCAGCAGCACCGGATGCTCGCGAATGACCTCTTCGAGCACGTCCCACACTTCAGGACGCTGCTGCTCGACCATCTCCTTGGCCTGCTTGATGGTCGAGACGAGGCCGCGCTCCTCGAGCTTGTTGTAGATGAACGGCTTGAACAACTCGAGCGCCATCTTCTTCGGCAGGCCGCACTGGTGCAGCTTCAGCTCGGGACCAACGACGATGACCGAGCGGCCGGAGTAGTCGACGCGCTTGCCGAGCAGGTTCTGACGGAAGCGCCCCTGCTTGCCCTTCAGCGTGTCGGAGAGCGACTTGAGCGGACGGTTGTTCGCGCCGCGCAGCACGCGGCCGCGGCGGCCGTTGTCGAACAGCGCATCGACCGCTTCCTGCAGCATGCGCTTTTCGTTGCGGATGATGACATCCGGCGCCTTCAGCTCGATCAGCTTCTTCAACCGGTTGTTGCGGTTGATGACGCGGCGATACAGGTCGTTGAGGTCCGACGTCGCGAACCGGCCGCCGTCGAGCGGCACGAGCGGACGCAGCTCGGGCGGAATGACCGGGATCACGTCGAGGATCATCCACTCCGGCTTGTTGGTGGACCGGCGGAACGAGTCGACGACCTTCAGGCGCTTGGCGTACTTGAGTTTCTTCTGCGCGGACGGTTCGGCGCGCATCTTCTCGCGCAGCTCCGTCGCCATCTTCTCGACGTTGATCCGCTTGAGCAGCTCCTTGATCGCTTCCGCGCCCATCTGCGCGCGGAACTTCACCGGACCGTACTCTTCACGCGCCTTGCGGTACTGATCCTCGGTCAGCAGCTGGTGCTGCTTCAGATCCGTATCGCCCGGCTCGATGACGACGTACGCCTCGAAGTAGAGGACGCGCTCGAGATCGCGGAGCGAGATGTCGAGGAGGTGGCCGATGCGGCTCGGCAGCCCCTTGAAGAACCACACGTGGCTCACGGGGGTCGCGAGCGTGATGTGGCCGAGGCGCTCGCGGCGCACCTTCGCCTGCGTGACCTCGACACCGCACTTGTCGCAGATGACGCCGCGGTGCTTCATCCGCTTGTACTTGCCGCAGAGACACTCCCAGTCGGTGACCGGGCCGAAGATCTTCGCGCAGAAGAGCCCGTCCCGCTCCGGCTTGAACGTGCGGTAGTTGATGGTCTCCGGCTTGGTCACCTCGCCGTGCGACCACGAGAGGATCTTCTCGGGCGACGCGAGGCTGATACGGATGGCGTCGAAGTCCGACGTCAGCGACGAACGATTGTCGAAAGATGGTCTCATTGTTTCCTTCGGTGAAAACCTGACTACGTCAATTCCGAACTCCAAACTTCAAATTCCCAACTCCAAAAGATCTTTTGGAGTTTGAGGTTTGAAGTTTGGCGTTTGGAGTTATCACCTATTCAGTCAATACCGGTTCACCTTCGCCAGGCTCCGGCACCGCTTCGAGCATGGGCCGCCGCTTCGTCTTCATCAGCTCGACGTCCAGGCACAGCGCCTGAAGCTCGCGGATGAGGACGTTGAACGATTCCGGCAGGCCCGGCTGGAACGATGCGTCACCCTTGACGATCGCCTCGTAGATCTTCGCGCGGCCCGTCACGTCGTCGGACTTCGCGGTGAGGAGTTCCTGGAGGATGTGCGCCGCGCCGTAGGCTTCGAGCGCCCACACTTCCATTTCTCCGAACCGCTGTCCGCCGAACTGCGCCTTGCCGCCCAGCGGCTGCTGGGTGATGAGCGAGTACGGTCCGATCGAGCGCGCGTGGATCTTGTCGTCGACCAGGTGCGACAGCTTCAGCATGTAGATGTAGCCGACGGTCACGTCCTGTTCGAACGGCAGCCCCGTCATGCCGTCGAAGAGTTCGGTCTTGCCGGTCTGCGGCAGGCCGGCCTCTTCGAGCCAGTGCTTGATCTCGTGTTCGAGCGCGCCGTCGAAGACCGGCGTCGCGAAGTAGAGACCGAGCGCGTGCGCGGCCCAGCCGAGGTGCGTCTCGAGGATCTGGCCGACGTTCATACGCGACGGAACGCCGAGCGGATTCAGCACGATCTCCACCGGCGTGCCGTCCGGCAGGTACGGCATGTCCTCTTCCGGCAGGATGCGCGCGATGACGCCCTTGTTGCCGTGGCGGCCGGCCATCTTGTCGCCGACCGACAGCTTGCGCTTCATCGCGACGTACACCTTCACCAGCTTGATGACGCCCGGAGGCAGCTCGTCGCCGCGACGGACCTTCTCCTTCTTCTCCTCGAACTGGTTCTTGATGACTTCGACCTGCCGCTCGGTGCGCTCCTCCAGCTCGCGGAGGTCCTCCTCGAGCCGCGGATCGTCGGCGTTGATCTTCATCCGGACGACCGCTTCGTAGGGCAGATCCTGGAGCACGTCCGGCGTCAGCACGGTGCCCTTCTTGAGCAGCCGCTCGCGGCCGTGCTCGTCGTACAGGTCCGCGCGCGCCTCCTGCCCCTGCAGCATCTGGATCACGCGCTTCTTCACTTCGTCGTGAAGAATGCGGATCTCGTCCTGCAGGTTCTTCTCCATCATGTCGAGCTCTTCCTGCTCGATCGCCTTCGCGCGGTCATCCTTCTCGATGCCCTTGCGGGAGAAGATCTTCACGCCGACGATGATCCCTTCGATCCCCGGCGGGCAGACGAGCGACGCGTCACGCACGTCGCCGGCCTTCTCACCGAAGATCGCGCGGAGCAGCTTCTCTTCCGGCGTCAGCTGGGTCTCGCCCTTGGGCGTGACCTTGCCGACGAGGATGTCGCCCGGCTTCACGGCGGCGCCGATGCGGATGATGCCGCTGTCGTCGAGGTCCTTCAGGTAGCCCTCGCCGACGTTCGGGATGTCGCGCGTGATTTCCTCCGGACCCAGCTTCGTGTCGCGCGCCTCGATCTCGAACTCCTCGATGTGGATCGACGTGTAGTAGTCGTCCTTCACCATCCGTTCGGAGACGAGGATCGCGTCCTCGAAGTTGTACCCGCGCCACGGCATGAACGCGACGAGCACGTTGCGTCCGAGCGCCAGCTCGCCCAGCTCCGTGCACGGCCCGTCGGCCAGCACCTGCCCCTTGTTCACCTTCTGGCCGACCCGGACGATCGGCTTCTGGGTGATGCAGGTGTTCTGGTTCGACCGCTTGAACTTCGTCATCGGGTAGATGTCGGCCCCCATCTCTCGAGAGGCGGCCTCGCTCTCCCCTTCCACGCGCACGACGATGCGCTGGCTGTCGACGTAGTCCACGGTGCCCGAGCGGCGCGCCACGATGACGGCCCCCGAGTCACGCGCCGTGATGTACTCCATGCCGGTGCCGACGTAGGGCGCGCGCGCCCTGAGCAGCGGCACCGCCTGGCGCTGCATGTTCGATCCCATCAGCGCGCGGTTCGCGTCGTCGTTCTCGAGGAACGGGACGAGCGAGGCGGCCACGGAGACGAGCTGCTTCGGCGAGACGTCGATGAACTCGACCTTCTCGCGCGGCGCCAGGATGAAGTTGCCGGCCTGCCGCGCGTTGACGCGCTCGTTGACGAAGTTGCCCTCGTCGTCGACCTTCGCGTTCGCCTGCGCGATGATGTACTGGTCCTCTTCCCACGCCGAGAGGTAGAACGAGTACGGCTCGTACTCGAGACCCCGGCGGCGCCGGCCGCTGCCGTTCTTGTCGGTGTCCTTGTCGGCGCCCACCTGTGACGCTTCGACGATGTCGCCGACCTTGTGCTTCGAGCTGCCGGCGTTGGTGACCATCACGTAGTCGACCACCCGGCCGTCCTTGACCTTGCGGTAGGGCGACTCGATGAAGCCGAACTCGTTGATCCGGGCGTAGCACGACAGCGACGAGATCAGGCCGATGTTCGGACCTTCAGGCGTCTCGATCGGGCAGATGCGTCCGTAGTGCGTCGGGTGGACGTCGCGGACTTCGAAGCCCGCGCGCTCGCGCGACAGCCCGCCGGGCCCGAGCGCCGACAGCCGGCGCTTGTGCGTGACCTCCGACAGCGGGTTGGTCTGGTCCATGAACTGCGACAGCTGCGACGACCCGAAGAACTCGCGAATCGCGGCCATGACCGGCTTCGCGTTGATCAGGTCGTGCGGCATGGCGGTCGCCATTTCCTGGTAGACCGACATCTTCTCCTTGATCGCGCGCTCCAT
>DASWVN010000213.1:0-9607 GCA_036401215.1 Vicinamibacterales bacterium | reverse complement strand
TCGAGCAGCGCGATGAGGTCCGTCCACGTCGCGTTGCCGAAGGCGTAGTCCTTCAGGTACTCGCGCATGCCGTCGCGGAAGGTGTCTTCCCCGAGCAGCATCTCGAGGTGACGCATGACGATCGGCGCCTTCTGATAGATGATCGCGCCGTAGAGGCTTCCCGCCTCGTTCAGGTTGTCCAGCTGCTGCCGGATGGCATTCGTGCCGGCCGTTCGATCGACCTCGTAGGCCGACGGATAGTGTGCGTAGAAGAACCGCAGCTCGTGGTTGATGTCGGGGAAGGCAGGATTCACGATCTTCGCCGCCATGAAGTTGGCGAAGACCTCCTTCATCCACACGTCGTTGAACCACCGCATCGTTACCAGGTCGCCGAACCACATGTGCGCGGTCTCGTGGGCGATCAGGCTCGCGCGGCCGAGCTTCTGGTTCTGCGTGGCGGACTCGTCGAGAAAGAGAGAGGACGCGTTGTAGAAGACCGATCCCGGGTGCTCCATTCCCCCGAACTGGAATGACGGCACGAGCAGGAACTCGAACTTGCCGAACGGATAGGGGATCCCGGTGTACTGCTCGAGCCAGGCGAGCGCGCCGGCATGGAGGTCGAAGATCGCCTCACGGTTGCGCGCCACCTTTGCGGCATCCGTCTCGCGATGCAGCATCCGGAACTCGCGGCCGTTGCGCACGCCCTTCTCGACCTGGAACCGCCCGGCTGCGAACGTGAAGAGATACGTCGAGATCGGCTGCGTCTCGGCGAATCGGACCATCGCCCGTTCGCCACCGGTTTCCCTCGACGTCTGCGCGCCGTTCGAGATCGCTTCCCACGTTGCGGGGATCTCGAGCGTCAGCGTGTATCGCGCCTTGAGATCGGGCTGATCGAACACGGGGAACGCCTGTCTCGCGCGGGCGGGCACGAACAGCGCGTAGAGGAACTCCGGGTTGCGATTCAGCGGCGCGTCGGCGCTCTGGAACTCGATCGTCAGCTCGTTGGGGCCTTCGCGCAAGCCGGCGGGCGGCACGACCACGTGCTCATCGGCCAGTTCGGCGCGTGCGCCGTTGACCGGATAGATGGCCGCGAATCCCCCGGCGAAGTCGAGCGCCAGCGGCTTCGATGCATCGCGCAGATCGAATCGCACGGTGACCCGCCCCGAGACCCTTTCGGTTTGCGACTCCGGGATGTTGAAGAACAGCTCGTATCGAAGATTCGATACCCGCGCCGCGCGATCTTCTGCCAGCGCGAGCGGCACGCCGGCGGCGGGATTCTGGACGGTGTCTCCACTGGCGCCGGTCAGCATCATCATCAGCAGGCCGAGAATGTCGAGAGCGGGCATGCGTGGATCATAGCCGGATCGTGGAGCGGCGGCCGTTGCGGAAACGAATCAGGCCGGTGGAGCGAGCACCGTCAGGGCGCCGGCCTCGATCGTGATCTCGATCCGGGTGCGAGAAGCCCCGTTCGACGTGTGCCAGGTCCAATCGTCCACGTGCAGCACGTTCTGAAAAATCTCGAGGGTGAGACTGCGCCCCTGCTGCACACCGATCGCGAGTGCGTGCGGCGGCGCTGACCCGACGAGCTGCCGGCGCAGAATATCGCGCTGATCGTCCCCCACGGCGACGAGATCGAGGAGACCGTCATGCGGCGACGCCTCGGGAGCGAGCCGCAGACCCGGCCCCACACTCGGGCAGTTCATCACTTCGAGGAGCAGATACTTGCCCGTGACGTCCCGTCCATCGACGCGCGCCTGCATTGGCGAGGAGACCGTGGAGGCGAGGAGCCGCTCGAACACCTGCCGTGCAGCGGCCATCTGGGCCTCAGGATCCTGTTCCCGTTCGACGAGCGCGCCGTCGCCGTGACCGCCATCGATCTTCGCGATTCCCTCGGCGATCAGTCCGGTGCCGAGGCTCTCGAGGAAGCGGCGCGTGCCCCACGGTCCGGTGGCCACACCGACGTCGAAGCCGCGGCGCTCGGCGGTTGCCCAGCTCCCGACCAGCTCAGGGATCGCCGCCTGCGCCACGCCGAGCGCCGTCGCCAGATTGTTTGCCGTGCCGAGCGGAAGCACGCCAAGCGGTATACCGCGTCCGGCAAGCGCCCGCCCAAGCTTCGACACCGTGCCGTCCCCGCCGGCCGCGACGCAGAGATCGAAGCGTTCCACCTCGAGCAGGTGCGTCCAGTCACCGCTGCGCGAGGAGCAATACACGGGATCGTGCCCGGCCTCTCGCGCGAGCGTGAGCAGATCGTTCTTGTCGAGCTCGCGATCGCCCGCCTTGGGATTGTGCAGAATCAGGACCCTCATCACTGGTGCCAACGCCCGATGCACTTCTCAGGCCGGAACGTCGATTGGATACGCGAACGGCATGCGCATCCTGGTGACCAACGATGACGGCATTTACAGCCCGGGTATTGCGGCGCTCGCCAGGGCCGCGGCAGAGTTCGGCGATGTTCGCATCGTTGCTCCCGACGTCGAGCGGTCGGCGGCCGGGCATTCGATCACGGCCGCGCGGCCGCTGACCTACAAGCGCACGCCGATCGAAGGCTTCGAGGCGTATCGCGTCGATGGAACGCCCGCCGACTGCGTCGCGCTGGGCACGCACAACTGGGAGCGGGTCGACCTGGTGCTCTCGGGGATCAATCTCGGTACCAACCTCGGAAATTCGATGTGGCATTCCGGCACGCTTGCGGGAGCGAAGCAGGCGGTCCTCTTCGGGTTGCGCGGGATTGCCTTCAGCGTGCCGGTCGGGCAGGACGAACCCGACTTTGCCAGGTTGCACGGGCCCGTTCGCCGTGTGCTCGAGGCGCTGTTGACGGCCGACCTACCGCTCGTGAACGTCAACCTTCCCGACCGCGATCCGGTCGGGTACCGGTGGACGCGCCAATCGGTGCGGCACTACGACGGCGTGGTGATCCCCGGTACGGATCCCATGGGCCGATCCCACTTCTGGTTCGTCGTCAAGCCGCTGGCAGCGGCCGACGAGCACAGCGATCGATGGGCGATCGAGCACGGTTACGTGTCGCTGACGCCGCTGCGCCTCGACCTGACGAGCGAAGAAGGCCTCGAGTCGGCTCGCACGCGCTGGCCGATGGAGTAGACGGCGTCAGGCCGATCGCCGCAAGCGGAGCACGGCAAGCGACGCTACCAGCAGGATGAAGCAGACCGTGATGAGCGACCAGCTCATGAACGCGGCGTACCGTTCCCGTCCGAGCAGATCGTAGAGCGACAGACCGATGGTGAGCATCGCAAGCCACGTCGCCCACCTGAGTCCGCGTGGCAGATGACGGTCGTCGTTCGCCAGCAGGACGACCGCCGGTGTCGCGACGAGAAAGACATAGTCCCATCCCTGCGGCGACAGCAGCGGAATCAACGTCAACAGGAGCGCGCCTTCCAGTGCCTCGCGATGCAGAAGCCCCCGCCCGCGGACGACTACGAGAGCGGCGCCGATCAGAAGCAGGCTGTTGAGTACGAGCGTGAGGATCCATGCGCCGCGTCCGGCGCCCAGCCACTTCGCAAACATCCCGGCCACCGAAACGTTGTCGTTGTTCGTGAGGTTCGGCGCCGTGGACGCGCTGACCGTCGTCCACCACTCCTGATGCAGCGCGAGCGTTCGCGGCGCGCCGTAAACGATTATCGGAAGCGCCACGAGGACCACCAGCCCTGCGAGTGAGGCGACCATCGCCCGTCGTCCACGGACGAAGGCGAGCCAGGGCAGAAAGATGATCGCGTACGGCTTCACGGCGACTGCGGCAACGAAGAGCAGGCCCGCGGAGGCGTCATGCCGCTGGCGCAGCAAGAGCAGAGCGGCCGTCGCGATGACCGCGAAGAGCAGGTTCACCTGACCCAGCACCAGTTCGTGTCCGTAGAACTTGCCCATGACGACGAGTGCGATCAGCACCAGGGCCCAGCCGGATCGATGACGCTGCGGAAGGATTGCCACGGCGAGCCAGATCAGAATCGGCAACATGGCTGCCGACGCGACGAACCACACGGCCTTGGCCTGGGTGAGCGGAAGCAACGCCATCGGTGCCGTCAGCACCGCGAAGGCGGGGAGGTATTTGAACTGGTAGTGGCCGTCACCAGCCCGATAGAGCGGTTCTGCCTCGAGCGCTCGGGCCGCCGCCGTCCAGTAAACCTCGAAATCCCGCATCTCCCCGGGAAGGCGTCCGGCGGCCGCCATGATCGTCGCGATCACCGCCAGCACGGCCGCAGCGACCAGCGGTAGACGAACGTCCAGGGATTTCACCCGAGACTCACGAGCGTCCGGCCTGCCCGTCCGTAGCGGAAGTTCACGATCAGCGGATGCTGCCCCGAAGGCCTCTATTCTCTCCCGTGTCCCCCGATCCCGCCCTCCCCCGTGTTTCTTCTGTGTTTCCCTGTGGCTTCCCCCTGTGTTTCTTCTGTGTTTCCCCTGTGGCTTCCCCCCGTGTTTCTTCTGTGTTTCCCCTGTGGCTTCCCCCTGTGTTTCTTCTGTGTTTCCCCTGTGGCTTCCCCCCGTGTCTCTTCTGTGTTTCCTCTGTGGCTTTCCCGCGTGTTTCTTCTGTGGCTTGCCCCGGTGTTTCTTCTGTGGCTACCCTTTCAGCATGCCCAACGTCTCCAGCACCCCCGTGGCCGGACTCGCGGAACGGTTCGCGGCGTTCGTGACCGAGCGTTTCCCGTTCGCGGTGGCCGTGGCTCGCGAGGCGTTCGCCGCGGCCGAAGGAGCCGCGGCCTCCGACCAGGCCGCGATCGAGGCCGTCCGCCAGCGGCTGGGATCCGAACTCCGGACGCGGTTTCGCCGGCGGGCTCCAAACGATGTGGAGGAGACCACGCCGGGGGTGACCGGCGAACAGCGATTCACGACTGCCATCGAGGAACTCGTCGAGGCCTGCGACGGCTTTCTGCGCCGCGCGGCGATTCGCGCGTCGCTCACCGCAACCGAGCGGCGCGAGATCCTGCGCGGCATGATCCTCACGCGCGCCACCGACAACCGGTTGAAGGTGTTCTTCGGCGGCGGGGAGGTTCGTTACGGCGATGCGGCGTTCCAGGGCAAGGGATTCCGGTCGCTTGGACAGGAGGCGATCTACGCCGCGGCGATACGGCTGAGGCGCGGCGAGTCGTTTCGGCGGGGGGACGAATGGACCGGGGACGTCGTGGCGCCGCTGATTCGGGATCTCGGCGTCGCGCTGGCGATGAAGCCGGATGGCGAGACCGTGCGGATGGTGCTCTCGGCGCAGATGGCCAAGGCAGGGCCGCCGATGAACGGCAAGGACCTGCACATCGGCGACTTCGCCAACGGCATCCTGCCGGCGGCTGCGCCGCTGGCGATCAGCACGTTGACGGCGGCGGGGATGGCGATGGCGTTCGCGCGTGAGGGCAGCGGACGTGTCGCCGTGTCGTTCATCGGCGAAGGCGGATCGTCCCTGGGCGAATGGCACGAAGCCATCAATCTGTGCGCGGCACGGAAGCTGCCGGCGATCTTCTGTGTCCAGAACAATCAGACGGCGCTCTCGACGCCGCTTCGCGATCAGTCCGCCGTCCGCGTCTTCGCCGACAAAGCGGCCGGATATGGGATCCCGGGCATCACCATCGACGGCACGGACCCCGACGAGATCGCCGCGGCATTTGCCTGGGCGGCCGAACGCGCGCGAGCGGGGTACGGGCCGGCGTTCATCGAGCTGGTGTGCATGCGGATGTGCGGGCATGCGCATCACGACGACATGCTGTATCTCGGCAAGGATCCGCAGGTGTCGTGGGAGTATCCGCCGCTCACCGAGCAGGGATACGCGAATCCGGACCTCTATGCGTTCTGGTCGGCGCGTGACCCGCTGGTGCGGTATGCGTCCCGCCTCGAGGCGGAGGGGATCATTCACGCCGGCGAGGCCGACGAACTCAAACGCGAGGCGGAGGCGCTCGTCGAGGCGGAAGCGCGTGCCGTCATCGACGCGCCGTGGCCGGACGCGGCGGACGCCGCCGTTGGGGTGCTCGCTGGCGAACCGCCACGCGTCCGCATCGAGGTGCTCGACGAGCAGGTGCGACGGACGATCGACTACGATCCCGGACTGCCGGACATCGAAGAGGCGCCTCCGTTCGACCGAAAGGGCCGAACGTTCCTGGAAGCCGTGATGCTCGGCGTCGGCGACGCGCTGCGGGCGGATCCACGCGTGTTCGTCTATGGCGAGGACGTTGGCGGGCAGTACGGCAACGCGTTCCTGCTGCTGCGTCCGCTGCTCGAGGAGTTCGGCGATCGCATCCTCAATTCACCGCTTGCCGAGGGAGCGGTGCTCGGCGTGTGTGTCGGCGCCGCGCTCGCCGGCCATCGTCCCATCGGCGAGATGCAGTTCATCGATTTCGTCGCCACCGGCTTCAATCAGCTCGTGAACAACGCGGCCAAGATCCGGTATCGCTGGGGAGGATCGGTGCCGATGGTCGTTCGCATGCCCTGGGGCGGCCTGCGTCATGCCGGTCCGTACCATTCGCAGAACACCGAACCCTGGTTCTATCGCACGCCCGGCCTCAAGATCGTCGTGCCCTCCACGCCCGCGGACGCGCGGGCGTTCATGGCGAGCGCCCTCGCGGATCCGGATCCCGTGCTCTATTACGAGCACATCGCGCTCTATCGCGATCCGCGGATCAAGCAGGCGCTGGCGGACGCGTCCCCATCGCCGCTCACGATTGGACGCGCGGCCCTGCGCCGCGCCGGCAGCGACATCGCGTTCATCTCGTACGGCGCCTACGTCCACGTCGCGATGCGGGTGGCGGAGAAGCTTGCGGCGGACGGGATCGAGGCCGCCGTGCTGGACCTGCGGACGCTGGCGCCGCTCGATCGCGACGCCGTCCTGCGGGTCGCGCGCCACTGCAACCGCGTGCTGATCGTCCACGAGGATTCGCGGACGGGCGGCATCGGCGAGAGTGTCGCGGCGATCGTCCAGGAGGAAGCGTTCGATTCGCTCGATGCACCGGTCCGGATCATCGGCGCCCTCGATACGCCGGTCCCGTATTCGCCGCCGCTCGAGGACTTCTTCCTGCCGCAGGAAGCGGACATCGAACGAGCCGCCCGAAACCTGCTCCGGTACTGATACATTCAGCAACGCATGATCCGCGACGTCGATGGTCTGACAGCCGCCACCCTGAAGCATCTGCGCGAGCGGTGGTGGGACGACGCGTTCACGGAATTCGTCAGGGACACGCTGCAGCCGAAGGCGGGCCGGCGCATTCTCGACGTGGGGTGCGGTACGGGGACCGCGGAAGTCAAGCTCTCCCGGCTCCGCCTCACACAAGTCGATCTGTTCGCCGTCGACCTGCTGATCGACCGCGTCGGCGCCGCCCAGGCCGCCGCACGCGCCCACAACATCGACGCGCATTTCGCCGCCGCGGACGCCTGCCACCTGCCGTTCGGGGACGGCGCGTTCGATTCGGTGTTCTGCGTCGCGGTCCTTCAGCACATCGGCGACGTGAAAGGCGCCGTCGAAGAGATGGCGCGCGTCGCGCGTCCCGGCGGACGGATCGTGGCGGTCGAACCGGATAATTCCGCACGGTACTTCTACAGCTCCGTGGAGGAAGGCCACCGTGCGCACGACGCGGCCGGGCGGTTCTTCTCGGCCCTGGCGGAAGCGCGCGGCGATGCGACCGATCCCGCGGTCGGTCCGCGGCTGCCGACGCTCTTTGCGAGCACCGGTATCGAACCGTTGAGTGTGCACGTGTTCCCCGTGTCGGGCGCGCGCCTCGGCGCCCCCGCGAAGGACGTGTGGCAGAACCGCCGCTCCAGCATCAGCGACGACATCGAGCACGCGCCGAACGAATCCATCCGGCGGCTCGGCCAGGACTATCTGAAGGTCCTCGACCGCTACGAAGCGGCCGCCGGCGCCGCCGGCAGCGCCTTCGTCGAAATTCAGAACGCGTTGCTCTTCGCGACCGTCGGTCAGCGGGCGGAATGACCCGGCGCGCCGCGGAAGGCTGGCAGGGCTGGGACACCTACGCGCCCTTCTACGACTGGGAGAACGCCCAAACGGTACAGCGGCGCGACGTCGCGTTCTGGGAACGGCTGGCGCTCGCGCAGACGGGACGCGTGCTCGAGCTCGGATGCGGAACGGGGCGGATCACGGTCCCGGTCGCGCGGACCGGCGCGCGGATCGTGGGCATCGATCGCTCCGCGCCGATGCTCGTTCGCTGCCGTCAACGGCTCCGGCGCGCACGGCTGACGAACGCGTCGCTCCTGCTCGGCGACATCCGCCACCTGCCGTTCCGCCGCCGCAACGGGTTCACGCTGGTCATGGCGCCCTACGGGATCCTTCAATCGCTGACGAGAGAGAAGGACCTGAAAGCGACCATTGCCTCGGTCCACCAGATCCTGCCCAAACGGGGGATGTTCGTGGTCGACCTCGTCCCCGACCTGCCGCGCTGGTCGGAGTACAGCCGCCGCCGAAGCCTTACCGGCAAGCGCGGCCGTGACACGAGGCTCACCCTGATCGAGTCGGTCCGGCAGGACGTCAGGCGCAAGCTCACGATCTTCGACCAGGAGTACGTCGAGGAGCGCGGCCGTCAGCGCCGCGTCCATCGCTTCACGCTGACCTTTCGCACGCTTTCGGTCCCGCAGATGTCCCGGCGGCTCGAGGCCGCGGGCTTCAGGATCCGCGCCGTCCTCGGCGACTACCAGGGCGGGCCGTGGGACCCCAGGGCGGATACCTGGGTGCTGATAGCCGAGAAGCGATGAATGACGACGGTCGAGGCTTGCAGCATCTGGTCAATGCTGAATGGCGAATGCTGAATGTCTGGAGCCGGCAGATTTCAGCATTCAGCATTGATGAACGCCAGGGAGGCAGCATTCAGGAGCGTCAGCAATTGAGCATTGACAAGGCTGGCGTCGCGAGCCCGAGCCGCCGGCTATTATGGTAGGCTAGAGGGTCCTTTCCACTCGATATTCCGGGGGTTTTCTGCATGTCTGGCCATTCAAAATGGCACACGATCAAGCACAAGAAGGGAGCGGCTGACGCCAAACGCGGCAAGCTGTTCACCCGCATCATCAAAGAGCTCACCGTGGCCGCCCGCACGGGCGGCGGCGACCCCGATGCCAATCCGCGCCTCCGCACGATCATTGCCGAGGCGAAGTCGGTCAACATGCCGGCCGACAACATCAAGCGCGCCATCCAGCGCGGCACGGGGGAGCTGCCAGGCGTTTCGTACGACGAGATCACGTACGAAGGCTATGGCCCGGGCGGCGCGGCGCTCATCATCGAAACGCTGACCGACAACAGGAACCGCACGGTCGGCGAAATGCGCCACCTGCTCGGCAAGTACGGCGGCAACCTCGCCGCGGAGAACAGCGTCGCCTGGATGTTCGACAAGAAGGGCTACATCGTCGTCGAGAAATCGAAGGTCGACGAAGACACGCTCATGAGCGCCGCGCTCGAGGCGGGCGCCGACGACCTGCGCGACGATGGCGATAGCTGGGAAGTCATCTCCGCGCCGGAGTCCTTCCAGAAGGTGCTCGAGGCCGTGAAGGGCCTGAACATCGAGCCCGACGCCGCCGAACTCGCCTTCCTGCCCCAGAACTACGTGAAGCTCGAAGGCAAGGCCGCCCAGCAGATGGTCAAGCTGATGGAAGCGATCGAAGAGCACGACGACACCAAGAAGGTGTGGTCGAACGC
>DASWVN010000212.1:0-13583 GCA_036401215.1 Vicinamibacterales bacterium | reverse complement strand
CCGCGCACCGCGGACCGCGCACCCCGGACCCCGGACTACTCCGGACGCGTGCCCACGCGAGCCGCGGGCACGTCCAGCTTGATCCCGTGCTTCGCCAGCGCGGCGCTCAGCGCTTCCGCCTTGGCAATCATCGTGTTCGCTTCGGTGATCGCCGCCGGCACGCCGGACTTCGCCTCGTTGTAGGCGTCCATCGTCATCTGCGTCGGCCACATCCCGCCCATCATGCCGTTCTTGGCCTGGGCCATCCGCGCGACCGGACTCGGCGTACCACCGCCGCCGCCGAACCCGCCGCGGCCGCGGCCGCCGCCCTGCGGCGCGATCTTGTTGGCCAGCTCCGTGAACTCCTTGTTGAAGCTCTCGGCCTGCGTCTTCACATCGGCCGGCAGGTCGCTCTTGCTCCCGACCTGCTTCATCACTTCGGGCAGCTGCTGCCGGACCGGCAGGATCCGCTCGGCGACCGTGTTGACGCGGCGCTGCAGGTCGTGCATCTCCATCGCCATGTCGTACAGCCGCTTCCGCTCCGCCTGCGTGAGGACGACTTCCGGATCCGCCATCACGCGCAGCGGTTTGGTGCCGACGGTCTTGCCATCGACGACGAGCGCGACGGTGTAGGCGCCGGGCAGCACGTACGGGCCGGGATTGCCGCCACCGCCGCCCCCAAAGCCACCGCCGCCGCCAGTGCATCCCGCGCCGAAGCGAACCGGCTGCGGGTCATCGTCATCATCCTGTCCGGGACCGCCCTGACGGCCGCCGCCGCGGCCCTGCTGCTGGCCGATGTTCGGGTTCGGCACCGGCTGGACGCGAAGGTCCCAGCACGCCGCCTGGATCCCGGCCTTGTTGCTGTTGCGCAGGACGTTGCCGGAGATCTCGCGGACGTCGCGGCCGGCCGCATCCGTAATGCGGATCGCGACGTTGCCGACATCCTTCTTCAGGTACCAGGAGATCACCGCGGCATTCGGCGGGTTCTCGCCGAAGAAGGTCTGGTCGCCCCAGAACTCGTAGTTCCGGTCGCGGGCCGGCCGGCGATACATCGCGGTCGGAGGCGTGGAGAAGAGCGTCGCGTCGGTCAGCGATCGCTGCGCCGCCGCCATCTCCTGCACGGGCGCCAGGTTGTCGAGCACCCAGATCGCGCGGCCGTGCGTGCCGACCACCAGCGCGTTGTCGCGCGGATGGATCACCATCTCGTCGACGCGAACCGTCGGCATGTTGCCCTTCATCCGCATCCAGCTCAGACCGCGATCGAGCGTGACGAAGATGCCGGTCTCGGTCCCGAGGTACAGCACATCGGGGTTCTTCAGGTCTTCGATCAGCGTGCGGGCGACCTGGCCGCTCAGATTGCCGTTGAGCGACTTCCAGGTCTGGCCGTAGTCGGTGCTGACGAAGATCCACGTGTCGAAGTCGTTCGAGCGGTGGCCGTCGAACGTGGCGTAGACGGTCCCTTCATCGAACCGGGACGGCACCAGTTCGGAGACGAACAGGCCCTTCGGCACGCCGGGGAACTTGTCGGTCACCCGCGTCCACGTCTTGCCCATGTCGCGTGTGACGGCAACGTTGCCGTCGTCGGTGCCGGCATAGAGGAGGCCGGCGCGCCTGGGCGACTCGGCGAGCGAGACGATCGCCGGCCAGTCACGGATGCCGTCGTTGCGCGAGAAGCGGACGTCGCTGCCCTTGACGCCCATCGTCTCGATCTCGTCACGGTTCTGATTGTCGGTGAGGTCGTCGCTGATGACCGTCCACGAGAGGCCGCGATCGGTCGAACGGAACACCTTGTTCGCCGCGGTGTAGAGGATCTTGTGATCGTGCGGCGAGAACATCAGCGGCGTGTCCCAGTGCCACCGGTACGGCTCCTCGCCCGGCTTCGGCTGCGGACGGATGCTCATCGTTTCGAAGGTGATCCGGTCCACGCGGGTGAGATTGCCGTCCTGGGATTCGGTGAAGGCGATCCGGTAGTCGGTGGGATCCTGGATCGCCACGAACCCGTCACCGCCGAGCAGCGTGTTCCACTCGTGGTTGCCGATGCCGGGCGAGCTGCGGACGGCGCTCGGGCCGCACCAGTTGTAGTTGTCCTGCATGCCGCCGCAGATGTTGTACGGGACCGCGTTGTCGACGCTCACGTGGTAGAAGAGGCCGACCGGGAGATTTGGCACGAACTTCCAGTTGCGACCCTTGTCGTACGACACGGCGAGTCCGCCGTCGTTGCCGATGAGGATGTGATTGGAGTTCGACGGGTTGATCCAGATCGCGTGGACGTCGTCGTGCGTCGACCGCGCGATGTCGGTCGCGATCGTCTTGCCGGCGTCGAGCGTCTGGTGCAGGCCCACGCCGCCGGTGTAGACCACGTCGGCATCGTTCGGATCGATGTTCAGCTGGCTGAAATACATCGGCCGCGGGTTGGCGTTGTTCACCTTGCGCCAGGTTGCGCCGGCATCGTCGGATCGCCAGAGCCCGGTGGGATTGTCGGGATCGAGCTGCTGCTGGCCGCCGCGTCCACCGCCGCCGCCGCCGCGGCCCTGCTGCGCGGGGCCTTCGATCAGCGCGTAAAGCGTGGTCGGACGCGTGCGCGACACGTCGATCGTCGTGCGGCCGAGGGGTCCGTCGAGGACGCCTCCCTTCAACTTCGTCCAGGTCTCGCCGCCGTCGCTGGACTTGTAGATGCCGCTCCCGGCGCCGCCGCCGTTGAAGCAGCAGGCGCTCCGGCGGCGCTGGTACATCGTGGCGTAGAGCACCTTGCTGTCGGACGGGTCCATCACGACCTCGTTCGCGCCGGTGTCGTCATCGACCTTCAGCACCTGTTTCCAGGTTTTCCCGCCGTCGGTCGTCTTGTAGACGCCACGCTCGCCCCCCGGCCCCCACAGCGAACCGGTTGCCGCGGCGAACACGGTGTTGTTGTCGCGCGGGTCGATCACGATCCGGTTGATGTGTTTCGAGGTCTTCAGACCCATATGCGTATAGGTCTTGCCGCCGTCCGTGGACTTGTAGATGCCGTCACCCCACGAGACGCTCTGGCGATTGCTCGATTCCCCCGTCCCGACCCACACCAGATCGGGGTTCGACTGGGAGATCGCAATCGCGCCGGTGGACAGATATCCCTGGTCCTGGAGCTGCGCCTCCCAGGTGGTGCCGTTGTTGGTGGTTTTCCACACGCCACCGTGCGCGGTGGCCACGTAGAAGACCGCGGGATTCGCTTCGTAGACCGCAAGATCGGCGATGCGGCCCGACATCGTGGCCGGGCCGATCGAGCGGAAGTAGAGCGAATCGAACGGATTTTGTGCCGGCGGCGGCGCCTGTTGCGCCCGCCCGGGCATGGAGGTGGTCGCCAGTGTGAGCGCGAGCGCCACACCGGGCACGATCAAACGAAGGTGCTGCATGTTGGAAAAGGCCTCCGGCCGCGGGTGAGCGCGGCATCATCCTGGAAATTGCCCGGAATTCTACACGGAACGACAGGATCGGGAGTCAATACGCCCCTGGGGACCTGGGGATTTACCGCGGGGGAACACCCGCGTCGACATGCACGACGACGCGTCCGGCGTCTGAATGGACCTGGAGGGCCATCACATACTCGAAGAGATCCGCTAGGCCGCGATGCGCCGCGATGTCTCGAAGGTCCACGAGGATCCGCTCTCCCTCGAGCCGGACACCCGGAGGAAGCATCCCGGCGATCGCGCCACTCGCCAGGCCGAACAGCCCGCCCAGCGTGATCATCCGCAGCACCAGCACCGAGGATTCCGGCAGCCGCGGCTGCGCCTCGATGGCGAGCCTCAACGTGATGGCCGGAATGAGCGCCATCTTCGGCACGATCCGCACCGAGAAACGGTCCTCTCCCTCCGGACGGATCGCCACGTTCCGTACGGGCGCATCCGGCGGGATCGAGGTCGCGATCACGTCGTTGAGGAGCCGTTCGGAAACCGGCACGTCGGCGGTGACGCGGGCGCCGGCCAGGTCGCGAAACTGCGTTGTCGTCAATTGCCGAAGGATTTCGATGAACCGGGTAGCGTCCTGATTTGACATTTGAATCGAAGCTCTTAGGATTCCGCCCTGGACGGCGGGGCATACAGCCCCGCCCGACGCGTCAGGGTACGTAGGGCGGGGCTTTACGCCCCGCCATCACAGGAGACTGCCATGCAAGCCTTGCACGTTCTGGCTCTCAGTACTCTCGTCCTGGCGCTTGGCCAGGCTCCCCCTCCACTTCAGCATCCACACGAGTCCGGGCAACCACCTCAACAGCTCGGCACCGTGGAGTTCGAAAACTCATGCGATCCGGCCCTGAAACCGCAGATGAACCGCGCCGTCGCGCTGCTGCACTCGTTCTGGTTCGGCGCCGCCGCGACCGCATTCACCGACATCGCGCAGAAGGATCCTGCCTGCGGGATCGCCTGGTGGGGTGTCGCGATGAGCCGGTGGGGCAACCCGTTTGCCCCGGGTCGTCCGGTGGCCGCCATCCAGCAGGGCGATGAAGCGATCCTCAAAGCCCGGGCCGCCGGCGGGAAGACCGAGCGCGAGCGCGACTATATCGAAGCGGCGGCCGCGCTCTTCACGGATTTCGAACGCGTCGACCATCGGACGCGGATCGTGAACTACGAGAAGGCGATGCGGCGCGTTCACGAGAAGCATCCGAACGACCGGGAGGCGTCGGCCTTCTACGCGCTGGCGGTCAACCAGACGGCCGTGCCGACCGATAAGAAGTACACGCAGCAATTGAAGGCGGCCGCGATCCTGGAAGAGCTGTTCAAGGACATGCCGGACCACCCCGGCGTCGCCCATTACCTGATTCACGCCTACGATCATCCACCGCTCGCGGAGCGGGCGCTGCCCGCGGCACGCCGCTACGCGAAGATCGCACCCGACGCGCCGCACGCGCTGCACATGCCCTCGCACACGTTCACGCGGGTGGGGCACTGGGAGGATTCAATCGCCACGAACCTCGCGTCCGCCGAAGCGGCGCGGAAGGCGAAGTCGCCGAGCGAAATCCTCCACGCGCTCGATTATCAGGTCTACGCGTTCCTGCAGACGGCGCAGGACGCCGAGGCGCAGCGGGTCATCACGCAGCTCGAACAGATTGCCCGCGAGATCAATACCGCCGAGCAATACGGGCAGGTCGGGTTCTACGCGACGGCCGCCATCCCGGCGCGCTACACGCTCGAACGCGGTGACTGGAACGGGGCCGCGGCCCTCGTGCCGCGAACGACGCCGTTTCCCTTCATCGACGCCATCACGCACTTCGCACGGGCGGTCGGCGCGGCTCGAAGCGGTCGTCCCGACGCCGCGAAAGCCGATGCGCAGAAGCTGACCGAACTCCGGGCCACGCTCGTGGCGGACAAGAACGAGTACTGGGCGCAGCAGGTCGAGATTCAACACACCGCGACTCTCGGGTGGATCGCGCTTGCCGAAAAGAAGAACGAAGAGGCGCTCCGGTTGATGCGTCAGGCGGCTGACGTGGAGGATTCAACCGACAAGGCGGCCATCTCTCCCGGACCGATTGCGCCGGCTCGCGAGATGCTCGGCGACATGCTGCTGGAACTCGAACGCCCGGCGGAGGCGCTCACCGAACTGGAAGCCGTGATGCAGAAGGAACCGAACCGCTTCCGCACCCTGCACCTCGGTGCGCGAGCCGCGGCGATGAAGGGTGATCACGCGAAGGCGAAGATGCTGGCGACGCGGATGCTGGAGATGTGCCCGAAAGGGGATGGGTCGCGCGTGGAACTGGCCGAAGCGAAGAAACGCGTTCGCTGAAGAACTACCAACTGCCAACTACCAACTCCCAACTGCCAAATACCAAGTCCCAACTTCCAACTCCCAACCTCCGAATTGGAAGTTGGGAGTTGGTCGTTGGGAGTTGGTCGTTTTTGGTAGTTGTTACTTCTTGATCGTCGGAGTGGTCGGGCAGGTGCCTTCGACTTCCTTGATCGCGGTCACCTCGAACTCCGGCAGCTCGATCTGGTCCGGGCTCATCGGGTTGGTGTCGGGCCTCGCACCGGTCGTTCCGGCCGTGGCCTGATCGTCCTTGTCGACACGCCCTGTAACTTCTACCCGCTTGCCGACGACAGCGCTCAGTTTCTCGTCAGCTGCATGCTCGAGTTTGAACGCCTTGCCGGCTGGAACTGCCGCGCCAGCCGTTCCACTGGTACCCGTCGCACCCGCCGTGCCCGAGGCTGAGGCGGATGTCACGAGGATGTAGTCTTCCATCATGCCGGCACGCTCGGCGATGTTCGGCGAGCGGCCCGGGATGTCGGCCTCCTTGTACACGCACCCCGTAAGGGTCGTGGTCGCCTCCTGAGCGGCAGACGACTGCTGCGTCGGATTCTGCGTCGGCGGCTGTGTCTGCTGCGGCGGGTTCTGCGGCGTCTGCGCGCCGACCGACGCCATCGACATGGCAAACACGGCTGCCGCACCACTCATCCATAACCGTTTCATCGTCTCAGTCTCCTTTCGAAACCGTTGGGGTCCATCCCCGTTTCGTCGTCGACTGAGGGTGCAAATTCAGTGACCTCAGCAAAAAAAACGGGGACACTCACCATTCTCGAAATGCTGAGTGTCCCCGTTTGTGTGTCGGGCTCTGTGTTTTACTTCGACGCCTGGTTCGTCGTGGTCGTCGTTTCCTTCTTCTTGAACAGCGGGCTCACGTCGCGCTTGCCGCGTTCGAGGAACGGGACGCCCTTGTCCATCCACTCCGGCCGCGGCTTGCCGAGCAGGTAGTGGTCGAAGAATTCATCCATGTGCACGGTCCAGTGCTTCTGGTTGTCGCGGTTCCGCAGCCCGTGCCGCTCGCCGTTGTAGTTGAACATGTAGCCTTCCTTGCCCAACCGGCGCAGCGCGGTGATCCACTCGATCCCCTGGTACCACGGCACCGCATCGTCCTCGTCGTTGTGGATGGTGAGGTACGGCGTCTGGACCTTCTCGACCCAGAAGATCGGGGAGTTCTCGATGAACTGGAGCGGCGCGTTCCATGGCGGTGCGCCGATGCGGCTCTGCGTCTTCTCGTACTGGAACGCACGCGACATGCCCGTGCCCCAGCGGATCCCGCCGTAGGCGCTGACCATGTTCACGACCGACGCGCCCGCTTCGACCGCGGCGAACATGTTCGTGCGCGTGATCAGGTGCGTGATCTGGTAGCCGCCCCACGAGTGCCCCTGGATCCCGATCCGCTTCGGATCGATGAAGCCCATTTCCACGACCGTGTTGACCGCGGGGATGACGCACTTCTCGGCCGCCTCACCCGGGTAGCCGGTCGTGTAGACGATGTCGGGACGCAGGAGCACGTAGCCGTTGCTCACGTAACGCGGGATGTTGATGCTGGTGCCCACGTTCGGCGAGCTGAAGCTGTGGAGCCCCTGAGACAGTTCCTCGTAGATGTAGACCATCAACGGATACTTCTTGTTCGGATCGAAGTTGTCCGGCTTGGTGAGGATCGCGCGCAGCTTCTGCCCGTCCGCGTTGATGTATTCGATCAGCTCCGACTTGCCCCAGCTGAACGGCGCCATCTGCGCGCCGACGTTCGACACCTTCTTCATGTCCTTGAACGTCAGGTCGCTGGTCCAGATGTCGGGGAACTCGTCGAAGCGCGAGAGCGTGAACACCACCGTGTCGGCGTTCTTCGCCTTGTTGACCGCGCCGAAGGCCTTGTCGACCATCACGACCTTCTGCGGCGCCGTCGTTGCCGTCAGGCTCGCGAGGCGATAGAAGCCCGTGGCGCGCGTGCGATCGTCGGTCGCCGACAGCAGCAGCGGCTTGTCGGCAGGCACGACCCGCTCGTCGGTGTCCATGGAGCGGTAGCGGAAGACCGTGCTGGTCTGGCGTCCCGAGCCGCCGGTGATGTTCCGCGCGCCGCTGCCGTCGGGCTTCACTTCCCAGATGTCGAACTGGTCGTAGAGCAGGACCGAGGCATCGTTCGCGGTCCAGCCGGCAGTGCCGTAGGCGCCGGGAAGACTCGGCGTGTCGTTCTCCTGCTGGAACCGGACGTTCACCTTTTCGGTGAGGTTGGCGCGCACACCGTCGGCGACGCGGTACGTGAACCAGTGTCCGTTCTCTTCATCGAAGTAGAGCACGTACTTCCCGCCGGGCGAGATCGACGTGGAGCCGCTGCCCCAGTGTTCGAGGATGCGGTTCGGCTTGCCCGTTCTGAGGTCGAGCAGGTAGACGTCGTTGTAGGTCTGGTCCCACGAGACTTCCTTGCGGTAGGGGATGTCGGACATCCCGATGGCCTGCGTCAGGTCATCGCTCGGAGACACCGTCGGGAGATCCGGGGTCGCCAGCTGGACGAACTTCTTGTCATTCAGGTGATACACCGCGCGGTAGCTGCGATTCCGCTCCTGCTGGGCGCGGACGCGCTGCATCGGCTGCAGCCACGGATCGTTGGTCGACCAGAGGTCCACCGGGATCGGATCCGGTTCGTCGCTGTCCGAATCCGCGGGAGGATCCGGCGGAGGCGCCGTGGCGAGGAAGATTCGCGCACCGTCGCGGGAGAAGCGAGGTCCGGTGCTCTGGGCCACGACCATCCCCTTCGGCATGCCAGGTGTGTCGGCCGAGACGATCTCGGTTGCTGCCGAGGGCGTGGACGCGGCGGCGCCCTGACGCCAGTAGTACACGCGATACGGCGCGACCGGCTTGTCGAACTCCGCCTGGTCGCTGAGGAACGTGATCTGGGTGCCCGCATCGTCGAACGCGAGGCTGCTGTAGCGCCCCTTGCCGGAATGCAGCGTGATCACTGTCGCGTCGCTCATCCGCCGGACGAACGCCCCGTCCTTGGCGGCATCGTTCGACGACACCGCATAGGCGAGCAGCGTGCCCCCCTTGTTCCACGAGTACTCGGTGACTTCGGGGATCGTCGTCTCCTCGCCGGTGGTGAGATTGCGGACGACCAGGTCGGATCCGGGCTGCTTGCGGTTACGCGCGTTTGCGCCCTCCTGACCGCCGCGTCCGCCGGCCGCCGCTCCGCCGCCGCGTCCGCCGCGTCCTCCACGGCCGCCGCCCACCGCGCCGCCACCGCCGGTCCCCTTGTAGTAGGCCAGCCAGGTGGAGTTCTCATCCGGCAGGCGGAAGCTGCCGACCTTGTCGACCGTCACGACCTTGCCGTCGGCCAGCGACATGATGCCCATGCCGGTCCGCGGTTCGTTTCGGCGGGTGTTCGCCTGGTTGCCCCGGCCCTGCCGGCCGCCGCCCGGGCCCGCCGCCTGCGGACGCGGTTCGCCCGACGGAGGCGTCGCCTGCGTGCCCGACTGGCCCTCGCCGCCTTCGCCGCCGCGGCGCTCGTTCTGCTCCCGTTCGCGTTCTTCCTCCGCCTTCGACTGGGCGATGGTGAAGACGACGAACTTGCCGTCCGGCGTGAACTGCCCGTTCGTGCCGCGCGGATGCCGGTATTCCTGCGTGGTCCGCAGGTTCCGGACGATCAGTTCGCCGTCCTCGGCCTGCGACGTGACCGTGTACAGGACCCATTGGCCATCGTCGGAGATCCGGGTCCCGCCGATCGACTTCCAGTAGTCCACGACGTCGTAGGTGAGTGGCCGTTTGGCCGGCGCGGTCGACGACTGGGCGTCGAGCGACCATTGCGTGAGCAGCAGCGAACCGGCCAGCAGGGCGATGGTGCGCCCTCGCAGCGGCATGCGCATGGATACCTCCGTGAAGAAAGCCTGAAAACGTAGTCTTGCCAGGGATTCCGGTGTTTGCGATGTGATACGCCACCGGAAGGCCAATTATTGCAGGCGCGCGTATTTCTGCAAGAGCGCCCGCAGCGGATCGACCGGGATCGCCTGGATCGTCCGGCCGTTGCCGGTCGTGTCGGTCGCCTTGAGCATCGAGTTGTAGATCGCCTCTTCGGTGGCGTCCAGCGTGGCTTCGAAGAGGCCGGACACGGCGTCGGTCGGAAGAACCGTCCGCGCCTGTGGGGTCGTGCCTGGCGTGACCCGCAGGGCCGGATGCGTCGAGAAGGCGATCGCGAAATCGCCGCTCCCGTTCGAATAGGTCGATCCGGTCCGCGCCATGGCGAAGATTGCGCGCGCCGCCAGCCGTTCGAGATCGCGGGCGTCGAGCGGCGCGTCGGTCGCGACGATGATCATGCAGCTGCCGTCGGCGTCGGGGCTCGGCACCCCGGGGCCGGGCCTCCGGCCTCGGGACAGCTCCTTCCACACCGGGACTCCTGCGATCGTGAGCTTGCCGCCGTAGTTCGACTGCACGAGGACGCCGACCGTGTATGTATCCGCGCCCTGGCGCACGCGCCGGGACGACGTGCCGATGCCTCCTTTCCAGCCGAATGCGACGGTGCCGGTGCCGGCGCCGACCGCCCCTTCGTCGACGGCCCCGCCCCTGGCGCCGCGAATGGCGGCGAGCACGTGATCCAGCGTGACGTGCAGGCCGCGGATGTCGTTCAGACTGCCGTCGTTCGTTTCTCCGACGAGCGCATTCACGGAGCGGACGTTCTCGTTGCCGGCCTGGTCCAGCGTCCACCGCACCGTCGCCTCGACCGCCGTGCCGACCGACAGCGTGTTCGTGAGCACGATGGGGGATTCGATCGTGCCGAGTTCCTGCACCTGCGTCGATCCCGCGAGCTTGCCGAACGCATTCCCGATGTACACCGCGCCCGTGACCTTCTCGCGGAACAGGTTGCCAGGGTGCGGCAGCACGGCCGTGACACCCGTGCGGACGTTTTCCCCCTCGACGATCGTCGTGTGGCCGACGCGGACCCCGTCCACGTCGGTGATCGCATTCAGCGGTCCTGGCTCCATCGCGCCTGGGGCGATGCCGAGATCGCGCGCGCGGGGGCGCGACTGAGTGGAAGTCGTTGCAGTCATGGCGGTCACGAGGACGAGCAGGATGGGCAAACGCATGTGGGCCAATATAATAGCGGCGCGGTGAATATTTACCTCGCCTGTACCGTCCGCGGCGATCGCGGCGCGCTCGGTGTGGCGCGCGCGCTGGCCGACGCGCTCGAGTACATGGGACATTCCATCCTCACGCGGCATCTGCTCGACGACGATGTCGAGGCGGCAGAGTCGGCGCTGACCGAGCGGCAGGTGTTCGAGCGCGATCTCGCGTGGCTGCAGGCCGCGGACGTCGTCATTGCCGAAGCATCGGGGTCCAGCTACGGGGTCGGGTTCGAGGTCGGCTACGTGCTCGGCCGGGCCCACGCGACCGGGCAGCGCGTGCTGCTGCTCTACGACAGCGCGCGACGTCCGCTGGTGTCGCGGTTGATCTCGGGAAACGTACATCCGAACTGCACGACCTATCCGTACCGCGACGCCGAGGACCTGCTGCGCTTCGTGGACCAGTTTCTGGCTCCCGTTCCGGGCTGTTGAACGATGTTCGATCACAACGTTGCAAGCGCTCCCTCTGACCGGCTGACCGTCACGATCACCAGGATCCATCCGGCCGCAGTGATTCCGGAGTACCAGACGAAGGATGCGGCCGGATTCGACCTGGCGGCCGTCGCCGACGTGACCGTCGAGCCGGGCCGGGTCGCGCTGATTCCAACCGGCCTGGTCATCCGCGTGCCGCTGCGGATGTTCCTCGGCATCTTCGCGCGCAGCAGCACCCCGTTGAAGCGCGGGCTCATGATCGCCAACGGCGTTGGCGTGATCGATCCCGACTACTGCGGACCGGCCGACGAAGTGAAAATCGCGGTGATGAACTTCACCGGTGAGCCGGTCACGGTGCGTGCCGGCGACAGAATCGCGCAGGGGATCCTGCTCAACGCGCCGCGAGTGGAATGGGCCGAAGGGAGGCCAGGCGAGACCTCTCGCGGCGGATTCGGCAGCAGCGGCTGAGCCGGAACCTCCCTGGGAGCGCTCCGGCCCGCACCCGGCTTTCGAAGCGGGATGATGGCTGGCACGGTGAGTGTTTACCAGAAGAGAAGGGCCGCTCCGGCCCTGACAGGAGGAATCTCATGCGTGCAGCACGCCGAGCCATGATGGGGCTGCTGATCATCCTCGCGGCCGCTCCCGCGGCCCGGGCGCAGAACGACGTGGACGAATCGTTCAGCGCCATCCTCACCAACATCAGCAACGTGGGGGCTACCGGGCTCACGCCCGTCGAGATCAAGATCACGCGGTGGACCGGCCCCGAGGCCAACGAGCGGCTTCTCAACGTACTCCGGAACGAAGGGCAGGACGCCTTTCTGCGTGAACTCCAGGACGAGAAGAGCGTCGGCTGGATCGCCACCCCGACCTCGCTTCGCTACGACTTCTACTACGCCACCCAGACCCCGCTCGAGGGTGGCGGCCGCCGCATCATGCTGATCACGGACCGGCCGATGCAGATGTGGGAGCGGATGGGGGCCTCGCCGACGCGGGATTACCCATTCACGGTGATCGAACTCCGTCTCGACAAGGACGGGAACGGGCAGGGCACGCTCGCGCAGCTGGTGCAGCTGCGACTCATCGGCAATATCCTCGGGATCGAGAACTGGGCGACGGCGCCGATGCGGCTCAACGAGGTGAAGAAGAAGAAATGAAACTCCGAACTACGAACTCCGAACTATGAACTCGTTTTTGAGTTCGGAGTTCGGAGTTCATAGTTCGGCGTTTCTCGCTCACCTCGACGCCAGGCTGCGGATGAGCGTCAACAGCATGTCGATCGCGACCGTGTTGTGCCCGCCGAGCGGAATGATGATGTCGGCGTAGCGCTTGCTCGGCTCGACGAACTCGAGGTGCATCGGCTTGACCGTGCCGAGATACTGATCGATCACCGACGCGACCGTGCGTCCCCGTTCGGAAATATCCCGCTGCAGCCGCCGGATGAACCGCGTGTCATCGTCGGCGTCGACGAAAACCTTGACGTCCATCAGGCGCCGGAGGTCCGGATCGGTGAAGATCAGGATCCCCTCGACGATGATGGCGCGACGGGGCGGGACCGTGGTCGTCCCGCTCTCGCGCGCATGGCGGGCGAAGTCGTAGATCGGCACTTCCACGGGCCTGCCCTCGCGAAGCGCCTTCACGTGCTGGACGAGCAGGTCGGTCTCGAGCGAGTCGGGATGGTCGTAGTTGAGCGCGGCCCGCTCTTCGAGCCGCAGATCGTCGCGAGGACGATAGTACCTGTCGTGCTCGATCAGACTGACCTGGTCGTCGCCGAGGCTCTCGACGATCCGGCGGACGACAGTCGTCTTGCCGGAGCCGGACCCGCCGGCGACGCCAATGACGAAGGGTTTCATTCGTGGTCCGAGAAACTCCGAACTATGAACGCCGAACTATGAACTCCGGGTGCCTTCGTTCGGAGTTCATAGTTCATAGTTCATAGTTCGGAGTTCATAGTTCGGCGTTTCAGTTGCTCTGTCCGGCGCTCTCTTCAGCGACCTTCTGGACCTCCTCCATGACCCGCAGCAGGTTGCCGCTCCACAGCTTCCCGATCTGTTCCTCGGTGTAGCCGCGGCGCACGAGTTCGAGCGTGACGTTGAACGTCTCGCTCGCATCGCGCCAGCCGTCCACCCCGCCGCCGCCGTCGAAGTCGGACGAGATCCCCACGTGATCGATGCCGATCTTCTTCACGAGGTAGTCGATGTGATCGACGAAATCCTTGACGTTGGCCGGGGCCGGCGGCGGGAACTTCGTGTTGATCTCTTCGAGCTGCTTCTGAAGGTCCGCCCGCTGTTCGTCGCTGAG
>DASWVN010000211.1:0-24287 GCA_036401215.1 Vicinamibacterales bacterium | reverse complement strand
CGACCGTCATGACCGCCGCGACCGCCTACGTGATGTTCCAGGCGATCCCCGACGCCAACCAGGCGTTCCGCGACATCACCTGGAGCATCATTTCGCAGAAGGTCGAGAACGATATCCGTCCGCGGGTGTTCTTCGAGGACTTTCCGGGATACGTCCTGTACGTGCGCGACAGCGTTCCGGGCGAAGGCTGGAAGGACGTGCTCGTCGCCGACACGACAACCCCTGAACGGACCGCGCTGACGATGGCGTCGCGGGGGCGCCTGCACTTGGACGAGGAGAATCGCCGGGTCGATCTGATCCTCGAGGCCGGGACCCGCTACACGACGAGCCGGGACGGCGAGACCCAGATCTACCAGTTCCCGTCGGAAACCTACATCTCGATCGCCGGCGACTCGGTGTTCGGCCGCCAGGCGATTCCGCGGACGGTGACGGAAAAGAGCGTGGCCGAACTCCGCGCCGACTGGGACACGAAGATGAGCCGCAAGGAGGGAGCGCTCTCTCCGCATCCGGAAATCATCTACATCCATCAGAAGTTCTCGATCCCGGCGGCCTGCCTGGTGTTCGCGATCGTCGGCCTGGCGCTCGGCCTGTCGTCGGCGCGCGAAGGCAAGATGGGCGCCTTCGTGATCGGGTTCCTCGTGGTCTTCGCCTACTACGCGGTAATGGAAGTGGCGGCCTCGCAGACCCGCGGACACTACCGCGAGATCGAACTGGCCGGCGGGCTGCACGAGGCCAGCTTCCTCAACGCCCACCTCGCGCGGTGGTGGCCCAACATCGTGCTGGGGATCTTCGGCATCTGCGCGCTCGTCTGGCGGGCACGATTCGCCCACCGCGGACTCCCCGCTTCGCTGCCGATCAGCCTCCCCCGCCTGTCATCACTGTGGGAAACGCGTGAACCCGCCGCGGCTGCGCCGTCCCCCGCGCCAAGGCCCCGGCCGGCCACCGGACAACGGAACGTCGTCGTGGTCGTGCGGTTGCCGCGGCTGCGACTCCCCGGCCCCGGTCTCCTCGATCGCTATGTGAGCACCCTCTACATTCGTATCGTGGGGCTGTCGTTCCTGGGTCTGCTCGGCCTCTTCTACATTTCCGCCTTCATCGACAAGTCAGAGCGGCTGTTCAAGGGGGACGCCTCGTTCGGCCTGGTGATGAGCTTTCTGCTCTATTCGACGCCGCAGTTCATTTACTTCATCATTCCGCTCGCGGCCCTGCTGAGCGTGCTCATAACGTTCGGGCTGCTGGCGCGATCGAGCGAACTGACGGTGATGAAGGCCTGCGGCATCAGCCTCTATCGGGTCGCGCTGCCGGTCGTCATGATGTCGCTGGCCGGAAGCGCCATCCTGTTCGGCCTCGAGCAGAGCGTGCTCGCCGAGTCGAACCGGAAGGCGGAAGCCGCCGACCGCGAGATCCGCGACCTGCCGCCTCAGAATCTGAACCCCCTCAACCGCCGCTGGATCGTCGCCCGCGACGGCAGCATCTATCACTACGGCTACTTCGATCCCGACACGCTCGCCCTGACCAACCTGACGATCTACACGCCGGCGAAGGCATCCTGGCAGCTCGCCCGTGTCACCCATACGCCCACGGCCGAATACGGCCAGGGCGCATGGACCGCGCGCAGCGGCTGGATCCGGGAGTACAAGGGAGACACGGCGACATACCGTCCGTTCTCCGATCAAACGTTGCCGGTCGAGCCCCCGGACTATTTCGGGACCGGTACCCCGGTCGCTGAACTGATGACCGTCGCCGAACTGCGCAACCATATCGAGGAGCTGTCGAACAGCGGTGTCAACGTCGTCCCCCTGGCGGTCGAGCTGCAGCGCAAGATCGCCTTCCCCTTCGTGACCGTCGTCATGTCGCTGCTCGCCGTCCCGTTCGGCGTGACCACCGGCCGCCGCGGCGCGCTCTACGGGATCGGGATCGGGATCGTACTCGCCCTCTCCTACTGGGTCGTCCTCCACGTCTTTCTCGCCATCGGCGGCGCGGGGCTCCTGCCCCCGTTCCTCGCCGGCTGGAGCGCCAACATCATCGTGGCTGGCGCGGCCGCATACCTGTTCCTGAACACCAAGACATAACGCCTGCAGCTTCGCGTGACCGGCTTTCGGCTTTGGGCTTTTGGCTCTGGGCCTCGTCTGAGCCTCCGGGGAGAGCAATAAGCAACTAGTTAACTAGTTTCATAGTTAACTAGTGCTATAGTTAGCCATGGCGCTAATGGAACTCGATCCGAAGGATCCGCGGCCGGTTTACCGCCAGATCGTGGACGAAGTGCAAAGATGCGTGGCCGTCGGAGTGATGCGGCCCGAGGAGGCGCTCCCGGCGGCAGCGTCGCTGGCCGACGAACTGAAGGTGAACATCAACACCGTTCAGCACGCCTACAGAACGCTCGTGGCGGAAGGGACGGCCTACGTGAAACGAGGCGTGGGAACGTTCATCTCCCCCGTTCCGACGGAGAACCGGCAGCGGCAGGCAATGGCGGCCAGGCGGATCGCGGAGAAGATGCTGCGGGAAGGCTTCAAGCACGGGCTCCTGGCGAGCGACCTGATCGCCGCGCTGGAGGAGATTTCGCCGAAGAAGGCGTGAAACTGCGAACTCAGAACGCCGAACTGTGAACTTTGGTGTTCAGAGTTCGCAGATCGGACTTCGGAATTCATCGTTCGGAATTCATCGTTCGGAATTCATCGTTCAGAGTTCGGAGTTCATAGTTCGGAGTTTCTGCCCCCCTCACCGGTCGGCGACTCTAAGGTCCCGGATCGTGAACTCCCCTGCCGTTCCCGGACGGGCATTGACCAGGTCTACGACAAACAGGACCGATCTCGCCCCGGTGGACTCCGGAATGATCGCGTCCGGCCGCTCCGCCGGCGCCATCTCGCGCAACGGCACCATCACGTCACGCTCGCGCTCATCCAGGTAAATCGATTTCACCCATCGCGCATCGTCGGGTGCAAACCGCAGCTGGACCGACACGCGCATGGGCTTCGAGGCGCGGCCGCGGAACATCAGGACGTCGAACGAATCCCCAAGCTGGAGATCGCTGGCGATGGCCACGAACTGGTCGCTCCGCGAGCCGTTCCCCAGCGTGTAGCCGAGGGTCAGCTGACCGCCGTCATTGCGAAGTTCGCCTTCAGAGGACGGGTCCTTCTCGACCCGCCACGGTCCGGTCGCGAGGCGCCGCACTGCCTGAAGGACGTCCCGCAACGTCTGGATCGGGGGAGGCAGCCGCTCGTGAACCCAATTGGTCACGACCCAGGGGACCGGCGGATTGCCGGGACCATCGGGCACCCGCACCTCGAGCCGCTGCGCTTCATCCCCGTCGATCGTCACCACCTCCGCGCCTTCCGGCAGCGGCGACACCACGCGCGGCCCGTCGAGATCGACGACGACGTCCGGTGAAATCGCATCGACGACCGAGTAGACACTTCCCCGCCGGATTGCGTCGAGCAGCAGGGCTCCATCGGCAGTCGCATCACCAGAGAACGGACGCTCCAGGACGACACGGTTCGAAAGTGACCGGAAGCTGGCTTCGTAGGAGGGACCAACCGCCACACTCGGTTCCGCGTGCTCGGAGGGGCTCGAACGTCCAGAGCCGTGCGCATCCACGGCGGCGAGCGCCACCACGCGTCTGCTCGCGCTCAGCACGTCCCATCGCTGGAGCGTGCGCACGGGACGGTCGAACACCATCGCAATCGCAGGGGCCGGACGGAACGGATAGCTCAGGATGGCCCTGGTCAGCTCGACGCGTCCTTCCATCCGCCATTCGGAGTCGGCATTCAGCCACTCGATGCCGTCGATCGGCGCGTTCCAGTCGTCCCAGGCAAGTTGGTGACGCGGATGATGCGGATGCGCGGCGATGCCGAACCCGCCGAGACGCTTCACATCCTCGACGACCGCGGCTGCATCGCCCGCGAGCGGGTACGGTGCCGGGGCCGTCAGGCCAAGGGCCACATAGTGCCCGCCATTCGTACTGATCTCCGCGGCATCGATGCACAGAACCCCGTCGATGTACGCCGGCGGGTCCGGCGTGCGCGTCGCATCGCCGTGGTCGGCAAAGATCGCAAACTGCAATCCGGCTCGAGCCGCGGCGGCGGCGACGCGCGGCTTCGTGTCGGCGCCATCGGATCGCGTCGTGTGGATGTGATACGCGCCGATGACCGTTCGCTGGCGCAACTGTTCGTCGACGCCATCGAGGGGGAGGCGTGTGGGCGGCGACGGAAGAACGTCCGCGACAAAAAAAATGACGGCGGCCAGGGCGGCCGCCGTCACGAGGATCACCTTACGCATTCAGGAGGTGAAACCGGCCAACTCCCAACGTCCAATTCCCAACTTCCAGGGGAACTGCTCCTGGGCGTTGGGAGTTGGCCCTTGGGAGTTAGACAGCCTCGACGCTGGCGCTGATCCCGGCATCGGCCCGCATCGCGTTCGCCTTATCGGTCCGTTCCCACGTGAACTCCGGCTCGGTGCGGCCGAAGTGACCGAACGCCGCCGTCTTCTTGTAGATCGGCCGGCGGAGGTCGAGTGTTTCGATGATGCTGCGCGGTGTGAGCTTGAAGTTCGCGCGGACGATCTCGCTGATCTTCTCGTCGGGGATCACGCCGGTGTCGTGCGAGTCGATGAGCACCGAGACCGGTTCGGCCACGCCGATCGCATAGGCGAGCTGCACCGTGCAGCGATCCGCCAGGCCGGCCGCGACGATGTTCTTGGCGACGTAGCGCGCCATGTAGCTGGCCGAGCGGTCGACCTTCGTCGGATCCTTGCCCGAGAACGCGCCGCCGCCGTGCGGCGCCGCGCCGCCGTACGTATCGACGATGATCTTGCGTCCGGTGACTCCCGCGTCGCCGTGCGGGCCGCCGACGACGAACCGTCCGGT
This sequence comes from Vicinamibacterales bacterium, assembly GCA_036401215.1. Classification (GTDB taxonomy): domain Bacteria; phylum Acidobacteriota; class Vicinamibacteria; order Vicinamibacterales; family 2-12-FULL-66-21; genus JACDCA01. The sequence continues at coordinate 19,426 of DASWVN010000211.1, read as the reverse complement.
TGGATTGATGAGGATCCGGGTCTTGCCGTCCATCATGTCGGCGGGGATCACCTTGTTGATGATCTTGTCGGTGATGTCTTCGCGCAGCGTCTCGTTGCTCACGGTGGAGCTGTGCTGCGTGGAGATGACGACGGTGTCGACGCGCACCGGCTTGTAGCCGTCGTATTCGATCGTGACCTGGGACTTGCCGTCGGGCCGGAGGTAGTCGAGCACGCCGCTGCGGCGCATCTCCGACAGGCCGCGCACGAGCTTGTGCGCGAGCATGATCGGCATCGGCATCAGCTCCGGGGTCTCGGTGCACGCGTAGCCGAACATGAGGCCCTGGTCGCCGGCGCCGCCGGGATCCACGCCCTGGGCGATGTCGGGCGACTGCTCGTGAATCGACGAGAGCACCGCGCAGGTTTCGGAGTCGAATCCGAACTTGGCGCGGGTGTATCCGACATCCTTGATCGTCTCGCGGACGATCTTGGGAAAGTCCACGTAGCAGCTGGTCGTGATTTCACCGGCGATGATCGCGAGGCCGGTGGTGACCAGCGTTTCGCATGCAACGCGGCCGACCGAATCCTGCGCGAGGATGGCATCGAGAATCGAATCCGAGATCTGGTCGGCGATCTTGTCGGGATGCCCTTCCGTCACCGATTCGGACGTAAACAGATAGCGGCCCTTACGGCTCATGAGTCTCCTTTGGGTGCCTTCAAATCCGTCAAGTGTACCGGATTTTAGGCCACTATAGGGATATGAAAACGTTCTGGCAAAAGCTCGAAGGGACGACCGACCAGATTCTGGCGCAAATCGCGCGATTGGTCGACGAGGGCAACCTGCGTCGGGTGGTCGTGAAGCAGCGCGGACGCACGGTGGCGGAGTTCCCGGTCACGGTAGGCGTGATCGGCGCCGTGATCGCGCCCCTGGCGGCCGCCATCGGCGCCATCGCCGCGGTCCTGGCCGATTGCACGATCGAGGTGGAGCGGACGGACGCGGGGGGACAGGGATCAGGGACCAGGGATCAGGGATCAGGGACCGGGGAACAGGGGACGGGGGCAGAAACGGAGGGCGCGGCTTTACGCCGCGCCATCCTGATCCCTGTTCCCTGATCCCTGATCCCTGATCCCTGATCCCTGGTCCCTGATCCCTACTTCCGCGGGTGGTACTTCTCGTACACCGCCTTGAGCCGCGCCTCGAGCACGTGCGTGTAGATCTGCGTCGTCGACAGATCCGCATGCCCGAGCATCACCTGGATCATGCGGAGATCCGCGCCGCGATCCAACAGGTGCGTCGCGAACGAATGCCGCAGCACGTGCGGGCTGAGTTCGCGTGAGATCCCGGCCTGCGTGCCGTACGCCTTCAACACCTTCCAGAACCCGACGCGCGACAGCGCCCCGCCGTCCCGCGCGTTCACGAACAACCACGGCGACGTCTTCTTCTTGAGCAGCGCCGGGCGTCCGTCGCGGATGTAGCGCCGCACCCACTCGATCGCTTCCTGCCCGAGCGGAATCATCCGCTGCTTATCCCCCTTGCCGATGCAGGTGAGATATCCGTCCTCGAGGTTCAGGTCGCCGGCGCGGAGCGCGACCAGTTCCGAGACGCGCAGCCCGGTGGCGTACAGGACCTCGATCAGCGCCTTGTCGCGAAGGCCGCGCGGCATGTTTACGTCAGGCTGCGCGAGCAGCCGGTCGACCTCTTCGAGGCTCAAGAACCTGGGCAGCGCCGCCCACGCCCGCGGAGCGCGAAGATCCTCCGCCGGGTTGTGCGGGAGCTTCTTCTCGATCGCGACGAACTTGTAGAACCCGCGCACGCAGGCCACCAGGCGCGCGACGGAACGCGGTGCCTGCCCCGCGGCCATCTGCGAACGGACGAACGCTTCCAGCTCACGGCGATCGATCGCCTCGAGATCGATCCCTCGCGTCTCGGCGAAGGCGGCCAGCTGCCCGAGGTCTCGCGCGTAGCTCTCGATCGTGTTCGGCGACATTCGCCTGACGTCGCGAAGGTATTCCAGGTAGGTGTCGATCATTTCAATCCCGACCGCCGGCGAAGCGCCCACTCAGCAGACAGCAGCAACGCGAACGGCACGATCCACCACGGCGACCGCATCGGCCGCGTCACCTGCTCCACCGATCCCGCGTCGATGCCCGACAACGCCGATATCAACTGCTCCGGAGTCTCCACCACCGCGCCGCCGGTCGCAGCGGCGGCCTGTTTCCATGCGGCGCTCGTATCCTTCACTGGATGCACGACGTCGTCGGCCACAACCAACGGCGCGGCGGTCGTCCGCCCTGACAGTTCCACTTCCACGATGTGGTGTCCCGATGGCGGCGCCGGGATGGTTGCCTCGAAGCCTCCCTGGCGCGGACCGGGCCAGAGCCGAATCGGTTCACGTGTGCCGCCGTCGCGAGCCAGCGCCGCCTCGACGGGTCCTGCGGAGCGTCCTGCCGCGCTCGACGTGAACTCCGTCTCGCGGACCGTCGCACGCACCGCGATGAGATCTCCCGGACGTGCGATTGCTGGTGAGAGCTGGACGTCGATCTTCGGCGCGGCGGCGAGCGCACCGTCAGCGACAACGCCGCGCCAGAAGCGATCGAACTGCCCTTCCCCATCCCCTCGATAGCGCCACGCGTCGAGCGCTCCGGAGAAGACGAGAGTTCCCGCCCCCATCGGCGCGGCGATGACGATCGGCCGGCTCTGAGATCCCTGCCGGAGCGACGCGAGTGTTCTGAAGCCGCCGGTCGCCGTCCGCATCACGAGCAACTCCGATCCCTTCAGACCGGCGTCCTCCTCGGCTGAAGCGGGTGTGTCGAGCAGCACCTCCTCCGTCTCCGGCAGATCGAACCGGCGCCGCACCGCATCGGACAGCTGTCGATCCGGCAGGAGCAGCAGTGTTCCTCCGCGCTCCGAAACAAACCGATGGGCCGCACGCCAGTCGGCATCGCCCAACTCGTCGAGGCCGCCGAGCAGCAACGCATCGAAGGCGTCGACATCGAGTGCGGCCAAGGCTTCTGGCGCCGCGCTGGATCGCGTGGCCACCGGCTTCGAACTGCGCGACGTCGAGGCGACCGAGAAGATCGCGTCCGCCTCGAGGCTGCGCCGCACGAACGTGACGGCCCACGACGGCCGCGGCTCGTACACGAACACCCGCAGCGGCCGCGCGCGGACCACGACCGCCGCATCGGCCATCGATGCCTCGACGGCATCGGTGGCGACTCTCGCTCGCACGCGGTGTACGCCCGGACCAGGCAGGACGACGGTGAACGTCCTCTCCAACCGCTCATCGTCCGACGTCCACTCGTGCTCGATGGATTGGAGCGGCATTCCGCCAAGCTCCAACACGACCGACGACGTGCGTCCCGACAGCTTCGACGCGCGCAGCGCGAGCCGGACCGGCGCGGCCTGGCCGGTTACCAGCGCGCGGGGAACGCCGATCTCTTCGATCCTCACTCCCGGCTTTTCGGGTGGCGCAACGACGAAGACGGGGGCAACGCCTCGAAGGGGTTCCGCGTTTCCGATCGCGACGATCGCGGACGGATCCCCCGCGCCGTCCACGATGATCTCGCCGTCCAGGTTCGCCTCGATGCGCGCCCGGATCGCCAGCGCCTGCTGGTATCCAGGATCCGATGCGCGCGGCAACTGGATCGCGATCGAGACCGGCGGTGTGACCCTGCGCGCAAGCGCCGGGTCAATGAGCGCGGCCAGCGCGATGACGATCGCACCCACCCGAAACGCGAGCCTCATCGCCGCCGCTCCGTCATGAATGCGCGCTCGAGCGCGGATGCGGGATCCGCCAATGGCGTCGGCGAGACCAGTCCGCGGGATGCTTCCCGGGAGACGCGGGCGAGAATCGGAGCGAGCGAGTCCGCGTCGTCAAGGTCGAGCAGGTCCCGCGCGATCTGGGCCCAGACCGGCGAGGCCGGATCGATCGCGAGCGCGGCCTCGGCCAGCGTCGCGAGCTGCCCCGCATCAGGCCCCTCTCCATCGCGAAGAACGGCCGACAGCGCGAGCAGGTCGTTCAGCAACCGCCTGACCGCCTCCCCTTCCCTGGCCGGGGCCTGCTCCGCCGTCCGCCGCCAATCGCCAGCCTCTTCGAGATCGCCAGTCAGACGACGGGATGGATCGAGGCGGCTGCGCACGGCCAGCGATCGCAGGAGGTACCGGCTCCGGCCGAACGCGCGCTGCAACGATTCGACCGCCGCGCGCGCGGGCGGCAAGGCGGCGGCCGTGTTCACCGCCGTCAATCCCTGCTCGGCGCGGGTCATCTGCGAGATCGCGGCGTTGATGTCCCTTCGGGCGTTGTTCTCGAGGCGGCCCTCCTGGATCTCGTGCGACTGTTCGGCCTCCTCGAATTCGTCCTCGACGTGTCCCCCGAGCAGGAAGATGAAGTTCGCCCGAACGGTCCGCTGCTCTGCCGCGAGCGAAGCGGCTTCTTCGACGACGGCGTCGCGGTTCATCTTCGGCTCGCGGGCGCGCAGGCGTTCGAGCTTCAGCACGATCATCTGCTGTGACATCGCGTAGCGCTCGAGTTCGGGAGGCATCTCGACGCCTTCGAGCGGCACCTGCCCGGGTCCGGAAATCTCGATGAAGAAGGTGTCTGACGAGGCCGTGCCCGCATCGCCAGACCGGCCGTCGCGCGCGACGGCGCGGTACACGAGCGAATCACCCGGCCCGAGCTTCAACGACGCGAGCGCGAGCTGGCCGTCCGCGCTCCACTCGCGCTCCGTCGTCCTCTGGATCGCGATCGGGAGTGCGCCTTCGACGAACTCGAACTGCTCGCCGGATCCCGAGACCTTCGTGTACCGGAGTTCCAGGCTGTCGAGCGCGAGGTCGTCCGACGCGGCGATCCGCACCGGAATCGTACGCGTGCCGTCCGGGAGCAGCAGGTCCTTGCCGGGCGTCTCGATGCGGACCGACGGCACGCGATCCGGCGTGACGTTCAGCGGAACGAGCCGATGCACCTCACCGGCACTGGAAGACTCCACGGCGAAGTATCCGCTCGTCCGCGCGATCAGGACGTCGGACGGCTCAGCGTCGCCGAATCGCACGCGCCATCCCCCCGGGACTTCGAACCGGATCGTGCTGCCCTCCAGCGCGTCGATCCGCTCCGGATCGGTCAACGATGCTTGCGGCTGACGTGCGTACTTCGGCGGATCGATGGTCACGCGGATCGCCGGCGCCGCGGACGCCAACGGCGAAGCCACCGACGCGATCGACGTCGCCGTACGATCGATCGTGCGCCAGTCTGGCGACGGAAGGACCAGGAGGATCGCCGCGACGACGGCTGCTGCACTGCCACGACCCAGCGGCGCGACCTCGGCAGCCCGCACGCCGGCAACGGCGCGTGCGGCGTTCATCGCGACGAGCGCTTTCACTGCCGCCGGCGCGCGTTCCGGATGGCGCTCCAGTTCCTCGGCGGTGATCACCAGGTTCCGGCTGGCCGGACATGCGCGCTCGATCGCGCGCGCCACCGACGCGGACGTCCGCTTGTGGCGCGTCCAGAGCAGGCCGATCGCCAACGAGAGCGCGATGAGCACGAGCCGCAGAGGCCAGTCGAACGGCAGGCCGAAGGCTGCGCCGATCGCCGCCGCGCACGCACCGTGCACAAAGGCCCGCCGGCGTCTGACGGCGAGCGCCAGGCGATCGAGGACGCTGACGCCAGGAACCTCAGGCGGCATGGGCCTGCGACTCCCTCTCCTCGACGGCGCGCGAGCGGCGCAGGAGGGTTTCGACGCCGAGGAGCACGAGTGCCAGCCCCCAGAACAGACGTCCATCCGATTCGTCCGCCTGGCGCCACTGCGACGGATCAGGAGGCCCCGGCTCACGCGTCCATGCCGTCAGCTTCTCTTGTGAGAGGCTCTCTGGTTCCATCTCGCGAAGCAACGCCGGATCCACGCGAGCGTCGAGCGCTGCCTTCACCACCTGCGCCGCCGTCAGCGACGCAGGTTCGGCATCCACGTCCACGATGAGCGCGTCGGCGGTCGAGAAGACCTCGAGCCGGGCGTCCAGGCGCTCGATCGATCGAAGAAGCCGCTGCGCTGCCTGGAACGACCAGCCATCCGCGACTGGGGACACCGGCGGCAAGTCTTCGCCTCCGCGAAAGCGAACGACGATCGGTTGCGATGGATCAGGCGCAAACGCGCCAGCGCGGGATACCACCCGCATCAGGGCCGGCACATCGCTCGCGTCGCCCGCCGGAGCGAGGATTCGCAACCCGTCGAGACTTGCATCAGACGCCGCGTATCGAGCGCCCGTCCCTCCGTCCTGCACGGAGAGCTGGCCGTCCACGACGCCATCGGGTACCAGCGTGCGAACCGCGGGGGCAGCCGGCGCGTTCGGCGCTCCGACGGAGACGAACCGCAACCCGATCTCGCGCGGAACCGCGGCTACGTCGGCATCCGACAACACTCCGCGCTGGAAGTCGGAAAGCACGACGATCTCGCGCCTGGCGGGTGGCGCAGCCGCGAGCCAGCGGCTCGCGCGCTCCAGCGCGGACGGCAGGTCCGCGGACTCGACCGTCAACGCCGGATCCGCGGACGATCGTGCGGCCGCAACCGCTTCGGCCGAAATGCTGCCTCGCGCGCTCTCGCTGACGTCGACGACCACCACACGCGCGGTGCGATTCGCCCACGCGTCCAGCCGGGCGTTGCCGAGCCACACGGGCTGCGCGAGCGCAAGCGCGGCGGATGCCAGGATGGCCATCCGGACCAGCAGAAGGATCGGATCCGAGATCCGCCGGAGCCTGACGGTCGAACTCGTGCGCGGCACGAGGAACCGGGTCGTCGGCAGCACGATGTGCGCGGCCGTGCGCCGGCGCAGCAGGTGGATCGCCAACGGCAGAAGGACCGCCGCGAGTCCGGCGAGCGCCGCCGGTGCGAGCCAGACCATCAGCGCACCGTGGCGGATCCGCGCCGGAGCAGGTATTCCCGGAGCGTGTGCGCGGGAGGGATGTTCGTTCGCGTCGACACGTAGACAATATTGGCCGACGTGCAGCGCTCGCGCCAGCCGCGGATGAACGCGTCCATGCGCAGCCGGTAATCAGCCGCGCCCGCCGAGGATGTGAGCACGCGCCGTCCCGTCTCGCTGTCTTCGACTTCGATGTCTCCGCGCCACGGCCATTCGATCTCTTCCGGCGTGAGGATGTGGAAGACGCTGACGTCGTGCCCCATCCGCGCGGCGCGTGTCAGCTCCGCCTCGACCGCTTCCGGCTCCTCGTACAGGTCGGAGAAGACGATCAGCGCACCGCGTCCGCGCAGCAGGTCGACGGCTCGGCGTAACGCGGGCGCCGTCGTCGTGCCTCCGTGCGGCGAGACCTTCGACAACGTCACCAGCAGCGCCCGCGCGTGGGAGCGCCCCGGCCGGCTCGCAAGATACGTCCGCAACCCCTCGTCGTAGATGGTGAGGCCGCAGGCGTCCCCCTGCCCCGCCACGAGATGCGCCAGCGCGGCGGCCAGCGTCCGCGCGTATTCGAGCTTCGACACGCCGGCCGCGTCGCGAAACCCCATCGACGCGCTCGCGTCCACGACGAGCTGCATCCGCACGTTCGTCGTCTCGCGGAACTGCTTGGTGTAGATCCGGTCGGTCCGTGCGAACAGCTTCCAGTCGATGTACTTCAGGTCATCGCCCGGCCGGTAGTGGCGGTACTGGCTGAACTCGGCGCTGTAGCCGTGAAAGGGACTGCGGTGCAGCCCCGACAGCGCGCCTTCGACCGTCACCCGCGCCACGAACTCGAGATCGGTGAGCGACGCAAGTATCGAAGGAGAAAGCATCGAGGATCCGAAACTTGTTCTTTGGTTCTTGGCCCTTGGCCTTTGGTCCTTGGTCCTTGGCCCTTGGTCCTTGGCCCTTTGGCCCTTGGTCCTTGGCCCTTTGGCCTTTGGTCCTTGGCCCCTTGGTCCTTGGTCCTTGGTCCTACGGCCGCACGTGCGCCAGCAGCCGGCCGATGATCGCGTCCGCGTCCACGCCATCCGCTTCAGCTTCGAAGTTCACCAGCACGCGATGACGGAGGACGGGCAACGCCACCGCGGCCACGTCCTCTGGAGACGCCACGATGCGTCCCTCCAGAAGCGCCCGGGCCTTGGCGCCCAGGAGCAGCGCCTGCCCGGCGCGCGGGCCCGCGCCCCAGCGAACCCACTTCGTGACGAAGTCGGGCGCCTCCGGACCCGGGCGCGTGGCCCGGACGAGGCGGGCGGCGAGATCGATGACGTTCTCCGCCGCGGGCACCTCGCGGACGGCCTGGTGCAGCAGCTCGATCTCCTCGCCGGTCGTCACCGCCGACACCTGCGGCACGGCGGTCGTCGTCGTCATCGTCAGGATCCGGCGCTCTTCCTCCGCCGTCGGATAGTCGATGACGACGTTGAACATGAAGCGATCGAGCTGCGCCTCCGGCAGCGGATAGGTCCCCTCCTGTTCGATCGGGTTCTGCGTCGCGAGCACGAACAGCGGACGCGGCAGCGGGAAGCGGACCCCGTTGACGGTGACCTGGTACTCCTGCATCGCTTCGAGGAGCGCGGCCTGCGTCTTCGGCGGCGTGCGGTTGATCTCGTCGGCGAGGATGATGTTCGCGAAGATCGGGCCGTGAATGAAGCGGATCACGCGCTTGCCGGTGGCGCGATCCTCTTCGATCACTTCGGCGCCGACGATGTCGGACGGCATCAGGTCCGGCGTGAACTGGATCCGATTGAACTTCAGGTGGACGCAATCGGCGAGCGTCTTGATCAGGAGCGTCTTCGCCAGCCCGGGCACGCCCCGCAGCAGACAATGACCGCCGGCGACGAACGCGACGAGGATCTCGCGGATGACCCGCCCCTGCCCGACGATCGCTTTCCCAAGTTCCCGCTCGATCCGTGTGGCGGCATCCGCCACGCGTTCGAGCGCCGCGGCTTCACCCTGGCGCGACTGCATGCGTGCTGTCGATTCTTTCATACCTCCTGCTGGCCGGCCAGCGGCGTTGACACCCCTCCCAGCGAGGAGTAGTGTACGCGGTTGCGAATCATCATGGCGATGCAATCCAAGTGGCAGGGGCTCCCTACCGAAGCCATCAATCCCGTCAGTCTCGCGATCGACAAGGCACCGGTCACCGAAATCGTTGACATGATGATCAACGAGGACCGCAAGGTGATCGCGGCCGTCCAGAAGGAGCGCGAGCGGATCGCGCACGGGGTCGACATCATCACGAAGGCGCTCAAGAAAGGCGGGCGCATCATCTTCATCGGCGCCGGCACCAGCGGCCGCCTCGGCGTCGTCGAAGCCGCCGAGATGCCGCCCACCTTCGGCACGCCGCCCACGCTCGTCCAGGCGATCATGGCGGGCGGTCAGGACGCGGTGTTCAAGGCCAAGGAAGGGGTCGAGGACAACTACGAAGAAGGCGCCCGCAGCATCGCGCGGCTGCGTCTGGGGAAGAAGGACGTCGTGATCGGCGTCTCCGCCAGCGGGATGACGCCCTTCGTCCGCGGCGGCCTCACCCGCGCGCGCAAGGCCGGCTGCAAGATCATCTTCGTCACCTGCTGGCCCGGGTCCGAGCTGCAGACCTTTGTCGACCTCCAGATCGCGCCGGCGATCGGACCGGAGATCATCGCCGGTTCCACGCGGCTCAAGGCGGGCACGGCGACCAAGATGGTGCTCAACATGCTCACCACGATCTCGATGATCAAGGTGGGCAAGACCTACGGCAACCTGATGGTCGACGTGCGCACGGGATCCGAGAAGCTGAAGGACCGCGCCCGCCGGATCATCGGCGTCGTCACCGGCCTCAGCTACGACGAAGCCGACGCACTGCTCAAACGCGCGAAGTGGAACGTCAAGGCCGCCATCGTGATGCAGAAGGCGGATCTCACGCTCCCGCAGGCGTTGAAACGCCTCAAGAAGGCCGACGATCTCGTGGCGGATGCGATCGGCGAAGACATCGAGCCGACACTGCGCTAGCTGCTGAACCTGGAACCGAAGTAGGGCGCGGCTTCATGCCGCGCCGACGGCGCCGGCGGCGCCCCTGAAAGGGGCGCCCTACATGTAGGGCGCGGCTTTATGCCGCGCCAGTCCCTTCTAACTCCTTCGCCGCATCCCGATCCAGGTAGATATCCGCATCGCGATGCAGCTGCAGAAACGACGCCGGCAGCATCGTCGTGATCGGGCCGTTGACCAGGCGCTCGACGCAGCCGGCCTTGGTCTCCCCGGTCGCGATCAGCACCGCCTTACGCGCCTGAAGGATCGTTCCCATTCCCATCGACAGCGCCTCGGCGGGAACGCTCTCGGGATCCCCGCCGAACAGCGCTGCGTTGCTGCGGCGCGTTTCAGGCTTCAGGCGCACGCGGTGTGTGCGTGCTTCCAGCTCCCCGGCAGGCTCGTTGAAGCCGATGTGGCCGTTGGTGCCGATACCGAGGATCTGCAGATCGATCCCGCCCGCCTGGTCGATCTCGCGCTCGTAGCGCTCGCATTCCTCGACCGGATCGGCCGCGGCGCCGTTGAGAAAGTTGGTGCGCTTCGGATCCACGTTCACATGGTCGAACAGGTAGCGGTGCATGAACGTCCGGTAGCTGCCCGGATGATCGGACGGGATGCCGAGGAACTCGTCGAGATTGAACGTCGTCGCCGCGCTGAAGTCCGCCTCGCCCGCCTCGTGGAGCCGCACCAGCTCTTCGTACAGCAGGAGCGGCGTGCGGCCCGTCGGCAGTCCAAGTACGAGCGCCGGCTTGTCCCGCAACGCCTGGCCAATCCGTGCCGCGAGTTCGCGCGCGACGGTACGCGCGTCGGCGAAGATGAGAACGCGTGGGCTCCGGTGCATCAGGCCATCTTGTATTGCGGCACGCTGGCGCCGCCGCGGGCTTCCTGGAGGGCGAGCAGAACCGCGCCGGTCGCGGGCTCACGCTCCAGCAGGTGAACGTGGCTGTGCGGCGACGCGACCGGCAAGCGGCGCGACAACTCCTCCGTGAGCCACGGGACGGCCTTGAAAATGCCGCCGGCGAGGATGTACGGGAACTCCTGGCCGACCAGCCGGAGCCTGCGCGCCACCGATAGCGCCGACTTCTCCAGCTCGTCGGCGGCGCCCCGGAGAATCCCGATCGCGACTTCGTCCCCCTCGCCGAACGCCTGCTGCACGCAGCGCGCGAGCGCCCCGATGGCCGCCGGTTTGAGGTTCGAGTGATACACCTGGTGAATCAGCCCCTGTGGACGGTCCACGCCGAAGTGCGCGAGCAGCAACGGCGTCAGCGCGGTCGCGATGCCGCGCTGATCCGCCTCGCGCAGCACGGCGCGCAGCGCGGCGCGGCCGATCCAGTAGCCGCTCCCTTCGTCGCCCAGGACGTAGCCCCATCCCCCGGACCGCGCCGCCATCCCGTCGGCGTTCCGGCCGTAACAGATGGATCCGGTCCCGGAGATGATGACGATCCCCGGCTGGCCGGGAGCGCCGACTTCGAGCGCCACCAGCGCATCGTTGACGACGAGGACGCGCGCCTTGTAGCCGATGCGCTTCATGATCCCCTGCACCACGGCGGCGTCGTCCGGGCGATCCACGCCGGCGATGCCGAGACAGATCGCCGCCGGAACGATGTTCCGGTCGCCGATCGCCTCCTCCATCACCTCGTGGAGGACCTTCTCGACGTGAAGCTCGCCGGCCGCCTGGAGGTTGGCGCCGCCCGACCGCGCTTCAGCGATGATGTTGCCCTGCCCGTCGGCAAGCTGACAGACAGTCTTCGTGCCGCCGGCGTCGATCCCGAGAACGTGGATCATGAGCGCTCAAAAAAAGGGGCGCCACCTGACTGTGACGCCCCGCATTCGAGTCTTGAGTATAGCTCGTCCGTTGATCAATGCCACGATACGCGGATCCCGAGCTGGATCTCGCGCGGGTTCCTCGTGCCCGTGAGCTGGCCGAACCGGCTCCCCTCCGCCACGCACGAGAGACTGGTCGCCGTATTGGGGCAGGTCGTGTTGAGCGTCGTGAACTGCGTGTGGTTGAAGGCGTTGATCATCTCCGCCCGGAACTGGATCCGGAACGCGTCGGTCGGATACCAGTTCTTCGAGAGGGTCAGGTCCCACTGGTTGACGCCGGGCAGGCGGAGCGGCGCGCGCTCGCTGTTGCCGTAGGTGCCGTCGGCGGGCGCCTCGAACGCCGCCGGGTTGAACCAGTAGACGCCGCCCGGAACGTCGGCCGGAAGGTTCGCTTCCGGATCACCGATCTGGTTCACGCGGGTGCCGCGCCGGCCGCCATTCGTGTTGCCGGTCGTGATCTGCGGCACGGGATTGCCGGACCAGAAGTACGTGATCCCCGAGAGCTGCCACCCCCCCAGCGTCGCACGCAGCCACGTGTTCTCGTGGTCGCGGAAGAATGGCAGCTCGTACACGTAGTTCGCGGTGAACACGTGCGTGCGGTCGGTCCGCGCCAGCGCGTACTCGGCATCGAGATCCAGCGGGTTCTGGGGGAAGTCGGCCGCGTCGCGGTCGTTGGTGGCATCGGTCTTCGCCCGGCTCAACGTGTACGAGATGTTGAGAAGACCCGCGCGTCCCTGGTCGTGCCGGAACGACAGCAGCAGGCCGTGATAGCGCGACTTGGCGGTCGTCTGGCGCATCTGGATGTTCCCGTAGCCGGTGAATGGCCTCGCCGCGTTCAGCACGCCGATCGCCACGACGTCCTGCGGCTGCGGCTGGTTGATCTGCACGGGCTGAATGAGGTTGTCGCCGGCCGAACCGACGTAGGAGACGTCGATGACGCCGCGCTCATAGAGCTGACGCTGGACGCCGACGTTCCACTGCTGGGTGCGCGGGGTGTCGAACGGATCGCTCGAGGCGATCAGGTTCTGCACCGGCGCCGAGGCCGGACTGATCCCGGCGGCGGGATTGGAGAGCTGCGCGTTCAGGATCTGCGGGTTCGACACGAACGGCGGATTCACGAAGGCGTTCTGCAGGAAGATGCCGACCAGCGGCTGGTCGAAGTACACGCCGTACCCGCCGCGGGCGACCGTCGACCCATCGGAGAAGACGTCCCACGCGACGCCGACGCGCGGCTGGAAGTTGTTCGTGTCGAACTGATAGATCGCGCGGTCGTGCGGGGAATTCTGATTGGCGACGATGATGCCGTTCAACGGATCGCCCGTTCCCGGAATCACGCTCCCGGCCGCGTTCAGTTCCGGCGCGCGAGCCGGGTCATACAGATCCGGATCGAAGTTCGTCAGCACGTTGTTCTTGTCCACGACCGGCGGGTGGAGCGCATAGCGGATGCCGTAGTCGAGCGTCACGTTCGGGCGCGCGCGCCAGGAGTCCTGGACGTAGAACTCGTAGCGGTTGAAGCGGAACTGCGAGAGGATCTCCCGTTCCGGTTCGGTGTAGTCGCAATTGGCGCCGCACATCCCGTCGGCGTTGCCGGTCAGGAAGTTCTGGAAGGGCGTGCGTCCGCCGCCGGCCCTGAACACGAACCGGCCCTGGGTCTCGCTCCCGGACGCCTCGTCCTTCTGCTCGAAGGCCAGCAGCACGCCTCCCTTGATCGAATGATTCCCCCGCTGCCACGACAGATTGTTGCTGACCGTATAGTTCCGATACTTGTTGTCGAACAGCTGAGGCGCCCCGATGAGCGATGGGGAGGGCGGCGTCGGCGTGATCGAGATCGTGGGGATCAGGTTGTTGCGGTTCTCCGGGAACAATTCGTTGGCGGTGAGGCCGAACGCGTCGCGGGTGTTGACCACGCTTTCGCCGTACTCCGACGTGATCGCATTGCCCGTGAACTGAAACGAGAAGTCGTTCAGCAGCGTCGGCGTGATCGTCGTCGTCAACTGCGTGACGAACACGTGACCGGGCACGTCGGTCAGCGTGGTCGCGACGTTCGGCACGGCCACGCCGAAGAAGAGCCCTCCGGGCTCGGTCGTCATCGACAGGTCGTGCGTGTAGCGGCCCATGAGGCGCCACTGCGGGTTGATCTGCCAGTCGGTGCGAATGACCTCCTGGCGCGTGTCCTGATCGTTCGGACGGGTTTCCTGGAAGCTGTTTACGCCGAGGTTCGCCTCCGGCCAGACACCGAGCAGCGCCACCGCGTTCGGGTCCCGATCCTCGGGGGCCACATAGTTGGGATTGCCGGGGTCGTTCAGCCAGGCCGGATCGATCGTGGTCGACACCGCGGATGCGGGCGCGCGCGAGATCTGCCGCCACTCCTGCGACCAGAAGAAGAACAGGTTGTCGCGAACGATCGGCCCGCCGAACGTGTAGCCGAAGTTGTCGTAATCCAGCTCAGGCGGGTTGTTGGCAACCTCCGGATCGCTGCTCTGGTTGCGCGTCCAGCTGTTCGCGTTCAGCTTGTCGCTGCGGAAGAACTCATAGGCCGACGCGCGGAACTGATTCGTACCCGACTTGGTGACAATGTTGACGATCCCGCCGCCGCTGCGCGGCCACTCGGCGTTGTAGCCCGTCGTGATGATCTTGAACTCTTCAATCGATTCGAGGGTGGGCGTGGCGAGCAGCGTGATGTTCGAGCCGACGTCCACGTTCGACGCGCCGTCCACGAGCCAGTTGACGGCGTTGCGCCGCTGCCCCGCCAGAGAGACGCTGACGACGTTGGTCAGGCCGATGCCGATCTCGTCCGGCAGGTTCGAGGTCACGCCCGGCACGAGAGTCGCGAGCTGCACGAAGTTGCGGTTGTTCAGCGGCAGCTCTTCGACCTGGGTGGTGCCCATCAGACTTTGCACCTGGGGCGTGTGCTGCACCAGGGTTGAACTGCCGACCACCTCCACCGTGTCGGTGATCGCACCGACCCTGAGCGTACCATTCAGTTCGAGCCGGTCGTTGACGTGCAGCTCGACGCCACGCGCGGTCGTGGACTGAAATCCAGACATCGTGAACGTGACTTCGTACGTCCCGGGCCGGAGGAACGGGACCGTGTATCGGCCGTTTTCGTTGGTGACGACTTCCTGGGTCTGACCCGTCCCGACGTTTCGGACGATGACGGTTGCGCCGGGAAGTACGGCGCCGGATTGGTCGGCGACCACTCCCTGGATCGTTCCGGTTGTCTCCTGCGCAGCCATGGGCGCCGCAAAGCTGAGCAGTAAGGGGATCGTGCAGAGCGCACCCCAACAGTGTTTCGACATCGCAGGCTCCTCAAAACTGGTACGTGGACCAGGACGTCGGGAACGACTTGCAAAATTGGTGTCAGCCCGCGTCCGAGAGATTGTCGTACAGCACGTAGGGCGGCCGTGAAGCCGCCCTTCGTGTCGTCTCGCGTATCGATGACCGTCAGTAGCGGTAGCGCAGGACCAGCTGCACCACGCGCGGGCTGTAAACGGCCGACAAGCCGTTGATCACACCGAACGTGGCGTTGCCGATGTTGGTGTCGGGGAACGTGAACTGGACCTCGTTGAAGGCGTTGAACGCCTCGATGCGCACGTCCAGCTGCTGCCCCTGCCACGGCATGAAGAAGCTCTTGGACAACGCGAGATCGACGTTCTGCACACCGTCGCCGTAGAAGGCGTTGCGGGGCACCAGGGACTCGATCGAATCGCCGTAGACCGCCGGCCGGAACGCCGTCCGCGGCAGCATTTGCGTGGAGGTATCCCGGTCGCTCACCTTGTTACCGAGAATCGAGGGATCGAGCAGCACCGGACGCGACTCCGCGAACCCGTCGAAGTTCAGGTCCGCACCGGTCTGGATGACGGTGAACGGCGTCCCCGAAATCAGCTTGACGACGCCCGAGAGCATCCAGCCGCCGAACGCCTGCCCGACGAAGTCAGTGCGATCCCGGAAGAACGGCATGCGCCAGCTGCCGTTGAAGGTGAAGCGGTGCGGCGTGTGGAACCGCGACTTCGCGCGCGAGTACTTCGAATCCGGCCCGTTCTGGTTCGAATCGCCCGCCCCGACGAACGTGGCTTCAGAGGTCGTGTCCTCCGAGTTGCTGAACGTATACGCCGTCTGGAACTGCAGTCCGTTGCTGAAGCGCTTGTCCCAGGCGAACTCGATGCCGTCGTACCACGACTCGGCGTCGTTGCTGACGAGCAGGTTCGTGGTGTAGAGCGGGTTCGGCCGGCGCTCGTTCGTCCGCGGCACGCGCAGGCTGATCTCGTTGTCGGCGATCGGCACCGCCACCGGACACGTGGCATTGGTCTGGATGCCGAAGAATCCGGTGCCGGCGCACTGCACGTCCGCGGCGATCGCATTGATCACCTTGCCGCGCAGATCCGGGAAGCCGGCCGCCGGCGCATTGAACGGATGATCGACGACGGTGATCGGGCCGTCGAGCGGCGACACCGGCAGATTGTCCAGGCTGTACTTCAGGCGCTTGTTGTTGTAGTTGCCCTGGTACGTGATCTTCAGGCTCGAGTTCCACGGCATCACGCGCTCGACCGAGAGGTTCCACTTCTGCGTGGAAGGCATCTCGAGATCCGCCGACGGCAGCGTGAGCGTCGTCCGCGCCGTCTGCACACCGGGGGTGAACACGAAGCCCATCGTCGGGTCCGACACGTTCAGGATGTTGGGCTGGGTCGTGAACGCGAGTGAAGCCGCATTCGGCGGATTGAATCGCACGTTCGCGCCGCCTTGCGAGAACACTGACTGGAAGATGCGGCCGTCGTAGATGCCCCACCCAGCGTGGAACGCGATCCCGCCTTCCCCGCCCGCGAGCTTGCCGAGGAAGCCTTCGTTCCACTTCGGCGCGTAGGCGAGGCCAAGACGCGGCTCTATATTGTCGGTGTCGGCGCCGTAGATGTAGTCGATGCGCCCTTCCTTCTCTTTCGGCGCGCCGACGTACTCATAGCGAAGCCCGAGGTTGAGCGTGACGGTGTCGGTCAGGCGCCAGTCGTCCTGCACGTAGAAGTTCGCCTCGTTCATCCGGTTCTCGAGGAAGAACGGGCCGTACGCCTTCGTGAAGCTGGCGATGCAGCCGTCGAAAAACGCCGCATACGCGGACTCGTACGTGACGCCGCCGCAGGTGCGGTTGAAGTTCCAGAAGCCGCGCGAGAAGTTGTCGGCGAAGTCGTCCAGGCGCTGCCGGCGGATATCGGTGCCGGCCCGGATCGAGTGGTTGTTCCAGAGCTGCGCGGTCAGGTTGTAGACGAACTGGTGGTCGGTCTGATCGCGGATGATCGGGAAGGCTCCCGCATTGCCGATGATCGATGCGGCAACCGGCGTGCCGGCGAACCGAATGATCGGGGTGTCGTTGCCGTCCGCGATATTGACGTTCGTCGAACGGATCCCCAGACCGTACCGCAGTTCGCCGACCATCCGGTTGTTGTAGATCTGCGTGTGCGTGACGCCGAGGTTCTGCTGGGTGTTGTCCTGGAGCGTCTGCTCGCCGATGACGATGTCCTCGTTGTCGTACGTCTGGTTCGTCCACTGGTAGCGCGCGGTGAACGTCTGCCCGCCGCTCATGTTCCAATCCACACGACCGGAGTAGTCGTAGGTCGGCCAATCGATGCCGGCGACACCGGCAAACGTCCGGTTGCTGCGCGGATCGTTGTTCGTGAGCGTCGAGGGGAAACGATCGATCACGCTCTGAATGAAGGCGCGGTTCGCCGGCGTGTCGTTGCCGCGCGTGAGCCAGGGCCCATTGATCTCGGACGGCAGGATGAAGTCCTTGAAGTAGTCGTTCTCCCCCTCGAGCGCGCTCAGGTCCACGCTCGCGAAGCCGAACAGCGTGTTCTGAACGATCGGGAACCCGGCCGTGAAGCCATACTGGTTTCGCGTGCGGTCAGCCTTTTTCGAACCGGGTGCGGCAAAGAACGAGCGGGCATTCCAGTCGCTGTCCTGCCGATACCAGTAGGCGTCGCCGTTCACCTGGTTGGTGCCCGACTTGGTCTGCACGAGGACCACGGCGCCGTCGCCGCGGCCGAACTCGGCGGAGTATCCGTTCTTGAGCACCTGGAACTCGGCGATGGTCGACAGCGCCACCCCCTGCCGGTTCTGGTTCTCGGAGGAGTCGTCGTTGTTGACACCGTTGATCTGGAACGTCGCGCCTCGCGTGCCGGTGTTGTTGAAGTTGATCGAAGACCCCGACGAGAGCGTCGGGTTGTTCTGACCCGAGGTCGGATTCTCCTGGAATCCGGGGAAGGTCTCGGCGAGCGACAGGAAGTTACCGGCGTTCGCGGTCGGTTTGTCCAGGATCTGCTCTCCAGTCAGCGACGATTTCACCTCGGCCTTCGTGAGAGCGATCGGCGACGCGTCGCCGGCGACGGTCACCAGCTCCGTCACACGCGGATCGAGTCTGAAGTCCACGACCGACGTCGCGTTGAGCGTGACCTGGATTCCCTCCCGCGCGACGGTCCCGAACCCCGAGAGCGCCGCCGTCACCGTGTAGCGGCCGATCTGCACGAACGGCGCCGTGAAGATGCCGGACTCGTTGGTCACCACCGTGCGCTCGGCACCAGTGTCCATGTTGCGGACCGTCACGGTGACGCCTGGAAGCACGGCACCGCTCGTATCGGTAATCGTTCCCTGAATTGTGCCCGTGACGGTTTGCGCGGCAAGAATGCCCGCAAACACGACGAGCGCGGCGAGGGTCATCACTCCTCGCCAGGCATGCTTGATCATCTGTTCCCCCCCGTCATGCGCTTGGCAGCGCGATATTGAAGAAGTGCGCCGGCCGGCAATTCTGGATGGGCCCCTGTGGGAAGTCAATCGGAAAGAAGCGAGGCTTTTGCGTTGACACTGCGAACGCCAACTTGTTACATTCGAGCACTTTATGAGTAGGCGACGACAGGGACACCGGCTGCTGACCGCAGCCGCATTGACAATGGTGTGTACGGTCGCCGCCGTCCTGGCGTGGGGCCCGGGCACGGATGCGGCGCCGGCCGAGACGCGCGCCCTGTGGGTGCTCAGGACATCGCTCACCTCGCAGGCGTCCATCGACGCGCTCGTCAAGCGCGCCCGCGACAACGGTTTCAACGCCCTCTTCGTCCAGGTCCGGGGGCGCGGCGATGCGTACTATCGCGGTGGCCTCGAACCGATCCCCGCCGATCTCGAACGGCAGCCCGCCGCCTTCGATCCGCTGACCGCCGTGATCGCGGGCGCCAGGCGGAACGGCCTGCGCGTGCACGCCTGGGTGAACGTCAACCTCGTCTCGAGCGCGGTGACGATCCCCCCATCCCGCGCGCACATCGTGCACCGCTATCCCGAGTGGTTGATGGTGCCGCGCGACATCGCGCAGGAACTGGCTGCCGTGCCGATCGAGAGCCCGGCCTACGTCGGACGGCTCGCACGCTGGAGCCGCGCGCAATCCGCCGAGGTCGAAGGCTTGTACACCTCGCCCATGCACCCGGGGGCGCAGGCGCACGTCGAAGCGGTCGCCCGCGACCTCGCCCGGCGCTACGCGCTGGACGGCATCCACTTCGACTACGCGCGCTACCCCACCGATCGCTACGACTACAGCCGCGCCGCGATCGCCCAGTTCCGCGCGACCATCCGGCCGATCATCGACTCGCGCCGCCGCGGCGGGCTCGACGCCGACGAACGCGTGGACCTCTTCGCCTATCCGGACGCCTTCCCC
>DASWVN010000210.1:0-30693 GCA_036401215.1 Vicinamibacterales bacterium | reverse complement strand
CACTCTTGTCCAAATTAGCGTTTGGTGATTAATGAAGGGGTCGCTGGCTCCGACGTAAGATGTGGCGGACTTTCCACAGTTCACCGCATCAACGAGGAGGGCGACCCCGTGACGAGATTCTGCAGCATTTTCAGCCAGTTGCTCCAACTCTTTCCACGGACCGACTTCCAGCGGGCGGTCGTGGCGACCCAGGCCGAGCGCCACGCGCGCGGGTTCACGTGTTGGGGCCAGTTCGTCGCCATGTTGTTCTGCCAGCTCGGACGGGCCCACTCCTTGCGCGAGATCTGCGGCGGGCTGGCGAGCTGCGAGGGCAAGTTGGCCCATCTGGGGATCACGGCGCCGAAGCGGACGACGCTGGCCTACGCCAACGAGCATCGACCGTGGCAGCTCTACGAGCAGGTGTTCTACCAATTGCTCGACCGGTGCCGTGCCGTTGCCGGCGCGAAGAAGTTTCGTTTCAAGAACAAGCTCGTGTCGCTCGACGCCACGGTCATTGATCTCTGCGCCGAAATCTTCGAGTGGGCCGCGTTCCGGCGGACCAAGGGCGCGGTGAAGCTGCATTTCACCCTCGACCACGACGGCTACCTGCCCACGGCGCTCGTGATCACCGACGGCAAGCGGCACGAGGTCACCGTCGCGCGGCGGCAGACGTTTGTGCCCGGCACGATCCTGATCCTGGATCGCGGCTATCTCGACTTCGCGTGGTTCGACCGGTTGACGACCACCGGCGTGTTCTTCGTCACGCGGATGAAGGACAACACCGCCTACGAGGTCATCAAGCGCCACCCCATCCCGGAACGGGGCGGCGTGGTCGCCGATGAGTGGATCGCGCTGCGCACGCCGCAGGCACGGGCGAAGTACGCACCGGGGCAGCCGTTGCGCCGTGTGGAAGTGGTCCTGCCGGACGGCGATCGCTTGGTCTTCCTGACGAATCACCTCGGTCTCGGCCCCACGACCATCGCACGTATTTACAAGGACCGTTGGCAGATCGAACTGTTCTTCAAGGCGCTGAAGCAGAACCTCCGTGTCAAGACGTTCGTCGGCACGTCTGCCAACGCACTCCACGTGCAGATCTGGACGGCCCTCATCGCGCTGCTGATTCTCAAGTACTTGCAGATGAAGGCCACCTTCGGTTGGTCGCTCTCGAACCTGGTCGCGCTGCTCCGCATGAATCTCTTCGCGTACCGCGACCTGTGGACGTGGTTGAATGAGCCCTTCACCGCTCCGCCATTGCCGCCCGAGCCCATCCAAGGGGTGCTGATTTGACAAGGCTGAATTTGGCCAGCACCGCTCGTGGATTCCCGCGAGAATCACCGATGGTCAGCACATCGGCTCGCCTAATTTGGACAGCAGTGGGTTGGACAGTGGCGTAAGACCGAGTATTTTTGTTGATTACCGGCAGCAGGATGGTGGGCTCGTATTCGGCAGCCTTCGGCCCAAGCTGATCGTCCGGGCACGGGAGGGCATGTCGGTTTCGGCGGCACGTGTGGTCGAGGCGGTACGGCGGCGCGTATCGGATATTCGAATACTCCGGATAGCCCCAATGGATGAATTGCTCGACGCGTCAATCGGGCGTCGTGGATCGCGCAGGCTGTTATCGTCGGCCGCAGCTCTGTTCGGCATCATCTCGATGGCGCTTCTGGGCACGGGACTGTACGCCCTGTTCGCGGATGTGATCGATCGCAAGCAGCAGGAGATCGGTCTGCGCATCGCACTTGGCGCGGACTCGTGGGCAATCGGTCGATTACTGGGACGTGAGATCGGGTCACTGCTCGCGCTAGGGGCGCTGCTGGGCCTTGGGACATCCGCCGCCGTCGCTAAGGTAATTCAATCGAGGCTGATGGTCGAATCAACTGATGCCACGGCGTGGGCGCTGGCGCTCGTGTTGCTGCTGCTGACAGCAGCCCTGGCAGCCGTGGCCCCGTTGCGCACAGCACTGAGGTCGTCCCCTGCGGAGATTCTTCGCCGTTATTGAGTTTCAATCGCGCGCCCCGAGTCGGCAGCGGTGCTGCCGTCGGACTTGCCGGCGCCACAGATCAGCCGGGTCGATCCGGCCGACACGCTCCGGGCCGGAGCGAGTAGTCGGGTGGCGGCGCGGACTGAAGCCGCGCCCTACATCGGCATCAGACGTTCCTGCCCTCGTAAGCCCCGACCTGTTGCAGGAAGGCACGCCGGGAATTCGGATCGTGCATCGCCGGATCCCGAAGTCTACCGCCACGGAACCTGTCCGCGCGAGGTCATCGGGCCGGTTCGTCATCAGGGCCGAACGGGCCCGGCACAAGGTACGGGCAGCGACACTCGTCGCCGGGTGGGCGTGCACGCAGGTTGCATTCACGGTGGCTGGAGGATCCTCATGAAAAGTACTGCCCGGGTGGGCGAGCACCCGATCCATCCGATGCTCATTCCGTACCCCTTCGCCTTCCTCTCTGGAGCGTGGGCGTTCCGCCTCGCCGCGCGGGCGCGTGGCAGCCAGGCGCTCGAACAGACGGCCGATCACTTGAGAACGGCCGGGCTCGCCAGTGCCGTCATCGCGGCCGTGCCCGGCATCATCGACTACTTCGGGTCGGTCCCAGACGGTCCGCCGAAACGGACGGCGACGCTGCACGCCATCTCGAACAGCAGCGCGCTCGTGTGCTTCACCGCCGCCGCGGCGGCCGCGCGACGAGGGGCCCACACCCGGGATATCGTCAACCGCTTCGAGAGCGTCGGAACGGCCCTGCTGTGCGTGGGCGGCTGGCTCGGAGGGCAACTCTCCTATCACCACCGCATCGGGGTCGTCGAGGAGCACGAAACTCGGACCGGCATCCCGGGTGAGAGCATCAGTCGGGAGGAGGCGGAGGCGTTGCAGAACGTTGGTCCCTGAATGGGAACCCTCGCGCTTCGCGCTCGGGGGGGTTCCAGGGGGTTCCAAAGGGTTCTCGGGGGTTCCAGTAGGTTCCAGGTTCTGGGTTCTGGGTTCTGGGTTCTGGGTTCTGGGTTCTGGGTTCCGGGTTCCGGGTTCCGGGTTCCGGGTTCCGGGTTCCGGGTTCCGGGTTCCTTGGTTCCTGAGTTCCTGACAGCTACCAGCGCCGGTTGATGCGCTACGCGATGGGCGTGTGCGTGAGCAGCAGCTAGCGGAGAAAGAGCTACGCGCGCGGCTGCGGGGGCTCCTCCGTGGCTGACCCAAATCGCGCACTCTTCGAGTCCACTCCAGTCGCGGGCGGGAACTCAGACTGAGCCCAGCTCCGCGGACTCAGCGGACTCTGTGCCGGCTCTGTGGACTCTGCGGACTCAGCGAACTTGGCGGACTTGAACCCGGAACCCCCTGGAACCCTCTGGAACCTTCGAGAACCCCCTGGAACCCTCTGGAACCTTCGAGAACCCACTGGAACCACCTGGAACCACCTGGAACCACCTGGAACCCCCGAGAACCCTCTGGAACCCTCTGGAACCCTCGAGAACCCTCTGGAACCCCCTGGAACCCCGGCCGAAGGCCGATCACGAACCAGGCACAGGATCACCGCCCAGTTGTAGACCGACCCGATCGTCGCCTGCTGCCATAACGGCGCGTCGAGAAATCGCAGGACCATCGGGACGGGAACGACGAGCAGCATCGCGGCGGGTAGCAGCCACGTCGACCTGGGCCAGCGGAAGAACACCGGCAGCAAAAGCAGCGTGTAGTGCACCCAGGCGATCGGTGACGCGGCGATCGCGGCCACCATGCCGATCGCGCTCGCCTCGAGCGGGGACGGCTTACTGCGGAATGCCCAGGCAGCCACGATGGCGAGCACCGCGACCGCGGCGATCATCCCCGCGGCCGGGACGCCGACCCTTGCGGCGAGCCCCGGGATCGACGCGTTCGTGAGAAAGGCCGTGCGACTTTCGTCGGCGAGGATCACGCCGGCCCACTGCGTGTAGATCGCGCTGCCGTGAGTGAGCAGCGGGATCGTGCTCAGGATCGCCGTCACCGCGAATGCCGTGAGCGGCGCGCGCAGGTGTCCCGCAAGGAGCAGCACGGCGGGCCACGCGGCAAAATTTGGTTTGACTGCGACGATGAAGCCGATCAACACGCCCGCGGCCACTGCGCGTCCACGTTCGAGCAGCAGCCAGGCCACCACGGTCGCAAGCACGAGTGGCAGGTAGATCTGTCCGAGCGCCAGCGTGTCCCAGAAGCCCGCAGCCGCCAGTGCCCAGAGCGCCAGCAGCGGACCATCTTTCCCGCCATAGCGATGCACCAGCAGCGCGATCGCCAGCACGTAGCACACAAACGAGATGCCCCACCACCACTTGAACGCCACGTGAGGCGCCGCCGCAGTGAATGGACGGAACAGGAGGACCGAAATCGGCGGATTCAGATTGGGATTCCAGACATCGAAGCGTGGTACGACCACGTGGAACGTGAGCGGATGGATCCCGTAGGGATTCGCACCCTCGCGGCCTGCTTTCGCCGAGGCCACGAAGCTGCCGAAGTCGCGCAGTTCGCCCGCCGGCAGCGAACGCCGCGCGCCGTCCACGATGACGACGAGCATGACGGCCGCCGCGAGGAGACGCCAGGCCACCGCTACCCGGTCGCGGTCTGGAGGCGGCCGTCCACGCCGTCGCTGCCCAGGCGCCGTCTGACGCGGAACCCGAGCGCAGCGAGCACGAGCGCCCGCGCCGGCGCCCAGGTCCAGATCGCGATCAGCGGTCCGAACAGCAGCAACGATCGCAGGTCGTAGAGCACGCCCAGGGGTCCCACCTGCCGCTCCGGCCAGCCCACCCAGAACAGCAGCCCACCGACGGTGAGAGCGGTCGCCGTGGGCAGATACGCGGCGCCGGCGAGCGGTGCAAGCGCGAGGACCGGCACGACGTACCAGGGCCACACCCAGCACGCCGTCAGGCAGAAGACGAGCCAGAGACGGATCGCAACCTGCGGCACGTCGCGCCGAGTCGCCGGCCGGGTCAGTATCCACGCCGTACCGGCGGCGAAACCGATACCGCGCAGGATGTCGAGGTATGGGTGCTGGACGTCGACCGTGTAGAGGCCGAACCAGCGGGCGGTGGCCTCCGAGAGGAGTTCCCACAGCGAGTTCGTATACATGCTCGCCGCGGGATTGCCCATCGCGTTTCGCAGCAACGCGACTCCGGACCACAAGGGAGCGCTGACCGCGAGGATCGTGACCGCACCGACGGCCGATGCCGCGGCAAGCCGGCGATACCTCGCGCGCCCCTCGTGCTGGCGCCACAGATGCCGCGCTGCCGCGGGCAGCAGCACGATGGCGAACGGCTTCACCATCACCGCGCACGCGCCGTACAGCGCTGCCCGCGACCAACGGTTCCTCGACGACGCTCCGACCAGCAGGAGCGCAAACAGCGCCACGAGCACGTCGTTGTGTGCGTTGGCCACGGCTTCCAGCAGAACGAGCGGATTCCACGCGTAGAAGATCACGCCGGGCAGCGCAGCTGCCGGTCGCCGCTCGCGCAGCAGTTGCCACAGCATCCACGCGGCCATCAGGTGCAGCGCAAGGCCGGCTAGCCGGTAGATGACGACCGTGCCGGTCAGCGAAGCCGCGCCGAGCGCGCTCAGTGCGGCCGAAAGCATGAGCCAGAGCGGTCCGTAGGCCGACGGCAGTTCGCTCCAGTGCACCCACGGCAGATGCGGGTCCGCCGGAAAGGCGGACGGCGGCAGGAGCACCGGATTGGCTCCATACACCGCGATCGTTCGGCCATACAGGTTGTAAAGGTAGAGGTCGTCGGAGACGAGACCGGGCAACAACAGCAGCGGAGAGGCCAACGCGACGGTCATCAGGAGCAACGTGGCGGGGGTTTGCACCTCGACGGAGCGCGCCACGCGCATGGCCTTCAACCAGCTGCCAAACGCAAGTGCAGCGATCGCGATGTAGCCGAGCACCGCAACCAGGGTCGCAGCTGACCCTGCCTGAGCACTCAGCAGTGTGTTGGGGGCGAGAACGTATGCGGCCGTGCGCAGCCAGGTCCAGTACGGCAGGGAACCTGCGTCATACACGCGGATGGCTGGTGAGAACACCAGGACGAACAGCCCGAGGTACGCCAGCCATGTCACCCCGGCCATCGGCACCAGCGGACGCAGCGACCGCCGTTGCGTGAGCATCGTCGAGCGCGCCATCGACGCGCGAGCGGTGGATGTCGTGATGAGCCGGGGAACGGCCTGCGGAGGAAATGCCAATCCCTTCTTCCCGATTGCAGCCGCGGGATTGCGTACTGCAGCGATTGCCGCCGCACGGGCGTTGGCAAGCGGAGTGCCAGCGCCGCACCGGCACATCGTGGGAAGTGGCTTGCGTCTTGAACAGGCCTCACGATCGCCTGCGGAGGCCCATCATGCTCGACAGCCTGTTCATGTTCGGGATGGCGTTGCTGTTTCTCGGGCTCGTCGCGCTGTGCAATCCGATCCTGCTCGGCTGGCGAACGCGAAAGGACGCGCTGGTCGCGCTGGCGATCGGCGCGTTCCTGCTGACGGCAGGCTGGGCCGCACGGTTCCTCTAAGAAAACCCTCGAGGGGACGGAACGACCGCTAGGCGGTCGATCCGCACAGCCGGTCGAACGCCTCGGTGAGGTTCCGGGCGATCGCATCGGCGTTCTGATTTTCGATCTGATGACGATGGACGAAGTGCAGCAGCTCGCCGTCCCGCATGATCGCGATCGACGGTGAAGACGGCGGAACGGCGCCGAAGTACTGGCGCGCCCGCTCCGTGGCTTCGACGTCTCCGCCGGCGAATACCGTTCCGACGACGTCCGGCTTGATCGGATGCTGGAGCGCAAGCGCGATACCCGGCCGCGCCTTGCCGGCCGCGCATCCGCACATCGAGTTGACGACGATCATGATCGTCTTGTTCTTCTGCGACACGAACGCGTCGACGTCCTCGGGGCGGCGAAGTTCCTGGACGCCAAGCCGCGTCAACTCCTGCCGCATGGGACCGATGAATGATTCGGGATATGCCATAGCACGATGATAGCCACAGGGGAGACACAGCGGAAGCCCCGCGCACCGGCCACGGAATTGTGGCCTTCGTCCTTCAGTGTTCTTCCGTGTTTCTTCTGTGGCCTACAACATCGTCGTGCAGCCAGGACGGCAGCGGCACTGGATCGTGTGGTCCCCCACCGTCGAGTAGTCGTAGGTCAGTTCCTCGCCCGGATGGATCCGCCGCGACGCGCGGATCCAGATCGTCTTCGTCTTCGGCTCGATCTCGATCCAGCAGTTGGGTGTGCAGGAGTGATTGATGAAACGGGCGATGTTGCCGCCGACGGCGGCGTCGCGGCTCCAGGCGCGATTGACCCGGAACACCCAGATGCAGCCCTGTTTGAGGTAACGGGCTTCGCGCACGCCGCTTTTCGAGTTGTGAATCAGCTCGCCGGCGTAGTCGATGATCCGTTTGTTCTTGTTGATCGGTTCTGTCGCGAAGACGCCGAAGCCGTGGAGCTTCGAGCGGCGGCGGACGATTCGAGGGAGCGTTGACGAGTTGGCCATCACCGGCAGGATACAATGCGGGCATGTCTCAGCCGGTGGAAGTGCGACTGCGAGTACCGAACATGAAGAACCGGGTGCTGGACGAATCCGGCTACCCCATCGATCACAGCGTCATGCGTTTCCGCAAGGTGATCGAAGTCGAACGGATCCCGAAGCCCGAGACGCCGATGGAACTGACCACGAGCGCCGGCCTCACGATCCCCGCGAAGGTGGCCCGCTCCGACTGGAACGAAACACGCGGCATGTTCATCATCTCGGTCCAGTACGCGAATCGCTCGATCACCCCCGAAGAGTACGCCGCCCTCGCTAACGACCCGGAGTGGGAACTGAAGCACCTGCTCGAATAATCGACCCCACGAGCGGCCGATCGGCCGAGCGGAGGTGCGCCCAGGTGCCGGCAAACGCACCAATGGCGAGCAGCAGCCACCCTGCGGCCGATCCCGGCAGATTCGTGGCCGCCTTGACCGGCGCCGTCGTCACCGGTTTCACCGGCTCTGGAACGACCTCGACCACCATGTCGGTATCGGCATGGTCCATCGACCACCACTCGTCGGCGTAGTCGTTCGCCGGCAGGATCGCGATCACCTCCGCGGAGACGGACGCCTGGCCCCGGCGTCCACGTGACAGCGCGACCACCTGCGCGCGGTCGGTCACGGGTTGATAACCGAGCGCCTGCGCGTACACCTGGTGAAAGTGCCCCAGCCGCGAGGGATGCGGCACGACGTGGAACACGAGCTGACGGCGCTCGCCGATGAACAGGATCTCACCGGCATCGCGCATCGCGACCAGCACGTCGCGGATCTCTCTCACCGTCTCGAGCGGCGTGTTGACGAGCGCGATGTCGACGGCCAGTCCCATCGTGTGCATCGGCACCGCGGTCCGCGCATTCGGATTCGTCGATCCCAGCGCCCCCTGGTACTCCGTGTGGCGCACGAGGCTGGTCACCTCCACCGGCCCGGACTTCACGCGCGACGCGATATCGAGCAGCGCGCCGATCGTGGCCGGACGCGCGGCGATGTAGCTCACCTGGCGATCGAGGTCCTTCTCGCCGATCGGCGAGGAACCATCGAGGCGCGGCGTCACGTTGAAGCGCAGGGGATCGTGCGGAAGCGGCGCAAGCCCGCCATTGCGCAGCGCGACCTCGAGATCCGCGTACTGGTCCAGTACGAGCAGATCGAGATGCGCACGATAGGCCTGGCGAATCTGCTTCGACGCTCGCGCGCTCTGAGGCCCCAGTTCGACCATGATCCGGTCGATCGCGCGGATGAAATCCCGCCTGGGTGTCCCTTGAGCCGCCGCGAACGCCGGCAGAGACACGAGCAGCGACACGCCGGCGAGCAAGCGGATGGCTCGGATGGCTAACTCCTTTGTTTTATTTGGGTTACGTCTAGTTTACCATGCCGCGCAAGCTCGTCCGCGAATCCGCTGCCGTACACTGTGCCGATGCAGGATCTTCGGCTTGCCGTTCGCACGCTCGTCCGCCGGCCCGCGTTCACCGCGATTGCGGTGCTCACGCTGGCGCTGGGCATCGGCGCCAATGCGGCGGTCTTCACCGTGTCGAATGCCGTCCTGCTCGCTCCCCTCCCCTACGACAGACCCGACGAGATCGTGGCGCTGCACGAGCGCACGCCGCAGTTCCCGAGCGTGTCGGTGACCCGGTTCAACTACGAGGACTGGCGCGACAGGTCCGCGTCGTTCGAAACCATGGCGGCTTTCCGGCCCACGAACATGACGGTGGGAGGCGACGGCGATCCTGAGCGGGTCCCGGTGAAGATGATCACGGCGTCGCTGCTGCCGATGCTGGGTGTGACGCCAAAGACCGGCCGCGCTTTCCACGTAGACGAAGATCGCGCCGGCGCCACAGGCGTCGCGCTGCTGGCGTCGGCGTTCGCGGCCCGCCGGTTCGGCGGTACCGATCCGATCGGTCAGCTGCTGCAGATCGATGGCGATCCCTACACCGTGATCGGTGTTCTCCCGCCTGACTTCGAGCTGTTTCAACCCGCCGACATCTACGTTCCGTTCTGGCCGTGGGCCGCGACGCTGCCGGACGATCGCGGCTGGCATCCGGGGATCATTCCGCTGGCGCGACTGAAGCGTGGCGTCACGCTCGACCAGGCCCGCACGGAGATGGATCACATCGCCCGGCAGCTGGAAACGGAATTCCCGGAGTCGAACAAGGACGTGCGCGTGCTCGTCACGCGCGTGCAGGAGCTGGTCGTTCAGAACGTCCGCCCCGCGCTGCTGCTGCTCACAGGCGCGGTCGCGCTCGTGTTGCTCATCGCGTGCGCGAACGTGGCCAATCTGCTGCTCGCGCGCGCCGTCGACCGACAGAAAGAAATCGCCGTCCGGTTCGCACTCGGCGCCAGCCGGCTCCGCATCATCCGCCAGCTGATCGTCGAGAGCGTCGTGCTCGCGATGCTGGGGGGCGCCGCGGGACTGCTGCTGGCGTCATGGGCCGTTCCCGTGCTGACGAGCACTACGGTGACCGGTCTGCCGCGCGCCGAGAACATCGCGATCGACATGCCGGTCGTCTTCTTCGCGTTCGGACTTGCGGCGCTCACGGGGCTGATCTTCGGATTGGTACCGGCGATTCAGACGACACAACTGCCGATCCGTGAGTCGCTGAACGAGGAAGGACGCAGCACGTCGGGCAGTGTCCGGCAGCGGAAGGTCCGTTCGACGCTCGTCGTCGTCGAGGTCGCCCTCGCGCTGGTGCTGCTCGTCGGCGCGGGTCTGCTGCTGCGCAGCTTCCAGAGCCTGACGCGCGTGCAACCCGGATTCAATCCCGCCAACCTGCTCGTGGTCAATCTGCCGCTCTCGCCGCAGAAATACGCGGAGAGCGACAAGATGATCCATGCCGTCGACCGGATCGTCGAACGCGTGCGCGCGATCCAGGGAGTCGAGCGTGCGGCGATCACGACGAGCC
The DNA here is from genome assembly GCA_036401215.1 of Vicinamibacterales bacterium. Classification (GTDB taxonomy): domain Bacteria; phylum Acidobacteriota; class Vicinamibacteria; order Vicinamibacterales; family 2-12-FULL-66-21; genus JACDCA01. The sequence goes on along the minus strand of DASWVN010000210.1, from coordinate 20,305 downwards.
TGCCGATGTCGGGCACCGGCGCGGTGATCCACTTCAATCGCAGCTCGATGCCGCCGGCCGGGCCGGACGACTACGTGATGGCGGGATACCGCGCCGTGACGCCCGAGTACCTCGCCACGCTCGGCGTCTCGCTTCAGCAAGGACGGATGTTGACGACGTGGGACCGGCAGGGAGCCCCGCCCGTCGTGGTGATCAACGAAACGATGGCGCGCGAGTATTTCCCCGACCGCGATCCGATCGGCGAGCGGATCCAGCTGGGAACCGAGCCGGATCCCGGCTTTCCGACGATGGAGATCGTCGGCATCGTCGGCGACGTCAAGCAGTCGTTTGCCACCGGATCCAAGGCCGAGATGTTCGTGCCGTATGCGCAGTTCCCGGATCCGATCCTCGCCAGCATGTTTCGGAACACCGCGCTCGTCGTCCGCACATCCGGGGATCCGAAGGAGGTCGCGCCGTTCGTCCGCTCCGCGCTGCGCGAAATCGATCCTGGTCAGCCGCTCGTGAATCTCCGCACGATGGAGACGGCGATTGCCGGCACGGTGGCGCAGCCGCGGTTCCAGATGACGCTGCTGTTGACCTTTGCCCTGGTCGCCGTGGCTCTGGCGGTCATCGGTGTATATGGGGTGATGGCCTATACGGTCACGCAGCGGATCCCGGAGATCGGCGTTCGCATTGCGGTGGGCGCATCGCCCGCGCAGGTGGTGTGGATGGTCGTGAAGGACGGCGCGCGGCTCGCGCTCCTCGGCGTCAGCATCGGCCTGGCCGCGGCCGTCATCGTCGCGCCGGCCATGCGCAGCCTGCTGTTCGAGATCAAGGCGCTGGATCCGATGACGTTCGGCGGCGCCGCGGCCGTTCTCTCGGTCGCGGCGCTCCTTGCGAGCTACATCCCGGCCCGCCGGGCAGCTTCTGTCTCGCCGTCCGCGGCTCTCCGTTCGTAGGGCACCCCTTTACGGGGTGCCCTGCGTCCGTTTCAACCTGGCGATAGGACGCGCGAGCGACCGCTTGCGCCTGGCCATGTCCTTCCACAGATCGCCGGTTGCCTCCATCCGGTCCGCCATGTTGAGCATGGTGAAACTGCGTGGGTGGACCTCGCTGCGTTCGATCTCCTCCCACGTGCACGGCGCCGAGATCGGGGCGCCAGCTTTCGCGCGGACGGCGTAGACCGCCGCGAACGTCGCACTGTACCCGTTGCGCCCGGTATCGACGAGCACGCGGGCGCCGCGATCGGCCTTGTGGAACTCCTGGGTGAAAACGTCCTTGTGCTTTCGAACGAGCGCGGCGCCGACCTGGTGCGCGAACGCTTCCACCTGCCCCATCTCAGTCTTGCCGTCCAGCGGAACGACGATGTGAAAGCCCTTCGATCCTGACGTCTTCACCCAGCAGGGCAACCCCAGTTCATCGAGGAAGTCGCGCAAGGCCAGCGCGGCGAAGCGCAGCAACTGCGCGTCGTCCTTCGAGGGATCGAGATCGAAGACGCAGATGTCCGGGTGGTAGAGGTCGGGCGCACGAGACGTCCAGACGTGCGGCGTGATGCTGTTCTGGTTGGCGAGCCAGAGCAGCGATCGGGTGTCGGTCACGATTGGATGATTGACGACCCCGCCCTTCTTCGGGACCTCGACGCGCTCCAGCCATTCGGGAAATCCCTTCGAGACGTCCTTCTGAATGAAGCCCTTCTTGCCGATTCCCTGAGGGTATCGCTCCATCGTCACCGGACGATTGCGAATGTGCGGAATCATGGCGGGCGCGATCGCCTCGTAATAGAGCGCGAGCTGCCCCTTCGTGATCCCGTCATCCGGGAACAGGATTTTCTCGGGATGCGTGATCATGCGGTCTCGCACCACATGACGTCGAAGATGGCGTAGCTGCGCCCATCCCATGTCATCTCGCCGTCGAGGATGGCGTCCCGGACGGGCAGCGCGGCGATCGCGCTGGCCAGGTGCGGAAGGTGCTGTGGCGGGCGGTTGCGCGAATACAGCCGCACGTCGGACCCGCGCTTGTAGGCGAGCAGCCGGATGCCATCGAGCTTCTGCTCGAACCAGTCCGGACCGGCAAACCGCTCCTGTGTAAGCGTCGCCGCCATCGGCACGATCCAGTCGGGCAGCTCCGGCATGGGCTTGGAGTATAGCGGGAGCCGGCCCGCAGGCACCCCAGCCGTCAGCGATCGGTGTCCGGCCATCGATTTGGCCGGGGGCGCTGAAGGATCATCCGGATCGTCTGCAATTCGAAGGCTGTGAGATCGGCGGCTGGCGCCTCCGCATTCATGAACCCGGGCAACGGGTTCGGACCGAGGAGCGCCGAGGCCATCACGCGGCGAATCGTTTTCGGGTCGTTGGCGACCGAGGCCTGGACCTCGATGGTCTTGTACGGCGGAGCCCCAGGGCAGAATCCCCATGCCGGCACCACGGTGCACGTTGTCGCGGTGACAACCCTGACGGTGATCTCGTTGGAGTCGTACTGGAACTGCGACTCGACCTTGAACGGGATATCGATCTCCTGAGCCAATGACGAGGCTTCAGCAACCCATCGGTCGTACTCCACGCCAGCGTGGTCGAGAAGCGACACGTAGAACGGGCCTTGCGAAAGCGGCCTCAGCACCGGACCAAAGGGAGCCGGCCGCTCATAGACCATCGCGCGGACAGCGGCTGCTTCCGCCTCGTCGGCGACCGGCCACAGCGTGACGTCGTCGCCGGCACGCGTCATGGTCCGGCGTGGCAGAAAGCCCGGTGCGTCGATGTCGATTGGCAGGGCCGACACCGGGTTTACCGGCAGATCGGCATCGACGTAGCCGGCCTGGTCGCTCCGATACTGGCGGGAATCCAGCGTGACGAGCGCATCGGCGACCGGCTTCAGGTCTGCCCCCGACACGATACGAATCCTGTTCTGCGCGAGCGGGCCCGGCCCGGCAGGCGTACGAAGAGTCGCGCCGCGCTGGTCACATCCTGGCAGCAGCAGGCAGACGAGCGCGACGCAGCCGAAACCCCAGGCATCCTTCATTGGCATCTCCTATCGGGTGACAGGTGCACCCGATGAGAGATGCGGGATTCAGAGCGATAACCGTTAACTCACGGGTTCCGCCACCGGAACGGGACGCTGAACCCGGTCGTGAAGGCGCGACCCGCGTGCGTGTCGGTTCCCCTCACGAATTCGACATAGGAAAAGAAAAGATCGCCACGAGCCAGACCGACCGATACGCTGGCGCCGAGCCGCCAGTTGTTGTCGCGGATCAGTCGATCGTGTTCGCGGAAGAGTTCCGGTGTCGTGATCTCACCCCAGGGAATACCGTCCGGGCCCGGAGGCGCCACACCGGCACGCAGGCCGCCGTGAGTAATCTGACGCGAGACCGATCCCTGGACCGACAGGCGGTCCGCAAGCCGCAGCATCACTTCAGCTGAGGCATTGCTCCGGTTGTTCGGGACGTCGAGGACGCGCTCGACCATGGCGTACGTGTACCGCGCCTGAACGGCCAGCCGGGGCGAGATGGCCTCGAGACGAGCCCCGGCATCGATCCCCAGCCGGACTTCTCTGAGGTTTCTGCCGACCACTGCTTCACCGATGTAGTTGTAGTCGTGACTCGGCACACCCAGCGAGATCGACGGCGTCAGAGCCGTCGCGCCATTGAGCAGGTTATATCGGGCCGTGAACGACACATCCTGCAGCCCCTTTTGCCAGCAGTAGCACCGATCGACGGCTCGGACCATGGGCGGCTCCGGCACACCGGCGGGAGGACGCGGCCCGAGATACTTCGCCAAGACGAACGGGACGCCGGCCGAAACCGACAGGCGATCCGTCAGCGCGATGTCCGTTTCGACATAGATCGACGCGGTTCGACTCTTTCCGAACGGAATTGTCGAGCCATCCGTGAGGACATGCCCCGTGTTGTCGATGACCTGGGTCGCCATCGTCACGGAGCCGGTACCCGCAGGCGGGACCCAGGCCTGCGCCTGGGCGTCCTGCGCCGGAACACCGAGGACCAGCGCCGCGGCGACGAGCGTGGATTTCGTCGTCAATTGCCAGCTCTCGTGGACGCCTTCGCACGCGCCTTCGCTCGCGCCGCGATCGCCTTATCGATGGCATCGAGAAACGCACGTGCCTTGGTGGGTGAGGTCAACACCTGCCGATACCGCTTCTTTGCATCATCGAGCGCCACCCGTGTCATCCCGTGCGCGACGGGCAGCACCATCGGTGCCGCAGCGGGCGGCACCCGAGCGTCGATCAGCGCGCCGTCCGCGAGATCGACGACCACGACATCCCATCCGCCCCGCAGCAACGCGTTCTCGAACTCCTCCTGTGTGCGCACCAGCGTTGGCCGGTAGCCTGCCTTGCGCAGCATCGTCTCGACGGACAACTTCCTGAAGGCGGCATCCAGTTCAGATCCCTGGCTCCCATAGAGCAGGACCGTCGCTGATTGGCGATCGATGACCGGCCCCTCAAAGCGAAGCCCGCGGCTGGGCACAAGGAACTTGTCGCCGCAGGCGGCAAGATCCGCCGCGGCGACGACGACACCGAGTAGCACGGCAACGACGTACTTGATCATCAACTCCTCCTCAACGCTCGTTTCGTGGACCGGTCCCTTCAGTTACCAATGCTCCTTGCCCGCCGGACGGACGCCTGCGCGCGCGCAAGAGCGTCCTGGAAGCGCACATCGCTCCGCACGGTGTGCCACACCGGGTCGACTCCAAGCAGCATCACGCCGGCGGCGCGTTCCTCGATCGCCGCATCGAGATACGCCATCGCCCGATCCGGGTCGTCGAGCTGAGCGAACGCGCGGGCGAAATCCAGCGGCGACACATACCCGCCCTCGTCCTGCCGCAGCGACAACTGCGCCAACTGGCCGCGGGCCGTGGCGTGCACGATTTCCGTGTACCCCGCCGCGCCACGCACGCGGGCGAACGTCGGCTCCAGAGAATCGTCCCCGGCCGTCGCATGCGCCTGGCGTCGGATCTCGAGCGCGTCCTCGAATCGGCCCTGCGTGCGTCTGGCTTCCGCGAGCCCGAAGTACGCTCGCGGATCGGCAGGCATGTCGTGGATGAGGCGGGCGTAGAGGTCCGCGGCTTCATCGAGGCGGCCGAGCGCGGCGAGCAGGTCGGCCTCCCTGATGGCAGCCTGGACGGAGAGTGGATCAATCTGCCGCGCGGCACGGGCGATCTCGAGCGCCGCATCCGGCTGCCCCGCTGCCCAGCGCTGCAACGCGCACGCGGTGAGCAGCTCCGACTGCACCTCGCCCCGCGGGGACCGGAAGGCGATGTCCCATGAACGTTCCGCTTCTTTCCAGTTCCAACGATAGAAGAACGCGGATGCGGCAGCCTCGGCGTGCGCGTCGGGCAGCGCAGGATCGATCTCGAGAGCCCTGGCCACGTGCCGTTCCGCCTGGGGCCACGATTGAGCGGGAGCGGCGTACCCATCCACGGCCATCACGGAATAAGTCGACGCCAGAGTGACCAACGCCAGCGCGAATCGGTTGTCGTGGACGACCGCTCGTGTCAGGAGTTCCCGTGCGCTGAGATAGTCGTCTTCGGTGGCGAGACGCAGGTGGTGGACCGCCAGCAGGAACAGATCGTACGCCTGGGAGTCAGCAGGCAAGAAGCGGGACAGTCGTCGCCGATCCGCGCCGGTGAGCGCCAGGTTGAGACCTTCGCGGATGATCGCCTCCGCGACCTCGACCTGAAGGGCGAGTACATCGGCGAGCGGCCGCTGGAAATCACGTCCCCACGACCGCGTTCCCGATGCGGCATCGATGAACTCCGCGGAGATCAGCACCCGGCCGCCGCGTCGCGTCACGATCCCGCTCAGGATGGCATCGGCGCCCAATTGCCGGCCGATGCTCGCCGGATCGATCGAGGCATCCTTGAAGGTGAACGCCGTCGCGCGCGGGAAGACGCTGACCGATGGCAGTGTGGAGAGCTGCCGGATGAGCGTTTCGGCGATGCCATCGCACAAGTACTCGGCCGGCTCGTCGGCCGCAGGATTGGCAAACGGCAGGACCACCAGCGAGCGCTTTGCGGTGACACCAGTCCAGACACGCCAGCCTGCCGCGCCAGCCATCGCAGCAGCGGCCGCGCCGGCGCCGAACCACAGGACCTTGCGGCGCGTCATGCCACGCGGCTCTCGGCCGCCCTCGAGATCGTCCTTGGCGCGTCGGAACGCGAGGGCCAGATCGGCGCTGCTCTCGTAACGGTCCGCCGGGTCCTTGGCCAGGCAGCGTTCTACCAGATTCGCGAGTGGCTTCAGTGCGCCGGAGAGTTCCAGCGGAACGGGAGGTTCATCAGCAATCGCGTCGAGCGTTGCCGTCCGGGTTTCGCGGCTGAACGGATGCCGCCCAGTGAACATCTCGTAGCAGATGACGCCGAAGGAAAACTGATCGGATGCCGGGCCGACGGCGCGACCGCGTGCCTGCTCCGGTGACATGTATCCCGCGGTTCCGACCAGGGCTTTGGCCGCCGCACCCGGCGTGGCGAGATCATCGGGGTTCTCCTCGGCGTACCAGTTGTGCTGCAGCTGCGCGATGCCGAAGTCGAGCACCTTCACCCGCCCGTCCGATGACACCATGACGTTTTCCGGTTTCAGATCTCGATGCACGATGCCGCAGGCGTGGGCGGCGGCCATTGCCTCGGCCAGCTGCCACGCGATATCGACGGCCTGCGGCACGGGACCCGCGCAGTCCGAGATCAGCTCGCGGACGGTGCGACCCTGCACGAGTTCCATGGCGATGTACGCGGTGTCCATCGCCTCACCGACGCCGTAGATCGTGATGATGTTCGGGTGGTTGAGGGCGGAGGCGGCGCGAGCTTCAGCCTCGAACCGGCGGATCGCATCCGAGGCGGCGACCTCTTCGAACACCTTGAGCGCCACCTCACGATGGAGCCGGACGTCGCGGGCGCGATAGACCTCCCCCATGCCACCGGCGCCAACGAAGCCGAGGACCTCGTAGTCGCCGAGTCGTGTGCCCTGAAGGCGCCCTCGAGCATCGCGCGCAAGGCTCGCGACCGTCACTTCGAGCGCTGAGCGCTCCAGGAACCGTTCCGCCTCGGCGTCGTATCGCAGCAGGTCCTCGACCGTCTGCCTCAAAGCGTCGTCGGCACCGCATTGGACAGCAAGCCACGGTTGACGCTCCGCCGCCGACCGCTGCAGGGCTTCGTGGTACAGCCGCTCGACGCGCAGCCAGCGGTCGTCAGGCATCGGACTCTCGTGTATCGAGCGCCTTGAGCAGCCACGATTTGGCCAACCGCCAGTCACGCATGACGGTGCCCGGCGAGACTCGCAGCGCAGTGGCGGTCTCATCGATGCTCAAACCGCCGAAGAAGCGCAGCTCCACGACCCGGCTCTTTCGTTGGTCGACCCTGGCGAGATCGTCGAGCGCGGCATCGAGCGCGACCAGGTCGGACCCCGGTTCAGCCGAGACGGCCAGATCTTCTTCGAAGGCCACGAAGGTGGCGCCCCCGCCCCGCTTGATGAACTGGCGCGAGCGGGCGTGGTCGACGAGGATCCGTCGCATGATGCGCGCGGACATCGCGAAGAAGTGAGCCCGATTCGTCCAGCTCACGCCGTGGACATCGATCAGACGCAGGTAGGCCTCGTTGACGAGCGCGGTGGTCTGGAGTGTGTGACCGTTGCGTTCGCGCCGCATCTCGCGCCGTGCGAGCCGGCGCAGTTCGGCGTGCACGAGCGGGATCAGCTGCTGCAGCGCCGCTTCGTCGCCGCCGGACCAGGCGATGAGCAGTTCCGTGACGGCGATTGGCGAGTCCATCGGCCTGGGGATGATCGTGAGAAACGCCGGGATTCTACCCCCTGTTGCGGCCGCGGTGTGCGCAATTCTTTTTTTGACCGGGGGTTGTCGATCTTCACGGGATTCCGCGCATAACCAGGGTCCGGCTCTAACCGGCGCCGCCCGTCGCGGGTCACGTTCGCGGTCGGCTCGCGCGCACGATGACATGCAGAGCGGGCTCGTTCACGACGCGGCGGTCGTGGAAGCGCTCGCCCCACTCGACCGCCGTCACGGTGTGATACTCGTGCATCGACTCGTCGTCCGTGAACCGGAGCCCTTTCCGCAGCGATGCCCTGATCCCCGGGTCGGCGCCATGCTGCAGCAACAGCTCGGCGAAATCGGCGTTGCGCCGGCGGCCGCCGAACAGTGACACCACCACAGTGAACAGCGGCGTCTGGCCGCCGAAACCGTCCCGATCGACGTGCGCGCGGAGGTTCGCGTTGGCGCCACGTTCGAGCATCCAGCGCGCAATCTCGATCTCGCCGTATTCCGCGCACATGTGCAGCAGCCCGGCGCCGTCGAGCGGGGTTCCGTGAAGCGCGAGTGAGTGATCCGCGTGGCACCCGAGTTCTGGGGGAAAGATCTCCTCGTGCGCGAAGGTCCGTGAGAACAGGTCAGGATCGTGTCGCAGGTGCGCCTCGAGCATGTCGATGGCGATTGTCGAAGCGTGCGGCAAGGCCGAGCGGAGTCGAACGGAACTCCTCGTCCACGGCGTCGATGTCCGCGCCGGCGTCGAGCAGCAGTGTCGCCTTCCTTACGTCATCCAGGTAGGCCATGTCGTGCAGGAGCGTGGTGTGATGCACGTTCATGTGGTTCGGGTTCATGCCGCGTTCGATGAGGAGTTCGGCGATCGTGTCGCGCTTGAAGTAGTACGCGTGGCCCCACTTGGTCACTTGCGGCACGCGCGCGCCGTACTCCATCAACAACTCGATCATGCGGCGGTTGCCGCGATTGGCCGGCATCGAGAGAATGCCTTCGAACCACGCCGCGAACGGATCGACGGCGAGTTCCGGTCGACCTTGCAACATCCGCTCGACCTCGGGCAACGCGTCCTGGGTCACCAGGCGTTGGAAGCGGACCCGATCCTCGTCTCGTCCGTCGTCGATGACACCACCTTCTTCTTCGGGACGCGTCTTGTCCTCGCGCGCGTACCAGCTTTCGAGCAGGTCGGCAATCCCATCGTAGCCACGATCGCGGGCGACGGTGACCAGCGATTCGCGGTACGGATAGGTGACGTAGTTTGGATTCGCCGCCCCGCGCTCGGCGAGAAGCTTGACGATCTCGTACTGCCCCTCGCGGACCGCGAGATGCAGCGGCGTCATGTAGTTGTAATCGCAGAGCAGCAGCGCAGGGGTCTTCGACAGCAGCCCGGTCACGTGCTGCAGGTCACCATTGCGGCAGGCGTTGAGCAGGCTCCAGATCTCCTGCGTCGACGTCTGGCTGCCGTCGCGCTGGAGACCGACGCCTTGAGCGCGGTCCAGCTCTCTTCACCCAGCTCGCGCGCCAGCGCCTGCTGCACGTCGCGCAGCATGATGTCGGCGGGCGCGGCGGGATACGCCTTGCGCAACCGTTCGCGCGCAGACGGATCCGCAGCGCGGAGCGCTTTCAGCCAGCGCTTTGCCTCACGGCGCAGGTTGTCGAGGGTACTCACGAGGCACCTTCTTTCCGTTACGCCTGGTGTCCGGCCCAAGAGCGCCACAGCTCGACAATTTCACAACATTCTGCTTGACCGACCAATTTGGTCGGATATACGCTCAGAAAGTTGCGATCAGTCTCAACTTGGGGCTGGTCCTCGAAAAAAAAGGCCCGCCGGTGCGGCAACACCGGCGAGCCCATGTCGAAACGCTCGGCTTAGGCAACCAGTCATCGCTGTCGCGTTGACGCGTCCGACTTCCGCGATTGTATGAAGGACGACGCGCCGGCGCAAACAACCGGAGTGCGTCTCTTTATGCATCGTGTGGTCGTGTGCGTCCTCGTTCTGCTCCTCTCCTCCGCCCTGTCGGCGCAGGTTCCGGGTCCTGACTCCCTTTCAATCAGCGAACCCTCGCAGGTCCGTCTCGAACTGACCGGGCGCGTCGTCGACGCGACCGGCGGACCCGTGACGCAGGCGCGGGTGACGGTGCAGCGGGCAGCCGCCGTGTCCACGCCGGTGACGGTGTTGACCGATAACCGGGGCGCCTTCCGGCTGACCGTCACGCCCGGCAGCTACAGCGTCGTCGTGAACGCGGACGGCTTCGTCGCGGCCACCGAGCGGATCGATGTGATCGCCGGCACCACGCCGAGCCTCGAGGTCGTGCTGCGGATCGCCGGCTTCTCGGAGATCGTCAACGTCGATGCGCCGGCCATCGATGCAACCGCCGCGATCGTCTCGGCGACCAGGACGCCGACCTTGCTTCGCGACGTCCCGCAGTCGGTCAGCATCGTCGGACGCGAGCTGATCGCCGATCAGCGGATGTCGAGCATGGCGGACGTGGTCCGCTTCATGCCTGGCGTGAGCATGGCGCAGGGGGAAGGCAATCGCGATACGCCCATCTTCCGCGGCAACAGCAGCACGGCGGACTTCTTCGTGGACGGCGTGCGCGATGACGTGCAGTACTTCCGCGACGTCTACAATCTCGAGCGTGTCGAGGCGTTGAAGGGGCCGAACGCGATGATCTTCGGACGCGGCGGCGCCGGCGGCGTGCTCAATCGCGTCACCCGCCAGGCGAACTGGGCCGAAGAACGGGAGCTGTCGGCACAGATCGGTTCGTGGGACAACCGGCGCGTGACCGCAGACTTCGGGACCGCCTTCAACGACACGGTCGCCGGCCGCGTGACCGGCGTGTTCGAGAATTCGGATTCGTATCGCAGCGGGGTCGGCCTGGAACGCTACGGCGTGCAGCCCTCGGTTGCGTTCCGCCTCGGCACGTCCACGATCCTGCGCGGCAGCTACGAGCACTTCCACGACGAGCGGGTCGCCGACCGCGGGATCCCGTCGTTCAACGGACGGCCGGTGGCCACGGATGCCGGAACGTTCTTCGGGGATCCCGACAACAGCCTGTCGGATGCCACCGTCAATCTGTTCGCGTCGGTGCTCGAACACGACTTCAACGGGACCGTGATGCTGCGCAACCGCACGAGCTACGGCATCTACGACAAGTTCTACCAGAACGTCTTCCCCGGCGCGGTCGATGCGACCGGGACGCTGGTCACCATCTCGGCGTACAACAATGCGACCGACCGGACCAACCTGTTCAATCAGACCGACGTAGTGATCCGGACGCAGACGGGACGGATCGGCCACACGATCCTGACGGGCGCGGAATTCGGCCGGCAGGTCACCGACAATTTCCGCAATACCGGATACTTCGAGGCGACCGGCACGAACTCGATCCAGGCGCCGCTGTCGTCACCCACGATCTCGACGCCGGTGACGTTCCGCCAGAGCGCAACCGATGCCGACAACCATGGCGTGGCGACGGTCGCCGCGTTCTACGCGCAGGACCAGATTGCGCTGTCGAGTCAGTGGCAGGCCGTGGCCGGGATCCGCTTCGATGCGTTCGACATGGACTTCACGAACAATCGCACGGGACAGAACCTGACGAGCCGCGACCGGCTCGTGTCGCCGCGCCTGGGTTTGATCTACAAGCCGCTGCTGCCGGTTTCCGTGTACGGGAGCTACAGCCTGACGTACGTGCCGCGCGCCGGCGACCAGCTCTCGTCGCTCTCGCTGACCAACCAGTCACTCGAACCGGAGACGTTCAGGAACTACGAGGTCGGTGTGAAGTGGGACGCAACGAACGCGCTTGGCGTGTCGGCGGCGCTCTATCGACTCGATCGCGGCAACGTCGCGGTGCCGGATCCGGCGGATCCGACCCGATCGCTGCTGGTGGACGCGCAGCGGACGACCGGCGTGGAACTCCAGCTCACCGGGGAGATCACGCCCGATCTCAGCGTCATCGCCGGCTACACCTGGCAGGACGGCGAGATCACCCGGTCGATCTCGGCCAACGCGCAGGCGGGCGCCACGCTCGCACAGGTGCCCGACCACGCCTTGTCGTTCTGGGGACACTATGTCGTGTCGCCGCGCTGGTCCGCCGCGCTCGGCGTGATCCACCGGACGGAGATCTTCGCGTCCACCGACAACCTCGTCATCCTGCCTGGCTTCACGCGCGTGGACGGCGGGATCTTCTTCGACGTGACCCCGAAGGTGCGCGCGCAGGTGAATCTCGAGAACCTGTTCGACGAGGACTACTTCGCCAACGCGCACAGTAACAACAACATCACGCCCGGAGCCCCGCGGGCGATTCGCTTTGCGGTGACGACGAAGTTCTGAGGACGTGCGGCGTGCGACGTGCGATGTGCGGCGTGCGATGTGCGGCGTGCGACGTGCGATGTGCGGTGTGCGACGTGCGACGTGCGGCGTGCGCGGTGCCGACGTGCGGTTGTGCAGGTGCACCGCGGGCCGCTCAGTAGCACCGCGGGCTGGTCACTAGCACCGCGGGCTGCTCACTAGCACCGCACGCCGCACCGAGCACCCGCACCGAGCACCCGCACGTCGCACGTCGCACGTCGCACGTTCTCAGTGGGCGACCCCCAGCAACACCGCATTGATGAACAACAACTGCGTCGCTTCCGCGTAGGCGCGATAGTTGGGGTCCTCGGCGAAGCCGATGATGTGGCCTCGCCCGCTCGTCTGGTGCATCAGGTACGAGCGTGACGCGAGCAGCGGAAGCGCCTCCTTCCACACGTGGCCGCTGGCGACGAGCTTTTCGATGGGAGCGTAGACGCCGACGTTGACGCCCGCATCGAGCTTGATGGGCGCGAAGACACGGCTTCCTTCGACGATCACCTGGATGTCGCCGTCGAGACCGGCCGTCAGCCAGTGATAGGGATAGAGCGTCACGCGGAGCATGGCCCCCGGGAGATTCTCCGGCTGCTCGCGCTCCGGCTGGATCGCCTTGTCGAAGTCGAGCGGCTTCGAGAGATCCGGCTTCTGATTCCCTCCGCCACCACTGCCGGCGGATCCCCCACCGCCTTCCGGCGAATCCTTCTGCGGCGTGCCGTCGCGGTACAGCGGATCGGTTGACAGCAGGCCGACGCGATCGCGCGCGGCCCAGCGCGTGGCCTCCGCCAGCGTGATCAGCGTGCCGCCGTTGCGGATCCAGTCCTTCAGCCGGCGCAGGCCATCCTCGCTGAAGTTGTAGCTGCCCGACGGCAGTACGAGGACGTCGTAGTCCTTCATGTCGTAGTTCTGCAGCGTCGACGATCGCATCGCGGTGACGCGGACGCCGAACCGCTGCTCCAGCGTGTAGCGCGCCCAGCCGGCCGACAGGCTCGACGCCGGCGTATCCCACGCAAGCAGCACGCGCGGCTGCCGCAGCGTGGCCGTACGGCCGCTGCCGAGCGAGATCCCCTGTTCGGTCCAGGTCTCGCTGATCGGCACCAGCTCGGCGCCGTGCTTCTGCGCGATCTGCCGGATCCTCTCATCCGTCCGTTCCGCATTGCCGGCGAACCGGATGAACGCCGTTCCGATCGCGTACTGCCGGCCGCCATGCGTGAAGGTCTCGTCGGTGGTGATCAGCCGGATGCCCTCGCGCAACGCCTCGGCGGCGGTGGCCGCCGCGCCGGATCCCCACGGCATCAGGTACCCCAGGGTGCCCGCGGGAGGCGCGGGAATCGGACCCGACAGTGGTTCGTCGGCGGACACGTCGCGCAGGCGCACCGCGGTCGCGCGATCGTTGGCGACGACGTCGACGTCGTACATCAAGGGCAGGCTCCACGCGGTCACGTCGTAGATCTGATCGTTCAGACGCGCCTTCCGCCGGCGGTCCTGTTCCTCGAGGAACGCTTCGTCCATCTGGATGTTGGGATCGAGCAGGTTGCGCGCCAGCCGTCCGCCCGGTTGCGCGAGCGGCACGATGAACGCGCCGGCGGCGACCTGCTGCCCCGCCGCGGTAAAGCCCTCTTCCGCCTGCTTGACCACGAGGCCCTGTGCAGCCAGCAGTCTGGCCAGACGATGGGTGCGGGCGGGATCCTTGCCGGGGAGGATCACGTACTCCCGCGTCCCCTTCTGCCCCAGCGCAATCGCGCCGCGGCGATACTCCAGGAAGTCGCGCAGCAGCCGTTCCCGGTTCTTCGCCGCCGTCACCGCGGTCGTTACCGCCGCGGTGAAGTGCTGGGTGACCGCCTGCTTGTAGGTGAGAATCGATCCATCCTCACGGCGGTACGCGAGCCCCCGTGGAGAGGCCTGTTCGTAAGTCATCGCGATCGCCCCCTGGAACATCGGCCAGGAGTCGCCGTACCCGGGATAGAACGCGTCGTACACCTCGCGGACGAAGTAGGGGAATCCGCGGCGGTCGAACTCCGCCGCGTTCGCGCGGCCGAAGAGATCGAAGCTCTTACGCTGCCCCTCGGTGATGAGCGGATTGAAGGGATCCGCAGGCGGGGCGAAGTAGTAGGTCGAGTTCCCGCCCATCTCGTGCAGGTCGACCACGACCTGCGGATACCAGTCCAGTATCGTCTTGACGCGTCCCTGCGTCTCGCGCTGCGACTGCGCGAAGTAGTCGCGGTTCATGTCGAACAGGTAGTGGTTGGAACGGCCGCCGGGCCAGGGTTCGTCGTGCTCGGCCGACTGCGGATTCGGATCCGGCTCGATCGCGCGTCCCAGCAGGTTTGACGTCAGGAACCGCTGGCGGCCGTCAGGGTTCTGCATCGGGTCGATGATCACGAGCGCGTCCCGCAACGTAATGTCCACATCCGGGTTGTTGCGTGCCGCGAGCAGGTGGTACGCCTCCGCGAGCGCCGCGTCGCCCGACGAGATTTCGTTGCCGTGAACGCCGTGGATCAAGTACACGACGACCGGAAGAGTGGCGACGAGACGGTCGGCGTCCGCGCTGCCGGATGCAAGCGTCTGCATGCCGCCCTTGATCGCGTCGAGTTTCGCGATACGCTCCGGCGAACCGATCACGAGGTGGTGGAGCGGCCGGCCTTCCCAGCTCGTGGCATAGTGCACGAGCCGCGTGCGGTCGGGCGCCGCCTTCGCCAGCGCCGCCAGGTACTGGCCGATCTGGTCTGGCGTGCTGATTGCGTCGCCGTGGTCGTGTCCGACGACGGATTTCAGGGTTGGGATGGCCGAATCGTAGGTGACGTTCGGCCAGAGGACCTGGGCCGAGGCGGTCGTGGAGAACAGACAGACGAAGAGAACGCCCAAAAATCGCATGAGATTTTGTATCACGGCCGGGTCCGGGGGCCGGGGCCTGGCTCCGGAGGGCGCGGTTTGGGGGCGTTTCGAGCGTTCGGGTTCGCACAGCGACCGTTCGGTCTTGAACACCCGGGCCCCGTGGAAACTCCGAACTATGAACGCCGAACTATGAACTCCGAACGATGAACTCCGAACCATGAACGCGGAACGATGAACGCCGAACGATGAACCAGGAAGTGTTCGGAGTTCGGCGTTCATAGTTCGGCGTTTCCGGGGCCTCGGCGAATGAGAAGACGATGATGAATGTATCCACGATCCTCCGCGACGTCCGCTACGCCATCCGGATGCTGCTCAGAAATCCCGGCTTCACCGCGATCGCGCTGATGACGTTCGCGATCGGGATTGGCGCGAACACGGCGGTGTTCAGCGTGTTCAACGCCGTTCTCCTGCGTCCGCTGCCCTATCCCGATGCCGACCGGATCACCATGATGTGGCTCGACAACCGTCCGCAGGGGATCAAGGAAGACATCGCCTCCTACCCGATCTACCGCGACTGGCGGGAACAGAACACGGTCTACGAACACGTGGCCGCGTTCAGGAGCGCGGCCTTCACGCTCACCGGCGCCGGCGAGCCCGAACGCATCGACGGTGCGTTGACCACCGCGAACTTCCACGACGTCATCGGATTGAAACCCGTGCTGGGACGCCTCTACAGCGAAGAACACGAAACTCCGGGCAACGATGCGGTCGTCGTGCTGTCGTACGGTCTGTGGCAACGGCAGTTCGGAGGCGTACCCGACGTGCTGGGCCGCACGATGACCTTGAACGGGGTGCCGCACGAGATCATCGGGGTGATGCCCGCCGAATTGCGGGTGCCATCCACCGCGCAGTTGTGGAAACCGCTGGCGCCGAGCGAGCAGCAGCGCGAAGCCCGCGGATCGTTCTGGCTCCCGATCATCGGCCGCCTGAAGCCCGGCGTCTCGGTGGAGCAGGCACAGACGGAAATGAGCGGGATCGCGGCGCGCCTCGAACAGACCTATCCCGTGCAGGCAGGTTTCGGCGCGAACATCGTCGCGCTCCATGAACAGATCGTCGGCGACGTCGAACGCTCGCTGCTCGTGTTGATGGCCGCGGTCGGCTGCGTGCTCCTGATCGCGTGCGCCAATCTCGGGAACCTGATGCTGGGACGGACGGCGGCGCGCCGCAAGGAACTCGCGATCCGGGCGGCCCTGGGCGCCCGGCGCGGACGTCTCATTCGCCAGATCGTCACCGAGACGTTCGTGCTCGCAGTGGCGGGCAGCGTGCTCGGCCTGCTGCTCGCCTTCTGGGTGACCGAGTTCTTCGTGAGCGTGGGCGGGGACGCCATTCCGCGCGCCGACACGATCGGCATCGATGCCCCGGTGCTGCTGTTCACGCTGGCGCTGGCGGTCATCTCGGCAGTCCTCGCGGGGCTGCTGCCCTCGATTCACGCCACCAGATCGGATCTTCGCGAGCACCTCCAGGAAGGGGGACGTGAGGGCGCCAGCGGCGGCAGCCGGCGGACGCGCAGCACGTTGATCGCGGCCGAAGTCGCGCTCGCGTTCGTCCTGCTCGCCGGCGCCGGCATTCTCGTCCGGACCCTGTGGAGCATGCAGCAGGTGGATCGCGGATTCGATCCGCGCGGCGTGGCGGTCATGACCGTGAGCCTGCCGCCGGCGCTCTACGCGGAGCCGTCCGACGTGCGCACCTTCTACGCGCGCCTGCTCGAGCAGGTGCGCATCCTGCCAGGCGTGGAACACGCGGCAACCACGACCGGGATCCTCCAGCCGCTGGTCACCAGTTCCGGGATCTACCACATCGAAGGCAAGCCGGATCCACCCCGGGGCCAGCAGATCGAGTACCCGATCGAGATCGTCTCGCCGGGCTTCTTCGACGCGCTGCGGATCCCGCTCGCGGCCGGCCGACCGTTTTCGGAACGGGACCATGCCGACGCGCCGCGCACGGTGATCGTCAACGAAACCTTCGCACGGATGTCGTGGCCGGATCAGGATCCGCTCGGACGACGGATCAAGGCCGGGACCGCGGCGACCGACAGCCCGTGGCTGACCGTCGTCGGCGTGATCAAGGACATCAGGCGCGCCGACGTCACGCGCGCCATCCGTCCGGAGCTGTACCTGTCGGCGCTGCAGGTCACGCCGCGCACCCAGACCCTCATCGTGCGGACGTCCGGCGATCCGGCGCAGATCCTGCCGGCGGTGCGCACCGTGCTGAAGTCGCTGAACCCGCAACTCCCGTTGTTCGCCACCGGGTCGCTCGAAGGGGAACTCTCGGACACACTGGCGCAGCCGCGTTTCCGCGCCGTGCTTCTCGCCGGCTTCGCGCTGATTGCGCTGGTGCTCGCCAGCATCGGCATCTACGGGGTCACGGCGCACGCGGTGCACCAGCGGACGCAGGAGGTCGGCGTCCGTATGGCGCTCGGCGCGCAGCGGCGTGACGTGCTGCTGCTCGTCCTCCGCCAGCACGTGAAGCCGGCGCTCGCCGGTGTGGTCCTCGGGCTGATCGGGGCATTCGCGCTCGCCCGATTCCTCGAGAGCATGGTGTACGGCGTACGGGCCACCGATCCGCTCACGTTCGCCGCCATGGCGTTCACGCTCCTCGCCGTCGCGGTTGCGGCCTGCTGGATCCCGGCGCAGCGCGCGACGCGGGTCGATGCGATCGTGGCGTTACGAAACCAGTAGAGAGAGAGACAGAAACGCCGAACTATGAACTCCGAACTATGAACTCTCAAGTGTGAATTCTGAAGTACGAACTCCGAACGGACCAGTTCATAGTTCGCCGTTCATAGTTCGGAGTTTCCGGCGGACAGGAGATGCGGTCGCGGGCAGGTGGACCGGTAAAGATGACTCTACCCGGGCGCGTGCGTCCACGTGAACGCGCCTCGGAACATCTCCTTGAGGAAGCGCGTGCCGTAGACCGAGAGATGGTTGGAGTCGTAGTACAACGACTTGCCATTGACGGTCACCAGACAGGATCCGCGAACGCACAGATGCTCATGCGGATATAGGACCCGGACACCCGGCTCGCGAGCGGCGCGCTCGAAAGCCGCGTTGATGAAGGCCTGCCGATCGAGGTACTGCTGCAGTGTCGGCGCAATGTTCAGAGGCGCATCGTGCATGCGCACGCGCGCCAGTGCCGTCGGCACGAACCATCCCACCTCCGGCACCTGAGCGACGATCACGACCGTCTTGTTCATCGCACGAAGCTCCGCGATCGTCCGCTGAAGGCCGTCTTCGAACACCCGTCTGTTCTCCGCCAGCGAATACCGGTTGGTCCTGGAGTCCCGGATGTACACCGGATCGCCCTTCTCGTTGCCGTAACGTTCCCCGATCGCATAGATCGTCCAGCGAGAGGAGAGGATCACGGTCTCGATCGCGGGCTGCGCGGCCAGGAGTTCGACGACCGCCCGGCCGAAGTCCGTGCACGGTTCCTCGTACGCCGGCCGTCGCGCCTGCGACACGTCGAGCAATGACGGGCAGCCTGCTCGCGTCAGAAGTAACCCGCTTCGTCCGGCCTCGCCCGCCACCTCGTCGAGCACGGTCAGGTACGACTCGGCGTGCGAGTCTCCCCAGACGGCGAACGATGGTGTGCCGGCATCGCCGGCGCCGAGCCGGCACACGTTGCCCTGTTGCACGTCGGCGGCGCTGCGATGATTGCATTCAGCGGCTCTCGATGGCCGATCGCGGGCGCCTGCGATGAACCGCTCGACGTCGGAGGGCAACCGCCTCGGGAAGCCGTCGCCCAGTACGACACCAGTTCCAAGGCCAGCCGCAACGGCCATCAGCGCGGCGCCAGCCGCGAACACCGGCTTGCGGGTAGCGATCAGCGTGCGAGTCCGGAACGGCGCCTCGACGTACCGCAACGAGATCGTCGCAAGCGCCACCGACAAGAGCACGGCAATCCATCGCTCAGTGAGCGTCAATCCGCGGATGAGCCAGTACTCGCCGAGGACGAGCAAGGGCCAATGCCACAAATAGAGTGAATACGAGATCTTGCCGATGAACACGAACGGCCCCGTACTGAGGAGCCGTCGCACAGCCGAATCCCCGCCCGCGCCCGAATAAATGATCAGAGCGGCGCCGAGGCACGGCGCGAGTGCCGACGCACCGGGGAATGGCGTCGCCGACGTGTAGGCGACGACGCTCCAGAGGATGAGTCCGAGACCTGATGCGGTCAGGATCCCGTGCACGCGCGGTGAGCGCACCATGGGCACGAATCCGATCGCGAGGCACGCGCCCAGCAGCAGTTCCCAGGCGCGCGATGGGAGCAGAAAGAACGCATCCGTTGGCGCCGCGTCTACCTGCCACACACTGAAGAGCAGCGAACCCACGAGCACGAGGAGCGTCACGCGCCCCCGCTGACGCACGTTGCGTGTCAGGCGCCAGAGGATGAACAAACAGATCGGGAACAGGATGTAGAACTGCTCTTCGACCGCCAGGGACCAGGTGTGGAGCAGCGGCTCCTCGTCCACCGGCCGATCGAAGTAGCCACCCTGGCCCGCAAACAGCATGTTCGAAACGAAGAACGTCACCGCCAGCATGCTGCGCCCGAAGTGCTCGAAGTCCTCCGGCAGCATGATGGCCTGCGCGAGCCCCGCACAGACGAACAGCGTCGAGAACAGCGCCGGGAAGATGCGGCGGATTCGCCGCTCGTAGAAACGCCAGATCGAGAATGAATCGGTGCGGAGGTCGTTCAGCAGAATGCCCGTGATCAGGTAGCCCGAGATCACGAAGAAGACGTCGACGCCGACGTACCCGCCGCTGAAGCCGACGATCCCGGCGTGGAAGAGCACGACAGGAACGACGGCCACAGCTCGAAGCCCGTCAATATCTGGCCGGTAGGTCATGGAGCCCGATCGAGCTCCACGCTACGGTGGCCATGAGGTGGAATCAACTGTCTAAACGTTCAGATTTTCACCTCATCAGCAACAACGGGCGTTCTTGGCAGGATCAGGCGGAACCTCGATCCGGCGCCGGCATCGCTGTGCACCTCGATGTGGCCGCCGTGGGCTTCGACGCTCCATCGCGCCATGGCCAGGCCCAACCCGACGCCGCCAAGTGCGCGCGAGCGCCCCGGATCGACGCGATAGAAGCGTTCGAAGAGGTGCGGATGGTGTGCCTTCGCGATCCCGGGACCTTGATCTTCCACCTCGATGATCCATGACGCATCGGTCCCGAACGTGCGGACGCGCACTTCGGTCGAGGGAGGACTGTATCGGATAGCGTTGTGCAGGACGTTCGCGACCGCAATGCGGAGAACCGTCGGATCCACGGAGGCCGATCCGACGCGGGCCGTGAGCGAGAGCTGCTGTCCCTTGTCAACCG